>JBKJNA010000209.1:0-38285 GCA_046596195.1 Acidimicrobiales bacterium | reverse complement strand
CCGCCGCGCCGGCGGCGGTCACGCTGGCCGCCGCGGTGCCGATGCCGAACCCGGCCTTGGCGGCCACACTGAGCCCGCTGATGAAGCTTGCCAGAGCGATTTTTTTCTTCCGCCACTTCGGTGGTCCGGCCGCCTGCGGCGCAGGCCCGTGGACGTGGCTTGCTGCTGTCACCACCAGGTCGCCCTGTTCGGTGGAGAAACCCTCAGCCAACATCGCCGCCAGCTGCATCGGGGGAACCGGTACCGGCCCGCCCGCCATGCTGCGCAGTTCCTCGGCGAACGCAGCCAGCGGAGCGAGCTCTTCGTCGGCCCCATTGCCGGAGAGGAGCGCCTCGATGGCTGCGTCGTCGATGTGGTTGCGTCGGAACATCTCAGTGTCGTAATCGCCGGCGTCACTCACAGGGGTACGCCCTCCCGCTCGAGAATCCTGCGTAGGGCGCCCAGGCCGCGGCGCTGGAGCGCCTTGACCGCCCCCGAGGACTTGCCCAGGGTGTCCGCCACCCCGTCGACGGTGAGGCCGCCCACCAGCCGCAGCAGCAAGACGTCGCGTTGATCGGGGACAAGTCGCTCGCACAGCTGGCGCACCCGGTCCCCGCCGAGGCGTTGGAGCGCTTCATGCTCGGCGCTCGGGGCCGACGCACCGCCGTCGGGTCCGGGGTCGGATGCCAACTGGGGACGACGACCGGCGCTGCGTCGGTCGTCGACCAGGCGGCGGTGGGCGATGGTGAAGACCCACGAGCGGAACTGCTCTTCGCCGCCTGCGAACGAACCCAGGCTGCGGAACACACCGAGGAAGACCTCGCTGGTCACATCGTCCGGATCCGCTGCTCCCTGCACGCGCAGGTACCCGGCCACGGCCGGGGCCAGCGACGTCCAGAGCTGCTCCGCAGCCCAGGCACCGCCCGACTGAGCAGCAGCGAGCACCTGCTCGAACTGCTCGCCCAGCTGCTCAGGCACCCGCCTGGCCGATCCGCTCACGGCGGCCTTATCGACCGTTCCTGCCCGGTTCTGAACGATGAGCTCAGCCGCTGGGCGGCGGACGACAGGTCGTACCAGCCGTTCTGGTCGCCAGATCGTGCTGACTTCGCGACGGGGCTACCGGACGCGGACGAGGCGCAGGGTGTCGGTGACGGGCTCTGACTCGGTGGGTGACCCGACCAGCACGGCGACCAGGTCGCCCACGTCGACCACTCCGGACTCCACCGCTGCCTTGACCGCGAACCACACGATGTCGTCGGTGGTGTCGTGCCAGTCGGCCAGCACCGGGGTGATGCCCCAGGCCATGGAGAGCTGGCGGGCGGCCCGCAACGACGGCGTGGCGGCCAGCACCGGCACTCTGGGCCGGAACCGGGAGATGGCCCGGGCCGTGGCCCCGTTGTTGGTGCAGGCGATGACGGCGGCCACGTCGGCATCGGTCGCGGCGCGCCAGGCAGCGGCCGAGATGGCGGCGGTGATGCGCACCGAGGTCGTCGCCCCGTGGGCCTCGGCCGCCTGGGCCCGCCCGAGGGAGTGGCCCCAGCCCACGTAGTCGAAGTCCCGCTCTGCCCGTAGCGCCACCCGGGCCATGGTGCGCACGGCGTTCACTGGGTCGTGGCCGATGGCCGTCTCGCCCGACAGCATCAGGGCGCTGGTGCCGTCGAACACTGCGTTGGCGACGTCGCTCACCTCGGCCCGGGTGGGCGTGGGCGCCCGCACCATCGACTCGAGCATCTGGGTGGCGGTGATCACCGGCCGCCCGTACGCCACGCCCTGGCGGATGATCCGCTTCTGGTAGTGGGGCACGTCCTCCAGGGCGCAGCGGATGCCGAGGTCGCCGCGGGCCACCATCACGGCGTCGGCCGTGGCGATGATCTCGTCGAGGGCGTCGACCGCCTCCTGGGTCTCGATCTTGGCCACCAGCATGGGCGCCGGCCCGGGAGGCAGGGCCGCCCGTGCCGTGTCGATGTCGGCCGCCGAGCGCACGAACGAGATGGCGACGGCGTCGACGCCGGCCTGGGCCAGGGCGACCAGCAGGCGCAGGTCCTCGGGCGTGGGCGACGAGAGGGTGAGTCGTCCGGCCGGCAGGGCCACGCCGGGACGGCCCTGGGCCCAGCCGCCGATCACGACCTGGGCGCCGGCCCGCTCGTCGTCCACGCCCACGACGAGCAACTGGATGCCACCGTCGCCCAGCACGACGTTGTCGCCCTCGCGCAGCTCCTGGAGCAGGGTGGGGTGGTCGACGGGGATCTGCCCGGCCGAGCTGCGGTCGCCCGGCATGGCGGGGACGAGGTCGATGAGCGACCCCTCGACGAGCATGACCCCGCCCTCGGGGAAGTCTGCGGCCCGCACCTTGGGGCCGGGCAGGTCGGCCAGCACGCCCACGTGGACACCCAGCGCGTCGGCCACCTGGCGAACGGTGGTAACCCGCTCCAGCGTCTCCTCCAGCTTCCCGTGGGCCAGCGACAGGCGCACCATGTCCATGCCGGCGAGCATCATCGAGTGGAGGGTCTCGGGCTTGTCCGAGGCAGGCCCGACGGTGGCCACGATCTTGGTGCGCCGTTGCATCCGCGCAGGCTATTGGCTGCGCCGACCGCGCCCGAGCCTGTCGAGTGCGCAACCGGTCCGCCCAGACCCGTTCCCGGCACGGAATCTCACGTTCCAGCGTGAGATTTTCGTACCGGGAATCCGGCCGGTCAGCCGGCGTTGATCTGGCGGACCTCGGCCAGCACGGGCGGCGTGGAGGTGCCGGCCAGGTCGGCCAGCTCGGCCGCCGTCAGCGTCTCCCGCTCGGCCAGAGCGTCCGCGATGCGGAACATGGCGAGCCGGTTGTCCATCAGGATCTGCTGGGCTGCCTGCTCGGCCCGCGACAGCAGGAGGCGCACCTCGGCTCCGCCTGCGCTGCCCTCGAAGTAGTGGGTGGGGTCGTCCTTCTTCCCGCCGGCCAGCTCGTAGCGACCCGTCATGGCCAGGCGCTCCACCATGCGCCGTGCCAGCAGGGCGGCGTGCTCGAGGTCGTCCTCGGCGCGGGTGCTGGGCTCACCGAAGGCGTTGAGCTCGGCCGCCCGCCCGCCCAGCAGCACGATCAGCTGGGCGATCAGCTCGCGTTTGGTGACGATGCCGCCCTCGTCGGCCGGCGACCACACCGACTTGTCGAACGAGCCTGTGCGGCTCACGATCGACACCCTGGGCGGCGTGCGCATACCCACCACCAGCAGCGACAGCAGGGCGTGGCCGGCCTCGTGCACCGAGGCCAGCTCCTTCTCGCCCTCGTCCATCAGGCGGGAGTTGCGGGTGCCCGAGTGGATGCGGGCCACGGCTTCGTCGACGTCCTCCGGCGAGATGCGGGGATGGTGGCGGCGGGCGGCCAGCAGCGAGGCTTCGTTGACGATGTTGGCCAACTCGGCGGGGGAGAGGCCGGCGCTGCCGGACGCCACCTCGGCCCAGTCGACCCGGCCCGAGAACGGGCGCTTGCCGGCGTGGAGGCGCAGGATCTTCTCCCGTCCCTTCACGTCGGGGCGGTCGATCTGGATGCGGCGGTCGAAGCGGCCTGGTCGCAGCAGGGCTGGGTCGATCAGCTCGGGCCGGTTGGTGGCGGCCAGCAGGAGCACGCCCGACGAGCCCACGAAGCCGTCGAGCTCCACCAGCAGCTGGTTGAGGGTGTGATCGAACTCTCGGTTGCCGCCGCCGTCGGAGTCGCGCTTGCGGCCCACAGCGTCGAGCTCGTCGATGAAAACGATGGACGGGGCGTTCTTCTTGGCCTCGAGGAACAGCTCCCGCACCCGGGCCGCGCCCACGCCGACGAACTTCTCCACGAAGCTGGAGGCGGACACGAAGTAGAAGGGGCGGCCCGTCTCGCCCGCCAGCGCGCGGGCCAGCAGGGTCTTGCCGCAGCCGGGTAGGCCGTGGAGGAGGATGCCCCGGGGCAGCTCGGCCCCGAGGGCGCGGAAGCGGTCCGGGTCGGACAGGTACTCGGTGACCTCGCGTAGCTCGGCGATGGCGTCGTCGAGACCGGCAACGTCGGCGAAGGTGACCGTCGGGTGGTCGGCGGCCAGCTCGGGACGGCCCGGCTTGGACGGCCTGGCCGTGCGACCCCGGCCGGCGTCGCCCGGGAGGGCGGCCATCCCGTCGTCATCATCATCGTCGTTGTCGTCGTCGTAACGCTCGACCCGTTGCAGGTGACTGCCCGGCGTGAGCCCGTCGTGCTTGCGGTTGACGGCGGTCATGCGCAGTGCCACGACGGTGACGGCGATGATGGCCAGGACCGGGAGGAGGAACTCCGGCCTGGTGATGATCTCGTTGAGGTCGTTCATGCCCGGGTCTGAGCTCCCACCTGGTTGTCAGCGAGCAGGGGAAACACTAGCCCCTCATCCCCCACCACGCTCGTTTGGCGTGCTACGCGCTTCAGGCTCAATTGCGGGAGCGTTCCACTGCAAGGAGCCAGGCCTCATGGCGGGCGTCGACCGCCCCCCGGCGGGCCGCCGGCTCGAAGGTCCCTGGTGCGACCAGGCGTCGGCCACCTCGTCGAGCGACCCCCACACCCCCTCGGCCAGACCGGCCAGGAAGGCGGCACCGAGGGCGGTGGTCTCGGTGATGCAGGGTCGGGCCACGGCCACGCCGCACTGGTCGGCCACCAGCTGGAGGAGGAGGTCGTTCACCGCCGCCCCGCCGTCGACCCGCAGCTCGGTGACGCGGCGGCCGGCGCCACCGGGTCGGGCGACGCCGGGGGTAGTGCTGGTCCAGCTCCCGGTACGCCCAGCCGGCCACGGCGCCGGCCTCGTCCACCGCCACCGCCCGCACGCCGGTGGTGCCGGCGTCGACGGCGACCACCACGGCCATGGTGGGCGACGGTAGCCCGGCCCGGCCCGGCCGGCCCCGCGTCACCGTCATGCCGGCCCCGCCTTCAGGGGTGGGACGGCGCCGGCTCGGGAGCGATCAGCAGCCGGCCGAGGTCGACGTAGGGCCCGGCGCCGAGGATGCCCATCAGCCGTTCGTCGGCCGAGGCGGCGGCCAGGTAGCCCACCAGCGCGGCGCGGCTCACCGGCAGCCTCGACGGGCGTTGGTCGGGGTCCTCGGCGGCCGGGGAGAGGGCGAACGCCACCTCGTCGGTGCCCGCCTCGACCAGGCGGAGGCGCTGTCGGGGTGCGAGGGCCGGGCCGGCGAGGGAGCGGAGCAGGTCGAGCTTGGCCGCCTCGACCGCCACGTCGTCGAGACCGGCGTCGGCCAGCACCAGCTTCTCGCGGAGGGCCCCGAGCCCGAACACACAGCGCACCGCCATGCCATCGCCGAATGGCCGGGCGACGGCGGGCGCCGACCGGCCGAGGTTGGGCTCGTAGGCGTCGAGGGTCTGGCGTTCGCAGTGGGGCCAGGACCGCTCGGAGCTGGACGGGAAGACGCCGATCATCTGGGAACGGTCGAAGTCGAGGTAGACGAACTCGCCCAGGTAGCTGAAAGCGTGGCCGCAGGCGTCGCACGTGAGCACCTGGAACCGCTCGGCCAGGACGGCGTCGCGCAGCGCCGGGCTGCGGCCGGCGTTGACGCTGGTGGCCACCTCGTGGTCGCCCACTACCCCGCAGCGGGGGCAGGCGACCGGCTGGCGGATGAAGGTCGACATCAGGGCTTCTTCTCGTCGACGTTGGCGTCGAACCATTCCCAGGTCTTGTGGTCCTTCTTGGACAGGTCGCCGAGCTCGGTGTTCCCCCTGGCGTAGAAGGACACGTAGGCCTCAGCGAACCACTCGCCCGGCGCCCGGAACTGGTACGGGCTCACGGCCCGCTCTCGGGCCTCGAAGGCGTACGACGTCCACTTGCCGGGGTAGCTCTCCTGCACGATCCTCGCCGGCTTCCCGAGGCGTGCGCCGCCGTTCTCCTTGAACCAGGGGGAGTTCTTCTTGCGGTTGACGACTACCGCCTGAAGGGCGGGGTCCGCCAGCGCTTCGGTGCGCTTGGCGTCGCGGGTGTCAGCGGGCAGCGCGGCCCAGAGCGGAAGGCCCTGGATGGCCGCCTCGAGATCGACCAGCTTCTTGCTGTCATCGTTCATCACCTTCACCATCTCGGCCTCGACCAGGCTGCGGTCGGCGGCCGTGAGGGCGCTTATCCCTGCGGCCGACAGCATGGTCGCCTCACCGGCGGCGTCGGCCACCGAGCCGTGGTCCGTCCAGCCGCCCCGTTCCGTCTTGGTGTGCTCGTCCTTGGCGCGGAAGCCGATCTTGCGGTCGACTCCGTGGCCGACCTCGTGGCGCACCACGTCGGAGAAGCGGAGGCCGGTGCCGCTCTCGCCGACAGCCGCCTCCGCCAGGTCCTGGTAGTAGACACCGCTGCCCGGTTTGCCCTCGTACCGGGTCAGGCGGTCGAGCTCGGGGTTGCCGGCGACGTGGCCGGGTGGCAACGCCTCCAGGAGGGCCCAGAGACGGCGGAGCTGGCCGAGGCTGAAGTCCGTGCCCACCCGCTTGTCGTCACCCGTCTTCTTCTCCTTGGCGGCCGACAGGCGGGCGATCGTCACGTTGAACCGGGCCTCCAGGAGCAGGTCGGCCGTCGCCAGGCTGTCGGTCTCCTCCACCATCGTCCGTAGCACCGTCTTCTGCGGGTCGGTCAGTGCCGCCGCGTTCGGGTTGGGCTCGGCTGCGGTCGCCCCCTTCACCAGCGTCCGCACCCAGGGTCGGAGGTAGAGGATGTCGTGGGCCTCCGACATGTTGGACACCAGCTTGCCCAACCGCCCCGTGGCGGCCAGCGTGGTCCAGAACTGATCCTGCTGGGTCGGGGCCAGGTTGGTGTAGACGTTGAAGACCTGGTTCACCTCGGCGTCGGTGACGGCCCAGTCGAACAGCCCCGTCTGGAGTTGGTCGAGGACGTACGGCAGCGTGGCCCCGGTGCCGAGGGCCTGGATGATACGGGTGTATTTGGGGCCCGTCTTGAGCTCGGCGGGCAGGTTGTCGAGGAGTCGGCTCACCGCCGTGGTGCCGATCTTGGTGAGGATGCCGGGGAGGTCGGCGTCGGCCACCGCGTCGAGCAGGGCGAACGCGTCCGTCGCCTCGGTGTCGGTGATGGCCCAGTCGAGGAACCTGTAGGAGAGCTTGTCCTTGACCTCGCTGACCACGTCGCGCCGGACCACTCCCGCCCCGCCGACGAGGACGCTGGCGTGGGCGTTCCCGCCGGCAGCGGCGGCCACGTCGTGGGCGTTGACCTCGAAGCGGTCTCCCGGTTCGGACAGCCGGTCCGCGCCGGCCCCGCCCGCCGGCTGCTGGAGGGCGTGGGCGGCCTCGTGCAGCAGCAGGCGGTCGTCGCCCGCCGAGGCGCCGCTGCCGATGTGGATCACGCCGGCCGGCGTGGTGAAGGCCCGGGCGTCGAGGGCCCTGGCCGCCCGGGCCGACTCCGGACCGCTGCGGACCCGGACGTCGTTCGGCGGCCGCTGACCGGTGGCACCCTCCATGGCCCGGCCGACCCGGTCCGGGAGCGGCTCGCCTCCGGACGCCGCCAGGGTGCGGACCAGGCGGTCCAGCAGCCCGGGTGGTGGCGATCCCGGCGCCCGGGTGGGCACCGTGGTGAAGTCGGCCTGCCGCCAGCCCTCCCGGACGGGGACGCGCCCCTCCCCGGCCCCGTCCGGCGAGGGGCGCGGTTGGGGACCGGTCCGCCGCGCCCCGCCGGCAGGGGCCGGTGCCGGGCGGGCCCGTGCCTCGGCCGGCTCCACCACCGGCGTCGTGCCCGGCGCGGGGGTGCAGGCCGGTGCCTGGCGCTCGGCCACCGCGCCGCTCCTCAGCCGCCCCGACCGGCCCGAACGGCCCGTCCGGTGCTCACAGGTCCTTCCACAGCTTGACCATGCGGCGACGGGTGTCCTTGACGTTGGCCGGCCCGCCGGCGGCGGCGAAGGTGGCGATGGCGAGCGGCGCGTAGTGGTGGAGCACGCCCTGGGGCCGCCGGGCGGCGGGCTGGCCGGCCTCCTGCGGCCACTCCACGTCTCCGGTGGCGACCCGGGCCGGGATGGTCCAGTAGTCGCCGGAGCGGTAGCGGTGGGGCCGGCCCGCGTCGGCCGGCGCCGGCGCATCGAAGAGCACCTGGATCCCGTCCTCCACGTCGATCCACACACCCTCTTCCACCCCGATGGCGGCGCTGCGCTGGTCCCACCGGCGCAGCAGCGGGTGGGTGGTGCTCTTCTCGTCGAACGCCGGGAGGGCGGGGCTTCCTGACGGGACGACGAGCTCCACCTCCAGCTCGTCGTCGTCGACCCGCTTGACCTCCAACAGCCGCCCGGGCGTGCCGAGGAGCGACGTGGTGTCGTCCACCACCTCGACCCAGTGGCCGGGCTCGAGGGCGAAGCGGAGGTCGACGGGCAGCCGCTCCACGAGGGCGGCGCTGCCGAGGAGCCGCTGCACGGGGTAGACGACCGAGCCGTTGTCGCGGGACCACACGAACGTGGCGCCCTTGCCGGCCTCGCCGGGGTCGTGGACCTCCACCCGGTACAGCTGGTTCTCCGGGCCCCGGTAGCGGCTGTCCGGCGGTGTGACGCACGGGTCCGCCGAGCCCCGCACGGCCACCGCATGCGCCCGCAACTGCCCCCGGCGAGCGGCCTGGAAGTGCTCGACGATCCGGGGCCAGTCCTTGCGGACGGCGGCCGGGTCGGGGGCGATGTCGAGGTGGTCGGCCACCTTCACCTGCCACACGAGCCTCGACCGGGTGGCCGTGTCGGGGCCTCCGAGGGCGACCTCGCGCACCCACGGCGCCTCGTCGGCGCACAGGTGCCGTTCCCACACGTCGAGGTACACCAGGTGGACGCCCGCCTGCGGCTTGTCCTCCACTGGGTAGTCGGCCTGCTTGGAGTAGAGGACGCCCCCCGGCGTATCGTTCTCGCACAGGATGCCGTCGACCCAGTAATGGCCGTCGGCGATGCGCAGGTCTGACGGCCCCTCGGCGGTCACCTTGAAGCCGTCGCGGCCCCCGTCGGCCTCGGGGAGCGGGGCGGCGTCGGGGCCGACCAGGTCCCGCATCACCGCCTCCAGGTGGTGGAGCAGCACGGCCGTCTGCTCGTTGCCGTCGGCCTCCACCTCCACGCGGCCCTGTTGGCGAAGCACCCGGCGGATGTGCCGGGTGGCGTCGTAGGTGATGCGCGCGAGATCAGCCTTCATCGTCGCTCCTCAGGTCACGAAGGCGATGCCGGCGTCCATGCCGGCCGCCGTGTGCTCGTCGAGGCGGACGGCGAGGGCCGCCGTCCGCTGCGGTTGGTACAGGTCGTGGAACGCCCCGAGCTCCGACTCGTCGTCGGCACCCCGGATGATCTCGGTGGCGCAGGTCAGTGCCAGCTGGGCATAGGCGGGACGGCCGTAGCGCACGGACGTGAACCGGGGCCGGGCCCTGTCGCGCTCCCGCTCCGCGACCTCCGGCGGCGAATCGACGCCCGGCCCGGCCGCCGCACGAAGGCCCGCTTCCACCAGGTCGGGCTGGCAGGCGAAACGGCGGGGCGTCCGGGAACCGGCGGGGACCCAGCAGAAGCGTACGCAGCCGTGCTGGCGACGAGCCGAGGTAAGGGTGCCGGTGAAGATGCTGTTCTCGGCGGCCGGCACCGAGTGCACCAGCATCGACCCGAACACGGTGACGCGGGCGGCGGTGAGCTCGGCGTGGGCGAACGCGCCGCCTGGGGCGCGCAGGGCGAGGCGGTTGTCGGCGGTGGCGTCGAGCACGCTGTCGCTGATCTGCAGGCACAGGGGGTCGGCCGCATCCACGTCGGCCGACACCTCGATCGGGCCGAGGATGCTGTGCTCCACCGTGACGCAGGCGCCGCCCAGGTCGGCCAGCTCCAGGCTCGGCTCGTTCGGCGAGTCGGGCTCGCAGTCGGGGTGGATCGTCCATCCCGGCACCAGCGTGCAATGGCGGACGACGACCTGGGTGATCGCTGGGCAGTTTGCCACCCCGGCCGCCGCCGGCTCCCTCTCGCCGCCGTCGTCGACGACGTCGCCGTCCTCGTCGGGCCCTGCGGGGCCCTCGGGGCCGGTGGGCGCCGCCCCGCCGCTGACCCGCACCGCCCGCCCGGTGACGAGCAGGCCCTCGAGCACCACCTTGGCGCCGGGCGCCAGCGTGACGTCGAGGGAGTCGGGCCGGTCGGCGTCACGGTCCAGCAGCCACAGCACCGGCCGGGTGCCGGGCCCCGCCCGCAGGACGAGCTCCTGGCCTTCCGCCAGGCCGACATCGACGCGCGTCGAGTACACCTCGGTGGCGTCCAGCTCGATGACCGCCCGGCGTGGCTTGTCCTGGCGCCACTCGGCAAGGGCCAGGCGGAGCTGTGCCCCCGTGCGGGCCTTGCGGGCCCACGACGACACCGCCAGCAGACCGGGAAGGGCCGACTCCAGCAGCCGGCGGTTGGTGAGGGCAAGGCGCACGCCGGACGGCTGCTCCAGGGCGGCCGCCTCCAGCGCCGGCGACGCACCGGGGAAGCGCTCGGCGTCGAATAGCCCGTCGTCGCCGAGGGCGAGGTCGAGCTCCCCGGTCAGGGTCGCCACCAGGTCCGGGGGCGGCACCGCGGGCGGGCCGGCCCAGCGGTCCAGGCGCCGCCGGTTCACGTCGGACCAGCGGCTCAGGAGGTAACGGGCCAGCGGGTCCTCCTGGCCGAGCCGCTTGAGCAGCTTGGCCGCATCGGGCACGTCGGCCGGGCCGATCGCCGCCAGCGACCACGGCGAGGGGCCGGGACGTGGGCGCTCGTACTCGCCGCCGCCGAGGTCGGCGCTGAACCCGTGGCGGTGGCTGACGCGCACCCCGCGGGGCGGGGGTTGGCGGGCGGGGAACATCAGGCGGCCGAGCACCGGGTCGAGGGCCACCGTCCCCGGCCGGGGCCGGTAGCGCCAGCCGGTCAGGTCGGCGGGTACGACCCGCTCGGCCGGCACGGGCTGGGGGGCGCCGGCGGCCGGCCAGCCCGGCGCCCACACGGCCATGCTGCGGCCTTCGCCGTAGTACCGGGACGAGGCGTGGGCCGGTGCCGACCGGGCGCTGCCGAGGGCCCGTTCCTCGAGGGCGCGGCGCCGGATCGGCGCGGGCACGTTGGTCTCCTCGGCGATGTGGGTGGCGTCGGGCTCGGGCACCGGTGCGGCGAAGAGAGGGGCGTCGTTGCCGAGGACGCTGAAGGTGAAGCAGTTGCGGCCGGCCTGCTCGGCCAGGTAGGCCGGGCCGCGGGTGACAGGGTAGGCGCCCAGGCGCCATACGAAGAGGGCGATCTCGGGGAGGTTGTGGCGGCCGGTGGTGCGGTGCGAGGCGATCCGGCGGACGTCGACGCTGTGGGCCAGCCCGTCGAACGGGCCGCCCAGCCGCTCGAGGGCGTCGACGTCGCGCACGTCGACCAGCCGGCCCCGGTCCGGCCGCAGGTGGTTGACCGCCTGCGCCCAGCGCAGGAGGCGGGCGGTCTCCGCCGCCCGGCCGGGCCATCCGGCGACGTCGGCGGCGAGCTCCTCGAGGAGGGCCAGTGTGCCCTTGCGGCGGGCGTGGCCGAGGGTGCCGGCCACGTCGCGGCGGGGGACGAGCACCGCCTGGCGGGCCAGGTCGCGGGGCGTGGACGGCGCCGGCGCCAGGCCGACCTCGGCCACCGGGCGGTGCCCGACCAGCTGGCCCAGGTACGTGACGGCCCACTCGTCGGCCGTCTCCACGAACCAGTTGTCGTACAGGCGGGCGATGTCGTCCTCCATCACCTCGACCTGCTCGGCGATGACCCGGAGCAGGTCGCGTAGCGGCCAGCCCTGTGCCGCGTCGCGCCGGCGATAGACGGCGGGGAGGAGCGCGAAGAGGCGGTCGGGAGCGATGCTCACCGGGCCGTCACCTCCACCCGGAGCGCCTCGGGCACGCCGGCGCTGAGGTAGACGAGCTGGGCGGGGAGTGCGATGCCGCCTTCCGTGCGGGCCTCCAGCGCGACCACCCGCCGGCCCGGGTGGTAGGCGCCTCCGGCGGGCGCGTGCAGCGGCTCCACCACGTCCACGTCGCCGTCGGCGTAGCGCAGGGCGGCGATCTCGCCGACCGTGGCCCAAGTGACGCCGGGCACCTGGTGCACGGCCAGCAGGACCTCGCTCTCGGTGAGGTCCTGGCCGAGGGAGCGCACCCCGAACCCGAGGGCGCCCTCCAGCTTCGCCCGCACCGCCGCCGCAACCACGTCCGGATCACGGTCGGCGCCGGCCGTCACCTGCACGCGGAGCCGGGCCAGCAGGAGCTCACGGGAGCGGACGGCCACCCGGAGGTCCCGGTCACCCCACCGGCGCAGGGCGAGGCGCAGGTTGGCGAGCACGTCCCCGTCCTCGTGCAGCGGGATGTCGTCGACGCCGGCCACGGTCACGAGCACGACCTGGCGGCGCCGGTCCAGCAGCCGGCCGGCCGCCGCCTTGCCGACGCCGGCGAAGGTGGCGGCCAGGTCGGCGTAGTCCGACAGCGACACGAGGCGCTCCAGGGCGCGCAGCGGCAGGGGCGCGTTCACGCGCGCCTGGTCGACGCGGTCCGGGTCGGCGCCGCCGGTGGCGGGGACGGGGTTGACCACGTCCTTCACGCCGAGGGGCTTGGTGGCCAGCAGGCTGATCGAGCCCGCCGCCACGTTGGCCGCCTTGCCGATGCCGTCGCGGTACCGGGACCTGATGTTCCCGTCGCCGGTGGGCGGGCGGGCGCCGTGCTCCCCGTCGCCGAACACCACCGTCGTCACCCGGGCCTCGTCGGCCGTGGCGACGTAGCCACGCGTGGCCGGGCCCAGCTCGGCCAGGCCGGCGACCGCTGGCCAGCGCACGTCGTTCACCCGCACCTCCAGGCTGCTCGCCACCCCCGACGGCGTGGGAGCGGAGACGAAGGTCAGCGGGGGCTTGCGCAGGGCGAAGCGCTGGAGCGCCTTGGCGGCGTCACCGCCGCCGAGCACCTCGGCCCGGCTCTCCCCGTTCGTCGCGTGGGCGATGTTGCCGTGGACCACCACGCCGGCCCGCCGGTAGGCGTGGCGCAAGGGGCGGGTGAGGAGGACCCAGGTGTGCACCTTGTCGCCCGGGCGGGCCTCCTTCGGTGTCACCGCCGCCGCCTGCGCCACCGCCGCCACCTCGACGACCTCGGTGGCCATGACGGCCGACGTGCCCGCCACGTCGGACCGCTCGCCCGCCACCATCAGCGTGCGGCCGGGCTCGATGCCCTCGTACAGGGCGTCGAACTCGAGGACGTCGCCGGACACCGGGGTGTCCACCGGTTCGCCGGCCAGGGCCAGCTCCTGGGCCAACGTGTAGACGACCGTCCCCCGGATGATGTCGAAGTCGGCGCCGCCGACGGCGACGACGCCCTCGAAGCTGATCCAGTCGTCCTCGAGGTGGAGGCGGGTGGTGGTGGCCGACATGCCGTAGTCCTTGCGCGAGACGGTGGGTGACACCGCCTTCACCCGGGTGACGAGGGGCCGGCCGGGACCGTAGGTCCTGCCGGTGCCGTCCTTGGGCAGGAGGCGGTGGCCCTCTGGGACCCCGCTGTAGTCCACGACCGCCCAGTCGCCCGCCGCCATCTTGTCGAACGGCGCGTCGAGGTCGACCCGGTCGGGCACTTCCCTGGGCGTCCCGTCGCCCTCGAAGCCGGGTTCGACCACGTCCCACTCGCCGAAGGTCGGGACCCCGTTGTCGGACACCGAGGTGATCCGGGGCGGGGCGTTGTGGCCGAACACCGGCGCCCGCACCCGCATGGCCCACACCTGGCTCCGCGACGACTCGGTGGCGTCGGCGGCCGCCCAGGCGGAGGTGAGGCTGGGCGCCAGCTCCGGTCGCAGGGTGGCGAGGACGCGGAGGTGGGCGTCCCCGGCGTCGCCGGATGCCGGGAAGCGGGGCCCGCCTGCGCCGGCGGTCGCCTCGCCGACGAGGAGGCCCTGGCCGCTGCCGCCAGGTCCCCCGGCCAACGCCCTGACCAGCGCGGAGAGGGCGATGGGGACGACGACGGGCGCCGCCCGCGGCGGCGCCGCGAACGAGACGGCGGTGCGGTCGAGCAGGCGCTCCTCGGTGACGGCGGCGACGAGGCGGAGGGTGGGCACGACGTCGGGCGCGGCCCGCACGAGCAGGGCGTCGGTCGCCTTCAGCGCGAGGTTCACCCCTGCCAGGTACAGCTGGTCGGCGCCCGTCCCCAGCTGCGGGCGGTGGAGGCGGAGGCCGAGGCGGTTGAGGGTGGCCCGCGCCGCCAGCGGGGCGCTGGTCTCGAAGGTCTGGGGGAACTCACCGGGCCCCGGAACGCTCCGGGCCCGCGTGCCGGTGGGGACGATGACCTCGTGCCCGGGGTCGAGGGTGAAGGCCAGATGGGTGCCGGCGGCCACGCCCGGGCGCAGCTCGTAGCCCACCAGCCGGGCCAGCTCCAGCACTGACCGCAGCTCCGTCGCCGTCCCCAGGTAGCCCTCGTTGGCGATCCGCTCGGTGGAGAAGGTGAGGACGTCGGCGGCGACGGCCCAGGCGTCGAGCAGGGCGATGCTCCAGTCGCTGCGCTCGCCCGTGCGCAGGTCCCGGAGGGCCGGGAACCGGCTCGACGACCGGCGGGCCAGCATGGTCGCGAGGAAGTCGGCGTGGGTGCCGACCCGGTAGCGCAGTGCGGTGAGGCCGGCCCGGTTGGCCACCGGCCGGGGCGTGCGCACCGAGATCCCCTCGCAGCAGCCGCACGGGAGCCCGGACGGCCCGCAGGTGCACCGGCACGAGCCGCCACACCCGCGGGCGCAGTCGGCCGGCGACCAGGCGCCGAGCATGGTCATCGCCCGCCCCGCAAGTCGTAGGTGACGGCGCCGCTGTCGGGGGTGACCGGGTCGCTGTCGGCCCGGGCCACGTCCAGGGGACCGAGCCGCAGAAGCCCGTCCAGGGGACGCTCGGGCCCGCCCTCGTCGGCGAACAGGCGGCGCAGGACCACCACCTCCGCGCTCTCCACGCCGTCCACCGCCTGGGCCGCGGCCACCACCGCGCTGGTCGCCACTGACCCGCCGGGCAGGTGGTTGTCGGGGTGGAACCAGCCCCTGGTGCCGTCGGCGTTGCGGCGGGCGGAGAACAGCCGGCGCAGGGCGGGCTCGACGTCGGCCCGGAGGTGGTGGGGGGCGACGCACACGGAGAGGCGGATGAGCAGCGGCACCGGCCGGGCCGGCGCCACCGCCACGTCGTGGCCCATGCGCCGGTAGCGCTCGAGCCGCTGCGCCACCGCGGCGAGCACCTCGGCCTCCGGGTCGACGCGCCCGCGCTGGTCGGCGGCCACCAGGACCTCGTACCAGCTCCCGGTCCAGCGCAGCGTGGCCGCCGCGCCCTGGAGCGCGGTCACGTCCCGGGTGGCCAGCAGGGCGTAGTCGTCGGCCACCACCGCCCGCTCCAGGCGGGAGCGGAAGGCCCGCGGGGCCAGCAGCTTGGCCAGTGCCGTGCTCTCCGGGTCGGTGCCGCCCGACGCTGCCAGCGGGTTCCGGGCCGACACCGCGACACCGTGCTCGTCGAGGCCGGCGCGGGCCACGTACGTGATGGTCTCGGCGCCGACGTTGCCCGCCTTCCCGTTGCCCACCCGGTAGCGGGCGGTGAAGCGGGTGCCGGGCTCGGGGCCCTCGCCCAGGCGGTCGTCGCCCACGCGCACATGGGCGGCGCCGTCGTCGTCGACCTCCACCACCAGGTGGCGGTCGTCGGGGCCGCTGCGCAGGAGGTCCGGCCGGACCACCCAGGGTGGCCCGGACGGCGTGTCGTCCGCGGGGTCGGCCGGCCGGCCCTGCAGCTGGACCTGGGCCATGGCCAGGCGCGGGTCCTGGACGAGCAGGGCGGTGGCCGGAAGCGGACGGGCGCCCTCGTCGGGCCGGGTGGCGAAGGTGACCGGCCGGCCGGCCAGCGGCCGGGGCCGGTACCGGGGGACGGGCGCCGCCACGTCGCCGGGCTGGCACGGCCCGATGCAGCAGTCCGACGCGGGCGGGTCGGGCACGGGGTCGAGCGGCTCCGGCCCGACCGTGCAGCCGTGGTCGACCAGCACCACGTTGCCCCGCGCCACCGACACCGCCTCGAGCGGCAGGCACCCCGGCGGCGGTCCGACGGACGAGACGCACAGGGGGAAGGGCAGGGCGTCGTCCTCGTCCCATTCGACGTCCAGCAGGGGCTGGTGCAGCAGCTCGTCCACCACCGGGGTGACCCGGGTGAGGCGGACGACGTGGCGCCGGGCGGGGTCGGCGTCGGCCGGGTTGCCGGTGCGGGGCCCGAGCACCTCCTCGAACAGCACCAGGTCGCCGGGAGCGAGGGACAGCACCCGCTCCCCTTCGCCGCCCGGCTCGGACGGGACCTGGTCGCACGCGGCATCGGTGGGGGCCGGCGGCGGCGCCTCCGGCCGCCCGTCGACCAGCCACGCCCGGGTCGTGCCCGTGCCCAGGCAGCACTCGCCATCGCCCCACGTCCACAGCCGGATCTCGTTGTGCGGGGCCTTGAAGGTGAGCTGGGTCGACGCCTCCACGACCGGCTCGAAGCACTCGTGGGGACCGGCCGGGATGCGGTCGCCGTCGAGCAGGGTGCCAGGAGGAGGGGCGCCCGGGAAGCGGGTGAGGAAGCGCAGCTCGCCGGCGGGAGCGGCGAACGTCGGCGCGCCCTCCACCCGCACCACCACGAAGGCGCGGGCGTTGCACCCCTCGCTCAGCGCGTAGTCCACCAGGCGGGTGTGGCGGCGCACCGAGATGCGGTGGCGGGCGGTGCCCAGGTAGGCCTCGGAGGCCACCGCGTCCTGGGCGTACGCGAGGTGGTCGGCGACGTAGGCCAGCAGCTCCACCAGGGTGACGCCGAGGTCAGGGACGTGGCGCTCGGCCCATCCCGGGACGAGCAGGGCCATGCGGTCGAGGAGGAGGCGCCGGAAGCCGGGATAGTCCCGGACGAGGTAGTCGATGGCCGGCGCCTCGCCCGGATCCTCCGGGCAGTCGTCGTCCCCCAGGCAGTCGAGGGTGGACGGGCAGTCGACGGTGAAGGTGAAGCAGGCGCACGTGTACCGCTGGTCGAAGCCCGGGTAGGGACGGCCGGTGGGGCGGCCCCGGTCGTCGACCTCCACGACGCAAAGGCGGTAGGTGGACTGGTCGCCGGCCCGGTCGATCGTGAGCTCGAGGCACTCCTCGTCGTCGGAGTCTCCCGGCGGCCGCACCCGCATGGACAGCACCCGCAGGTCCCGTACCCGCCGGCCGCCCTCGACACGGAGGTTTGCCACGCCGAGCCCCTCGGGAACCCCGCCGATGAAGTGCACGCACAGGTGGCGGCCGTCCCCGCCCACCTCGATGCAGTCCACGCCGTTCAGCCCGCCCGCCCGTACGAGGGCCCTGCGGCCGTCGACCGCGCACGCCAACCCTCCCGCGGCGCCGCTCCGGTCCACCATCAGCGCACGCCGTCGGAGAAGGTGTCGGTGCGCTCCTCGCCGGTGCGGCGCAGGGCGTAGTCGATCTCGACCCGCAAGGTGGCGTCTTCGGCCTGCACCCGCACGTCGCTCACGTCGATGACGTCGCCCAACCAGCGGATGAGGGCGGCCTGGACCGAGAACTGCAGGGCGGCCGCCACCTCGGGCGTGTTGGGGGAGAAGACGAGCTGCAGGATGCCGCTGCCGAGCTCGGGGCGGTTGACGCGCTCGCCCGGCGCGGTGAACAGCAGCTGTTCGATCATGTCTCGCACGTGGTCTTCGGCGCCGGCCGCGGCCGTCCACCCGCGGTCGTCGAACCGATAAGGGAAGTCAACGTCGTAACGGGCCGGATGCGGGCTCACGAGGCGATCACCCGGGTCTGGACGGCCAGCACCACGAGCGGGGTGCCGCTCGGTGCGCACACCGACGCACCGGCCTGGAGGACGAGGGGCTGGCCGCCGGCCAGCACGCGGGTCGACCCGCTGAGCCACTGACCGGTGAGGCACGGCCCGTTGGCGGTGGGCGGCGTGGGCAGCGTGCAGCCGGCCACCGCCCACGGCCCCGGCGTGGTCACCACAGGCTGACCGCTCACGAGCACCCGGGGGAACGGCGCCATCGGCTGGGCCTGCCCGGCATGGCTGCACAGCACGGTGGCCCCCACGTGCACGACGAAGCCGGGCATCAGGGCAGCACCGTCAGGGCGCCGTTGTTGACGATGACGTTCGGGCCGAGGAGCTGGAGGACGGCCCCCTGGCCGTTCTGGATGATGATCCCGGTGTCGTTGACCGTGATGGAGGCCAGGCCGCTGCGGATCATGATCCCGCCCGTGGGGCCCGGGACCTCGCTGATCGCGAGGGTGTTCTTCACGCTGGTCTGCAGCACGATGCTCGGCAGCACCGGTAGGCCGAGCTGGGCGTCGGCCGGGACCTCGGCCCGGCTGCCCCAGAAGCCGCCTGTCCAGAGGGGGTAGCGCGGGTCGCCCCGCTCGAACTCGATCCACACGCCGGAGGCAAGCTCGGGCACCAGGTAGACCCCCCGCTGGACGCCGGCCAGCGGCGCGACCGGCCTGGCCCAGGTGGTAGGGGCTACTTCGAGGCCGGGGACCCCGGGCACGATGGCCTGGATCCGCCCCACGCCCTCCGGGTCGACGTTGTTGAACACGGTGCCCGGGTGCTTGCCGTAGTAGCGCTCGGCCGTCACTGGTGCGCCATCTCCCCGGGACGGTGCACCAGCGTGTGCCGGATGGACCGGCCGCTCATGCGACGACCATGGGGACCGTCGACACGAGCCCGTTGCGGGTCAGCGTGAACGACTGCTCGTAGGAGCCGCGCGAGATCGTGTGTGCCACCTTCTCCACGAAGTACAGGCCGTCGAAGGCCGCTCCCGCGCCCCGGACCCCGACCAGCTTGCGCACCTGCAGCACCCGTCCGTAGCGCGTCACGTCGATCGTGCCGGTCGCCTTCACCGCGTCGTCGCTCCTGGCCGCCTTGGCCAGGCCGAGCAGGGCGGCCCGCACGGGTGAGAGCCCGCCCGTCCCCGGCACCTTCTGGATCTTCTTGGCCAGCGGGGGGACGAGGCCGAGGGGCGGCTTCAGCGGGGTGATGTCCGGTATCGGGATAGGGATCGGCAGCTTGGTCTCCTTGTTCTGGATGAAGACGATCGGCTGCACCTTGCGCTCTGCGTCGAAGTCGAACGAGAGCGTCTTGACGTTGCTGTGGGCGTCCATGTCGAGGTTCAGCGCCGGTTGCGGCACGCCCACCTTCACCACGGGCCCCCAGTAGGCCGTGCTCACCCCGGGAACAGGGCCGGCGGTGAGGTAGAAGACGTAGCCGGTCTCCTCGGCCTTCTGCTCGATGTAGTCGAGGTCGTTGCCCCATTGCGTGTCGTAGTGCGTGGTCGGGCTCTCGACGGTGGGCAGGATGGTCGGCAGCACCACCGGGACGATCCCGAGGAAGGCGTACTTGGCCAGGATGAGCAGCACCTGGATCTCGTCCGCCATGCCGGGGTAGGGGATGCCGCTGAAGTCGATGAGGCCGAGGACGGCGGTGAGGTCGACCCCGGTGACGGTCATCATGCTGTGCCCGGTGCCGGCCCCCGGCTTGACTGACTGCTTGGTGACCACGCCGTCGATGAGGACATCCGGCGTGCCGTTGACGGTCACCATGACGACGACGCGGAAGATGGGCAGCTGGCTCCCACCGGTGAGCAGGAACAGGGTGTGCAGCGGCGAGCGGTTGTCGAGCTGGAACTCGAGCTCGAACCCGCCCGGGGTGCGGGGCGCGGCCGACTGCGTGACGGTGATCCTGGTCAGCGCGTCCATCGCCGCCCGCGGCGCCGGTATGGGAATTGCCGGGCCGATGAAGAGCGAGACCTCAACGCCCCTAAGCATCGGTCGGCGCTCCCGGGATGCCGGCGGGCAGGGCGATGCGCAGCCGTCGCCCCACGGTGGCGGTGAGCTCGGCCGGGAACATTGTCCGGTTGGCGTCGCACACCCGCCAGAACAGCTCGGGGTCACCGAGGTGGGCGTACGCCACAAGGTCAGGGCGGTCGCCGTCCACCACCAAATGCTCGCCGGTCACGGCCAGCCCGTCGGGGCCGGGGAGGAACCTTCGGGAGACGTAGCGGTGGGTCACGCCGTCCACGGTGATCTCGGCGATGGGCAGGCCGAGGTAGCGGCTGGTGGGCCCGAAGGGGCTGAGGGCGCCGAGGCCGGCGGCCAGGGCCTCGATGGGATCGCTCATCGGAGCCCGGTGATGCCGAGGGCGGCGAACGAACCGCTGCCGGCGCGGGCGGCCAGCGCCTCCCGGCGCCGCAGCTGCGCCATGAACAGGGCCCCGCCCCGGTGGGCGAAGCCGAGGTCGTCCACGGTGAGGACCTTCATGGACAGGTCGACCTTGGCCTGGATGGGGTTCAGCGCCGGGTCGAACGCCTCTTCGGTGATGGTGAGCTCGGTCAGGCGCACGGGCAGGATGCGGTTGGCGCTCCACACGAACACGGTGAGGGGCGCCTCCATGGGGACGATCTCGAGCCGGCCCGACGATGCCAGGCTGTCGTTGGCGGCCAGCTGGGAGCTGGTGGGCGACAGCATGATCTCCAGCACGGCGAGCTGCGGATGGATCCCGACCGACACCGCGTCAGGGAACTGGTCGGGGTGTTCCAGCCGGTCGGTGGCGTCGATCTCGGCCTCGACGCGGATCGTCTCGGTCGATGGTCCCTTCAACCGCAGCGCCTGTGAGCGGTCGGCCTGGTCGCCGCCGCTGAACGCCTTGGCCGTCACCGTGCGCGTCACCACGTTGGGGTTGTACTGGAGGGCCACCGTGCGCAGCACCGAGCCCGACCCGGGGTCGAGCTGGACGAGGCCGCCCTTCAGCAGCCTGGGCGTGTTGGTGGCGCTCACGGCCGCTTCTCCGCGGCGGGAGCGGCCCGCTGCTGCACCACGTGGACCAGCTCGTGGGCGAGCACCTGGCGGCCGGCTGCCGTCCCCGGCTCCCACCGCCCTGTCCCGAACACCAGGTGGGGGCCCACGGTGTACGCCAGGGCCCCGACGTCTCGGGCCGACGAGGCGGCCCGGTCGTCGGCGTGCACCCGCACCCGGCTGAAGTCGGCACCCAGGTCCGCCTCCATCTCGCTCCGCACACCCTGCGGGAGGCCCGTGCCGGGCTGCTCCAGCACGGCGTCCACCGACGGGGATGCGGCAGCCGCGCTCTGGCCCTGCGGGCCGGCCGGCCGGCTGCCGTCGGACCAGCGGTTGAGCCGCTCGCCGCTCTTCTTGGGCTTCTTGCTGCCGCCGATGTCGAAGGGGATCGACACCCCCACGGTGGCGCCGTAGCCCCCGGCCGTGTCGGCCATGCCGGTGACCGTGGCCTTGGTGCCCTCGAAGAACCCCTTGGGCACCGTGTACCCAACGCCGGCCTGGAACTGACCGACCGGGAGCTCTCCCGGCTTCACCTGCGTGATCGCGGCGCGGGCGTCGAAGGTGAACCCCTTGGCCGCGCCCGTGGGGGGGCTGTAGCTGATCCCGCTGCGTAGTTGCGGCGGCGCGGTGGCACCGCCCTGGCCGCCCACGGTTGCCGACAGGCCCGGTTCCGCCTGCGGAGAGGTGACCGTGAGGTCCAGGCCGGCCTTGGTCGGCTTGTTGGCCGGACCCTCCCAGGTGATCTTGGCGCTGGCCCCTGCGAGCGAGGAGTGCAGGTCGCCCAGGTCCTGCGTCCACGTCGTGATGGGCAGCTCCTGCTTGGCCAGCACCGAGGCGGTGATGGCGCCGAGGATGGCCTCGGCCAGGGCGACCTTGCCGGCCGGGGTGGCCAGGAGCTCCTTGCCCTGCGCCACCAGGCCCTTGAGCGGCTCGATCTTGACGGCCTCGGCCAGGATGGTCTTCTTGAGCTCGGCCAGCTGCTTCTCGGCCACCTTGGGGCCCGGTTCGGGCCCGGGAGGGGGACCGGACGGCTGGCGCTGGAGCGCCGGCCCGGCTGCCCGCGGGCGCCCGACGTCGACATGGACGGGCATCCCGACGGCCACCGATGCGGCGATGCTGTCGGCCTGGGCCTCCGCCGCGTCGCCGGCCGGGGCGACCGGGAGGGAGCGGGCCGCCGGCCGTGTTCCGCTCCCGGCTGCCGCTGCGGGCCGGCGGTGGTCGAGTGCCAACGGGGACGGCGGCGGCGACCAGCGCCGGGGCACGACCCGCTCCCGGCCGCTCATCGGTACGCCATCCCTCCGGGATGGCGTACCAGAGGTCCGAACCGCCCGGAGGGCCGCTCGGGCCCCGCTCGCCCTTCGGGCGTGCTCATGCCGACAGCCCGCCGTGGATCGACCGCGCCGCATCGCGGCCGAGGGCGGCCGGCGAGGACCACGCCGAGGCCGGCACCGGCGGCGCCGGCAGGCGGGGCGCGGACCGCCCGGCCGCGATCCCTCCCGGCTCGCCGGGCTCGCCCGGCTCACCGGTCGAGAGGAGTCTCGTGAGCTCCGTGGTGAGGGCGTCGGCGACGGCCCGGCCGTCAGCCGGGCCGTAGGTCGGGCCGTCCACCACCAGCCGCTCGACGTGCACGTGCACGATCACCGCACCACCGCCTTCGGGGGGTCCCATCGGAGCTCCGCCTCGTTCACCGGCCGACCCTGCTTGCGCAGCTCCCGGCCGACGGCCGCCAGCACCAGCGGCATGGTCACCGGGCCTCGCTCGGCCGCCGCCGCGAAGGTGGCGGCCAGCGCCACGTTGTGGATGCTGCCGCCAGACAGGGTCAGCCTGCCCAGCCGGCCGAGGTCGAGCGGCGCCGTCTCCACCCCGTCGGTGAACGCCCGCATCCAGATCCGCTCCCGCTCGGCTGCCGCCGGGAAGGGGAACTCGACCACGAAGCGGAGCCGGCGGACGAAGGCGGGGTCGAGCGACGTGCGCCGGTTGGTCGCCAGGATCGCCAGTCCCCCATAGGCCTCCATGCGCTGGAGCAGGTAGTTGATCTCGATGTTGGCGTAGCGGTCGTGGCTGTCCTTGACCTCGCTGCGCTTGCCGAACAGGGCGTCGGCCTCGTCGAACAGGATGATGGCGCCGCCGCTCTCGGCTGCGTCGAACACGCGCCGCAGGTTCTTCTCCGTCTCACCGATGTACTTGCTGACCACCGCCGACAGGTCGATGCGGTAGAGGTCGAGGCGCAGCTCGCCGGCCACCACCTCGGCCGCCATGGTCTTGCCGGTGCCGCTCTCGCCCGTGAACAGTGCGCTGATCCCGAGCCCTCGGTTCATGCGCCGGGCCACGCCCCAGTCGTCGTAGACGGTGCTGCGGTGGCGCACCTGGCCGATGATGAGCCGCAGGAGCTCGAGCGGGTCGTCGGGGAGAACCAGGTCGTCCCAGGTGGCCATGGGCTCGATGCGCTGGGCGAGCGTGTCGAGGCGGGGCCGGGTGGCGGCCAGGCACTCGTCCCAGAGCCGGTCGAGCCGGCTGGACGACGAGGTGCCCGCCGGTGCAGCGCGGTGCTCCTCGTCTGCCACCGCCCGGGCGGCGTCGAGGATCACGACCGGGCTCAGGTCGAACTGGGCGGCCAGCGCGGCTGGCTCTGCGCCGGCCCCGCCTCCGAGGGCGTCCGCCCACAACGTCCGTTGCTCGTCGCGGGTCGGGGTCGTCACGTCGACCGTCACGGTGGCGGCACCGACCGTGAACGCCTCGGGCGCGTCGAGCATGCGCACGCCGCCGGTGCGGGAGACGAGGCGGGAGACTGCGGCGGTGGAAGCCTCGGTGCCGCCAGGGTCGCCGCCGAGGTCGCTGGCGTCGAGGTAGAGCGCCAGGGGGAGCAGGACGTGCTCGCGCTGCCAGAGGCGGGTGAACAACTCGAGCTCGGTGGTGGCCGTCGGCAGGGCGGCCACCGGCAGGCGGAGGAGGTGGCGCCCCAGCCGGGCGCAGGCCTGGTGGGCCACCAACTGCTTGCTCGCCCCGTCCACCCCCACCAGGTGGACCACCGGCGCGGCGCCGGCCTCTGCGGCCGCCAGGCGACCGGCCAGGCGGTCGGCCACCGCCGCCTGCGAGGGCGGCAGGGCCGGAGGCCGTGGCCCGATGGCGAGCGGCACGAAGAACGGCGCCAGCCGCTCGTCGAGCTGGTTGAGGCCCTTGAGATAATTGACGATCCGCTCCACCGCCCGGAACGGGCTGGTGACCAGGGCGGCATCGGGCGCCTGGCTGACCTCGAGCAGCCGGGAGCCACGGAGCGGCCGGTCGGGTGACAGCGCCTCCCACACCGGGTCGTCGAACAGCAAGAAGGCCAGGGCAAAGGTGGGGAACGGCGAGTCGGGCTCCGCCTGGGCCGCCCCGCACAGCCGGCCGATGCCGGGCGCCAGTTCGACGGCGGCGCCCAGCAGGAGGATGTCGCGCTCGAAGCGGGACAGGCCGAGCTGTTCGCCCAGGAGCTCCAGGGCGGGGCGCAGGGGGCCGTCCTCCAGGGCCCTCATGGCGTCCTCGGCTGCCTGCACATCGCCGTCGCCCACCAGCCCGGCCGGGGCCGGTGGCGGGGGAGGCGTCTCGCGGGCCGGGTGCAGGACGGCCGGGGGTGCGATGGGCTCTGTTCCCGGCCTGGAGCGGCCCCGTCGGAGCCACGACCGCCGCTCGGCGGTGGCCTCGGGTGGGAGCGGCGGTGGCGGGAGCGGCGGTGGGGGGGCGGGCGTCCTCGGCGCTGCGAAGGCCGGCGGCGGCTCGTGGTCCTGGGCCAGGCGCCGGAGCCGCAGCCGGAGCCACTGCAGCGAGGTGGCCAGGTGCTCGTCGTTGTGGCGCTGCCAGGCCTCCAGCTCCGCCCCGCCCGCGTCGTCGCTCATCGGCCGGCCATCCCTGCGGCTTGGCGTGCCACTGGTGCTTCCCGCTCAGTGGGCCGCTCGGGCCCCCCTCGCCCGTCGGGCCCGCTCACGACACGACCACCTGCTGGGCCGGGTCGAAGGCGGCGGTGGCGGGCGGCTGTCCCGGCGGGGTGGCGGCGATGGGCAGGCTGTCGACGCCGTCGACCCGGAGGCGCACCGTGTAGGTGCCCGGGGCCACTCCGGCCAGGTCGAAGGTGAGGGTGCCGCCGCCGGCGGTGGTGGGCGCCACCTGGCGGGCGGCGAACAAGAGGAGCGGTTGCTGGGCGGTGAGAGGCACGGGCGTTACCGTCAAGGTCAGGGTGAACGCTGGCGCGGTGGCCGCCACCGGGTCGACGGTGATGCCCGGCGCGACGGCCACGGGCACCTGGTTGCTGACCGCCGTCTCGCCCGGCGCCCGCTCCACCACCACGGCGACGGTGGCGACGCCGGCCGGCAGCCCGGCGGGCAGGTCGGCCAGCAGGCGGTCGGCGGTCGAGGCGGGCAGGGCGGCCACGTCGACGGGCGTCGCCAGGCGAGGGCTGCGGAAACGCACGGTGGTGCCGGGCCCGCCCAGCGCCCTACCGGTGAGGACGACCCGGTCGCCCGGCCGAACCGGGAGGCCGAGCCGGCGCTCCGCGCCCCCGAGGTCGGGGCCGGCGGCGTCCAGCGCCGGGCCGGGCGCGGCGACCGCGCTTGGGCCCTCGGGATCTGTGCGGCCCCGGCGCAGGACGGGCAATGGGGAGGTGGCCGGGTCGGTGCTGTCGATGAGCACGGCGGTCGCCTCGTAGGCGGCCGTCACCCGGTAGTTGGTCTGGAATGCCGCCCACAGCTTGGAGATCTCCTCGATGGAGAGCGTGGTCGGCGTCACCCGCACCCGCTCCACCTGCAGATGCAGCTCGGCGTCGGCCAGCGCGCTCTCGATGTCGGCCCGGTCGAGCAGGGCGTTGTCGTGGAGGATGCTCATCGCCTTGCCGAGGATGCGGTGCGCTACAAGCTCGTCGCCGTCCGACGCGATGGCGGTGAGGAGGTAGTGCAGCTGCAGCGCCAGGGGCGGCCGGGTGGGTGACGACTCGCCGCCCCGGGAGCGGGGCGGCTCCTGGTTGCGCCACGCCGCGTCGGGGGCGGTCTGGTACAGGAACACGTTGAGCTGATGGCCGTTCACGTTGTCGCGGGCCATGTCGGGCGGCCGGGCGGTGACCTGGGCCCCGCCCGCCACCTGGTCCACGTCGGCCAGCAGGTTGACGAGGGTGGAGGTCACCGCCGCGATGGCCAGCGCGTTGCTCACCGGTCCCCCGCCCCCGCCCGCTCGCCCAGGTACTCCTCCAGGGCGCTGGCTCCCGCGTCGGGCCGCACCGCCTGCGCGTCCATCGCCCAGTGGCGGGCGGCCGGCGGGGCGGTCCGGATCTCCACCCGGCCGATCGTCACGTGTACGACGGGCCGCTCCGTGTCGCCCGCCGTGCGCTCGGCGCCCGCCCGCGGCCCGGCCCGCACCGGTGCCGGCAACGGCTCTGCCCGCCGGGCGGGCCGCAGGGGGACGGGCGGGAGCGCCGGGCCCTGCTCCCGCAGCGCAGCGTTCTCCCCGGTGGCGGACGGAGTGGCGCGGGTGGCGCGTGGCTCCTCCGCGGGGGCCGGCCGTCGCGGGATGACGGGACCGGCCGGCGCCGGCGCCGCGGTCGCCGCCGACGGCGGCAGCGTGGCCCGGTCCAGAGGGCCCGGATGGCGCGGGCCGGCCGCACGGGGGCCGGGGATCTCCCGCGCTGGTGCGGCGGCCGGCGCGGGGACGGTGCGCACGCCGTCCCGCTCGTCCCCCGAGGGCCTCACACCGGCCGGCGGTTGCAGGGCTTCGGGGAACCGACGTTGGCCCGGCGGCCGACCGGCGTCGGCCGCCGGGCCGCAGGCCGCAGGCCGCTTGTCGCCGGTCGCCTCGTGTTCGACCTCGTGGAGGGCCCAGGTCGCGTCGGCGCCCGCGCCGGAGGGCTCGAAGCGGGCGGCCACCAGCGGCCGCACGGCGCCGGCCGGGACACGGGCGGGCCCGCCGCCCACGCCGGCCTGCGCCACCAGTCGCCGCAGGAAGGCGGTCACCGGTCCGCCAGCTCCAGGTACCGGCGCCGCCGCCAGGGCGACAGGGCGAGGACCGCCGGCTCCTGCCAGCCGTAGGCACGGGCCAGGCCGTCCACCTCGAGGAGGGTGCGCTCGGCCCAGGCGTCCACCTCCTGCCACACGAAGGCGGCCACGTCGAGCGGTGCCGCCCACCGGTGGCCGCAGGCCGGGCAGTCCAGGGCCAGGGCGACGTCGGCGGCCGGATCGGCCTGGGCCATGGCCACCGCCACCGCCTCGGCCACGTCGACCGGCAGCCCGGCGGCGGGAACGGCCGACCCGGACGGGCCCGTGGCCGACACCACGCACCGGGCCAGCAGGTCGGCGGCGGCCGCATCCACGTCGCCCGGCTGCGCCTTCGTCACCGCGGCCAGGTCGGCGGTGGTGGGCAGGCGGAAGCGGACCTGGTAGCCGGCCCGGTCGACGGTCCCCTCCGGGGCGGGCGGGGCCGGAGGCAGGACCTCGTCCAGCAGGAACGAGAGCTCGGCCGGCTCGGCGCACGCCGGGCAGGCGGTGGTGGCCTGCACCGACGGGCCGAAGACCGAGCGCCGCAGCGCCGCCAGGTGCCGGTCACGCATGCCGAGCGGCAGGTCCGCCAGCCCGTCGGGGTCGCGCCCGCCCGCGGCCAGCAGGGCGAGCGGCCGGGCCCAGCCGGCTCGGCCCGACGCCGCCTCCCAGGCGTCCATCAGCTCGCCGGCCGAGATCGGGGGCGTGTCCAGCGGGGGCATGCCGCCTACTCGCCGGACAGCTGCTCTTCGGTCGGCTCGGGAACGTCGACATCGCGCTCCCAGCCCTCGTTCTCGAGCTTGATGTTCTGGATGGCGACGGCGTTGGCGTTGGCGTCCAGCTCGGGAAGGGCCTGGAACTCCGACACCCAGCAGCGGAAGACCTTGTAGGCGAGCGCCAGCTGGCCGGACTCGTTGTACATCTCGATGATGATGTCCTTGCGGAAGTCCTTGAGGGAGACCTCGGCGCCCAGGCCGGAGCCGAAGTTCCACACCTTGTTGGCCCACAGCTCGAACTCCCGGTCGTGGGTGACGCCGCGCTCGAGGGTGACGGCCTCGAACTCGGAGCGCCCCGGCGACTTCCGGGTCGAGCTCGGGTCGCCGCCCTCGCGGTGCTTCACCACCTCGGTGGTGCGCTTCAGCGCGCCGACCTTGCTGACGCCCGCCACGTAGCGGCCGTCCCACCGCACGCGGAACTTGAAGTTCTTGTACGGGTCGAAGCGCTGTGCGTTGACCGAGAACTGCGCCATGTCGAAGGCTCCTCTCAGGTGTCGATCTGTCCGGCGAGCTGCTGGAGCTTGACGACGACGAACTCGGCCGGCTTGAGCGGCGCAAAGCCCACGAGGATGTTGACGATCCCCCGGTTGACGTCGTCCTGGGTGGTGGTGTCCGCGCCGCAGCGCACGAAGTAGGCGTCGCGTGGCGCGCTGCCCTGGAAGGCCCCCTGGCGGAACAGGTTCTGCATGAAGGCGCCGACCGACAGGCGGATCTGGGCCCACAGCGGCTCGTCGTTGGGCTCGAAGACGACCCACTGGGTGCCGCGGTAGAGGCTCTCCTCCAGGAACAGGGCGGTGCGCCGCACCGGCACGTACTTCCACTCGCTGGCCAGCTGGTCGTTGCCCGCCAGGGTCCGGGACCCCCACACCACGGCGCCGGCGGCGGGGAAGGTCCGCAGGGCGTTGATGCCGAGCGGGTTGAGGTCGCCGTTCTCGGCGTCGGTGAGCTTGACCGCCAGCTCGGCCACCCCGACCACCGAGGCGTCCAGCCCGGCGGGCGCCTTCCACACGCCCCTCGCCGAGTCGGTGCGGGCGAACACGCCGGCCACCGCTCCGCACGGGGCGAACGTCTCGATGCGACCCTCGTGCAGCGGGTTGGCCTCACGGATGCGCGGGAAGAACAGCGCCGCGTTGCGGCTGCGGGTGCCGATCCGGTCGGTGCCGGTGTCGCGGTAGGCGTCCCCTGCGTTCTTGGCCGTGCGCCACGCTGCCGGCGGGTCGACGATGAGCACTGCCCGGCGCTCCTCGCAGTAGGCGGCGGCGTCGGCCACGATCCCGGTCATGACGGCGTCGGCCGTCGGGTCACCGATGGGAGGAATGCACAGCAAGTTGAACAGGTCGGCCTTCTCCAGCGCGTACAGCCCCCGCTTGGCGGCGCGGAAGCCGCTGCCGGTGAAGGCGGCGGCGTTCAGGGGGGCGCCGTCGGTGACCGCCGCGTCGACACCCGTGGAGAAGGCGTCGCCCGCCCATTCGGCGCCGGGCGGCGAGCCCGTGGGCGGGTCGTCGTGGGGGTCTGGATGGCCGGCCGGCGGATCGGGATCGACGAACGGGTCGGGCGCCAGCCAGCGCACAAGCCGCGACTCGGTGGTCAGCACGAGGTCGATGCGCCGGGCGCTGGCTGCCACGTAGGTGAGGTTGCGGAACACCTCGGTGGTGCCGGTGGCGGTGTCGCGGACGGCGAGGTCGAACAGGTCGGCGAGCGGCACGCCGAGGCGGTCGGCGACGTCGGCCGCCGCCGCCGAGGTGTCGTGGGTCACCCGGGCCCGGAGCGTGTTGGCCCATGCCCCTGGGCTGGCCGCCTGCAGGCGCAGGGTGGAGTGGCCGGTGATGGCGGCCGTCTGGGCCGCCGGGTCGCCGCCGAACAGCCGGACCACGAGGGCCTGGCTCCCCCCGTTGCGGAAGAAGTCGCGGACGGCGAAGCCGAGGGTGCCGATCTCCGACAGGCCGCCGAACTCGGCCTCGAGTTCGCCGAAGGTCCGGACGGGCACGGGGTCGTCGATCGGCCCCCGGGCCGCCCGCCCGAGGAAGGCGGTGACGGAGGTGGCCACCCCGACGATGGTGCGGACGCCGCTCGGCACCTCCTCCACGTAGACGCCCGGGTAGGTCAGCTGCTGTGGCACGGTGGCCTCCTCACGCCTGGACCTGGCCGGCGATCTGCTGGAACTTGATGACCACGAACTCGGCCGGCTTGAGCGGGGCGAACCCCACGACGATGTTCACGACGCCGAGGTCGATGTCGTTCTGGGTGGTGGTCTCGCCGTCGCACTTGACGAGGTACGCCTCCTGCGGCGTCTTCCCCTTGAAAGCGCCCTGGCGGAACAGGGAGTTGAGGAAGGCACCGACCGAGAGCCGGATCTGGCCCCACAGGGGGGCGTCGTTGGGCTCGAACACGACCCACTGCGTCCCCCGGAACAGGCTCTCCTCGATGAAGAGCGCGGTGCGGCGGACCGGGACGTACTTCCACTCGTCCGCCAGGCGGTCGGCGCCCCGCAGGGTCCGTGCTCCCCACACCACCCGGCCGGCGGGGCCGAACGAGCGCAGGCAGTTGATGCCGAGCTGGTTGAGGTCGCCGTTCTCGGGATCGGTGAGCCCGACGGTGAGGCCGGCGGTGCCGACCAGGGTGGCCTCCAGGCCGGCGGGGGCCTTCCAGACGCCGCGCTGGGCGTCGGTGCGGGCGAACACACCGGCGACGGTCCCGCACGGTGCGAACTCCCCGGTTGCCCCTCCCCGTTCCGGGTCGGGCTGGCGCAGCCGGGGGAAGTACACGGCGGCGTTGCGGCTCCGGGTCCCGATGTCGTCGGGTTGGGCCAGGTAGCCGTCGACCGCGTCGGACGACGAGGTCCACGCGGCGGGGGGATCGACGAGCAGCATGGCCCGGCGGCGCTCGCAATAGGCGGCTGCGTCCGCCACCAGGTCCGGCTCGATGTCGCCGCCGTGGGTGTGCGGCGGGATGCAGAGCAGGTTGAACAGGTCGGCCCGGTCGAGGGCGGTCAGCCCCGGGTTGTCCCCGCCGGCGGCGAAGCCGGCGGCGGTGAGCGCCACACCGTCGCCGGCGCCGGTGGCCTCCGCCGCGTCGACCACCGCCTGGCCGGCCTCGGTGACGGCCTGCTCGGCGTCTGTTACCGCGTCGACCAAATCCTGGGGCGGGTCCTCGCCGGGGCCCAGGCCTTTGACGGCGTCCTTGAGGGCCTGCTGGGCGTCCTTGAGCGTCGCCTTGGCAGCGGCTACCGCGGCCAGCGCAGCGCTCCCGGGGTCGGAGCCGGACGCGGGCGGGGCGGCGGCGACATCGGGCGGCCCCCCGTCCCAGCGGGCCAGGTCCGAGTCCCGTTCCAGCACCAGGTCGATGCGACGGGGGCTGTCGCCCTTGAGCGACATGCCGAGGATGCGCTCCGACCGCCCGCCCGGGGAGGTGTCGGTGACGGTGAGGTTGAACCGGTCCGGGCTCGTCGCCGGCACGTCCTTGCGGTCGACGACGACGCGCAGGCTGGCCCCCCACGACCCCGGCGACGCGGCGGCCAGGGTGAAGGCACCGGCCACGGTGAACCGGGCCACACCGTCGCCACCGCCGCCGGCCCCCGCGAACAGCCGCAGGACGAGAGCGTCCCGGCCGCCGTTGCGGTAGAAGTCCCGCACGGCGTACCCCAGGGTGCTCTCCTGCCAGAGGCCGCCATACCGGCGCTCGAAGTCGGCCCAGCTGTGCAGCAGGCGGGGCAGGGCGACGGGGCCGCGCCGGGCCCGGCCCACGAAGGCGGTGATGGAGGTGGCCACGCCCGTGATGGTGCGGGCACCGCTGGGCACCTCCTCGATGTAGACGCCGGGATAGGTCAGCGACGGTGGCATCTCACGCTCCTTGGGCTGCCTTGGCGGATGGTGCGTGGCGGCAGGCGGCCCGGGCGACGCGAAGGAGCCGGCGGGCACTCTCCCGCGTCGGATCGACGGCGACCGCCGCTGCCGCTGCGGCCACGGCCGCCGACGCCCGGCCCGCGCCGAGGAGGCGGGAGCCGAGGGCCTCCAGGGCGTGGGCCCGGATCTGGTGGAGGCGCTCGCGCTCGCTCACCACCCAGGCCTCGTCCCAACCGGGGAGGAGGTCGCCGGCTGGCAGGTCGGCGCCGTCGAGCGTCCCGGTGAGCAGCCCCCGGGCGGTGCGGTCGAGGGCCCTGGCGTCGACGTCCACCGACGGCCGCAGGCCCACCTTGGACGGCGTCGCATCCAGCAGCACGTCTCCGATGGGGGGGCCCAGGCGCCACATGGTCGACCGCAGGTTGGCGGCGGCCCTCCGGTCCGTGCTGTCAGGCCACAGCGTTCCCGCCACATAGTCCCGCGCCAGCGCCCTGGGGTGCAGGGCCAGGAAGGCGACCAGCCGCTGCTGGGCGAGCGCGAGCGGGATGGGCGTGCCGTGCGTCCTGATCTCGAAGCGCCCGAGGACCTGCACCTCGACCGCCACCCCGTTCGCCATCCCCCGACCTCCCACCGCGCCGGTCTAGCGACTGCCGCGTCACACGGCCGTCGCAGACGCGTCGCGGCTCACGTCCCTTCGAAGTCGGCGAAGAACCGGCGCACGTCTGCGCACACCTCGTCGGCCGACGAGCAGTACCGCACCTGCTCCACCGGGTGCTCGGCGTCCCTGACCGTGAGCACCCTCGCCACGGTGGCATCGTCCTGGCGCCACACCCGGACGACGATCACTCCCGAGGGCGCCGGCTCCGCGGTTGGCACGCCCGGAACTGTGCGACGGGGTGCGTCACAGTCGCGTCACCGTCTGCGCTCCGCCGACCAGCGCCCGCAGCCGCTCGGACGGCGCGCACCCGAGCTCCTCTTCGAGCAGGGCCGCGTAGCGGTCGTACTGCAGGCGGGCCTGGCCCGGGTTGCCCTCGGCCAGGAAGGAGGCGATGAGGCACTGCTGGCCGCTCTCGCGCAGCGGCTCGGCCAGCACCGAGGCGAGGCCGGCCTCGACCGCCTCGCCGTGGCGGCCAGAGGCACTCAACCGGCGGCACAGCTCGTCGAGGGCGTGCAGGCGGAGCTGGTGGAGCCGCTCCCGTTCGATGATCACCCACTCGTCGTACCAACCGGGGAGCAGGTCGTGGGTCAGTGGCACGCAATCCAGGTCGAGCGTGACGGCGCCGTCGCCTTCGGGGTGCAGGAGGCGGTGGGCGTATGCCACGAACTCGTGGACGTCACAGGCGACATCGGCCGCCAGCGACAGCCGGTCGGTGCGCTGCTCGAGGATCCCGCCCTCGCGGGGAAAGCGGAAGAGCAGGCTGCGCAGGTTGGCGCCGGCCCGCCGGTCCGAGCGGTCCGGCCACAGCGTAGCGGCGACGCGGACGCGGGTGATCGCTCCCCGCTGCAGGCCGAGCAGTGCCACCAGGCGCTGGTGCGCCATCGACAACGGGACCGACCGCGCCCCGTCTGCCAGCTCGAAGCCGCTGACGAGCGACAGCCGCCGCGGTCCCGTCGCCGGTCCGGACTTCCCCTCCGACCCAGTGCCCATGCACGATCCCCCTGGCGCTGCTGGCGCGGCCATCCTAGCGGGTCCATTTTGGCGGGACGAGCGGAATGTTCGCCCTTTTCCCCTGGGCCCGGCGTTCACAGGAACGGGTACCCGCCTGGCTACCAAGGAGGACATCGCCCGGCTGGAGGCACTGCTCGTGGCCGTGTCGGCCGCGCCCGGCGCGGCCCCGCCCCGGCCGGCGGGGTCGAGTTGGCCACCATGACGCCGGTGCCGCGGCGTGGGGTCGCGGCCGGGCCCGGTGCACAGGACACGGCCGGGGCGGCCGCCGGGCGCCGTCGCACCAGGTCCTGGGTGGCCTGAGCGCCGGGCCGTTCGCAGAGATCTTCGCGATTCGCCCACGACCAGCGGTTTCGCGACCCTCCGACCGTTGACACGGGTGGAATTACAGTGCTGTAATAGCCACCGCATCTCGTGGCCCCACCACCGTCCACCACAACATGTTGTGGTTTCCGCCCCGGATGGGCAGTGTGGGCCGGTCGACCCCGGCTGCACGAGAGCACCGACGACTGAGGAGGCTACCCGTATGGCCATGGCCCAGGAGCAGATGGGAATCGGCATCCGCCGGCACTTCACCACCGAGGGGTCACACCCCTACGACGAGGTGGCGTGGGACCGGCGGGACGCCCGGATCACCAACTTCCTGGACGGCACCGTGGCGTTCGAGCAGCTCGGCGTGGAGGTGCCCACGAGCTGGAGCGTGAACGCAACCAACATCCTGGCTCAGAAGTACTTCCGGGGGAACCCCGACACGCCGCAGCGGGAGACGTCGCTGCGCCAGGTGATCGACCGGGTGGCCGACACCATCACCGGCTGGGGCGTGAAGGACGGCTACTTCGTCGACGACGACGAGGCCGAGGCGTTCAACGCCGAGCTGAAGCACCTCGTCGTCAACCAGAAGGCGGCCTTCAACTCGCCGGTGTGGTTCAACATCGGCGTGAAGGGCCGCCCGGCCCAGGCGTCGGCCTGCTTCATCCTGTCTGTCGACGACACCATGGACGACATCCTCAACTGGTACGTCGAGGAGGGCACGATCTTCAAGGGCGGCTCGGGGGCCGGGGTCAACCTGTCGAGGATCCGCTCGTCGAAGGAGTGCCTGGGCGGCGGGGGCACCGCCTCGGGCCCGGTCAGCTTCATGCGGGGTGCCGACGCCTCGGCCGGCACCATCAAGAGCGGCGGCGTCACCCGCCGTGCCGCCAAGATGGTGATCCTCGACGTCGACCACCCCGACATCGAGGAATTCATCTGGTGCAAGGCCATCGAGGAGCGCAAGGCGCGCGCCCTGCGCGACGCCGGCTTCGACATGGACCTCGACGGCCGTGACAGCCACTCCATCCAGTACCAGAACGCCAACAACTCGGTGCGGGTCACCGACGAGTTCATGCAAGCCGTGGTCGACGACGACGCGTGGCACCTCACGTCGCGCACCTCGGGCGAGGTCGTGCAGACCGTGAAGGCCCGTGACCTCATGCGCCAGATCGCCACGGCCACGTGGGAGTGCGCCGATCCCGGCATGCAGTTCGACACCACCATCAACCGCTGGCACACGGCCACCAACACGGGCCGCATAAACGGCAGTAATCCTTGCTCCGAATATATGCACCTCGACAACTCGGCCTGCAACCTGGCCAGTTTGAACCTCTTGCGGTTCCTCGACGTCGACGGAACCTTCGATGTGGCCGGCTTCCGGGCCGCCACCGCCGTGCTGTTCACCGCCCAGGAGATCCTCGTCGGCAGTGCCGACTACCCGACCAAGAAGATCGGCGACACGTCCCGCAGGTTCCGCCAGCTGGGCATCGGCTACGCCAACCTCGGCGCCCTGCTCATGGCCGAGGGCATGGCCTACGACTCCGACGACGGCCGCGCCTGGGCGGCGGCCATCACCGCCCTGCTCACCGGCGGCGCCTACGCCACATCGGCCCGCATCGCCGCCCGCATGGGGCCGTTCGCCGGCTACCACGACAACGCCGAGCACATGCTGCGCGTCCTTCGCATGCACCGCGACGAGGTCGCCAGGATCGACGAGGAGCGGGTGCCGCCGGAGCTGCTGTCGGCCGCCCAGGAGGAGTGGGACACCGCCGTCGAGCTGGGCCACGCCTACGGTGTGCGCAACTCGCAGGCCAGCGTCCTTGCTCCGACTGGAACTATCGGATTGCTCATGGATTGTGACACCACCGGAATAGAACCGGACCTCGGGCTGGTGAAGTCCAAGAAGCTGGTGGGCGGCGGCACCATGCAGATCGTCAACCAGACGATCCCGCGGGCGCTGCGCCGGCTCGGCTACACCGACGCCCAGGTCGACGACATCGTCGCCTACATCGACACCAACAAGTCGGTGCTGGGCGCCCCCCACCTGGCTCCCGGGCACCTGTCGGTGTTCGCCTGCTCCATGGGCGACAACACCATCCACCACTCCGGCCATGTGCGCATGATGGCGGCCGTCCAGCCGTTCATCTCGGGGGCAATCTCCAAGTGCGTCACGGGTGAGACGCTCCTGTCCACGGCCGACGGCCTGGTCCGCATCGGCTCACTGCACGAGGGTGAGGTGCCCGACACCTTCCGTCCGGACATTCGGGAGGTGGCATCGCTGGACGGCACCCAGAAGACCGACGCCTTCTACTACGGCGGCCTGCGCGAAGTGCGCCAGGTCGGGCTGCGCTCCGGGCACCGCGTCACCGGCACGCCGAACCACCGCCTCCTCGTCGCCTCCGAAGGAGGCCTCGATTGGCGCCGGCTCGACGAGATCGAGGTGAGCGACCACGTCGCCATCCGGTACGGCGACGAGCTCTGGTCGGGTTTGCCGGCCCGGTTCGACGACTTCCGGCCGGCACCGCCCCACGGCTCCCAGAAGCGCGTCCGCATCCCCGAGGAGATGAGCGACGACCTCGCCCTGCTCCTCGGCATGTTCGCCTCCGAGGGCCATGTCACCCGGTCCAACTGGACGATCACAATCACCAACTCCGTCGACACGGTGCTGGAGCAGGCGGTGGAGCTCTGGCGCTCGGTGTTCGGGTTGGATGCCCGAATCGTTCGCCAGGACGGCAAGTGTCCCGGTGTCCTGGCCTCCTCGAAGACAGTGGTGGAGTTCCTCGATCACCTCGGCTGCGGTGGGCGGGCGTCAGCCAAGCGCATCCCCGACGCGGTGCTCCGTTCTCCCCGGTCGATGGTGCTGGCATTCCTCCAGGGTCTGGTCCTGGACGCATACGTGACGTCGGGTCCGTCGTCGAAGTGGGCGATCTGCCTCGATGCCCCGGCCCTGCTCGACGATCTCCAGGCGGTCCTCACCAACCTCGGGGTCGTGCACTCCCGGATCTCGAAGCACAACAAGCTGAACGGCAAGACCTACGACGAGGTCTACGCCACCGGCGAACACGCTCAGGCACTTGCCCTGCTGGTGCCCTTCCTCGAGCCCGACAAGGCCGGCCGGGCCGCCGCCCTGATGGCGAAGGTCTTCACCGGGCGGAGGCGCACCTCCGACGTCATTCCGGGCATCTCGCCGTCCGAGCTGTACCGCATGCTCCCCGAGGGCAAGAGTGGCAGGAACGGCCACGGTGTCCGCACCGAGTTCAGCTATCTGTGCGACCCCCGAACGCTGCGTGTAAGCCGCCTGTCCCTCGAGCGGGTGGCTGCCGTGCCCGGCGTGGTCCTGCCGGCGTGGCTGCGGTCCGTGCTCGACGACGACCTTCATTTCAGCCCGGTGGTGTCGGTCGACCCGGCCGGGATGCGTGAGGTGTTCGACATCTCGGTGCCGGCGACGAAGGCGTTCGTGGGCAACGGGATCGTGAACCACAACACCGTCAACCTCCCGTCGACGGCCACGGTGGAGGACCTCGAGCAGCTGCACATCGACGCCTGGAAGCTGGGTATCAAGGCGCTGGCCGTGTATCGCGACAACTGCAAGGTTGCCCAGCCGCTGTCGAGCGTGAAAAAGGATGCTCCCAAGTCGGCGGCCCAGGCGCTTGACCAGGAGCTGGCAGTGAAGGTGGCAGAGCTGGAGAAGGCGCTCGACCGCCAGACCGTCGTCGTCAAGCAGCCCATCCGCGAGCGCCTGCCCCGGCGCCGGCGCTCGTACACATTCGCCTTCCGGGTGGCCGACTGCGAGGGCTACGTCACGGTGGGCGAGTACGACGACGGGCGCCCCGGCGAGGTCTTCATGAAGGTCTCCAAGCAGGGCTCCACCCTGGCCGGGGTCATGGACGCCTTCTCCATCTCGGTGTCCCTCGGTCTCCAGCACGGGGTGCCGCTCAAGACCTACGTCCAGAAGTACACCAACATGCGCTTCGAGCCCGCCGGCATGACCGACGACCCCGAGCTGCGCATCGCCCAGTCGCTCGTCGACTACATCTTCCGGCGCATGGCCGTCGATTACCTGCCCGAGTCCGAGCGACTCGAGCTGGGTATCCAGACGACGGGGGAGCGCATCCAGCCCACGTTGCCCGGCGTCGATGAGGCCATGCACCGCGACGAGCCTGTCGTCGAGGCCAACTTCGTCGAAGCGCGAATCGTCGACGTTCGCTCGGCCCAACCCGCCGGCGTGTTCCACTCCGACGCCCCGTTCTGTGGCCAGTGCGGTGTGCAGATGCAGCGGGCCGGCTCCTGCCACGCCTGCCCAAGCTGCGGCACCACCAGCGGCTGCAGCTGATGTGAAACGTCACGGTGACATGGCCGAAAAATGGCAGCCAGTGACGTGTTTTTGTCACGGGCGTCACCAGAAATGTCTCGGTGACAGATCGGACATCGACAACTCGAGCAAGCAGCGCGGCCCCGGGCTCCGGCCCGGGGCCGCCTCGCGTCAGGCCAGGCGTTGCGGCCAACTGGTGACGACTCGCGCCGAAGCGCTCAAGTGCCGCACCGTTCCACCGCACGCAAGCCTCTAGCGAACTGGATGACGATGTCGGCCGCCACGACCACCACGACGACCTCGTCGCCCACGCAGGATCGCCGCCGGGCCCTTTACCCAGAAGGGGCGCGTCGTGGTCGGCACGATCTACCTGGCCGGGTACCTGGCAGTCGCGATGGCTATCTCTGGCCTGCCTGACCTTGGCGCAGGTGGTGCCTGGTTCTGGGCGGGCGCTCTACTCATCGTGCTGAGCACGGCGCTGATCGAGCCGTTCTTCCCGACGCCCGGAGACGCTGTGGCCAACGGTGCGGCAGCGATGCTCGGCGCAGCGGTGTTCCCGACCAGTGCTGCGACCAGCAGCGGCCGCCACAACTGACGGAGGAGCAGGTCGCACCAGTCAACGATTGGGTCGCTGAGTGCGAGCTCCGCTGGATGGCCTGTGCGACCGAGAAGGAA
>JBKJNA010000197.1:0-4558 GCA_046596195.1 Acidimicrobiales bacterium | reverse complement strand
TGATGTCGGCGTGGAGGTAGATCTCGGTGGATTTGGTGCTGGAGTGGCCTTTTCTGGGGTCCGGGGTGTGCGTCACAGCTCTTAACCTGCGGGTGGACGTGTCGCACATGTGCGCGTCACGGAGGTCTGGGCTGTCTGCTGGGTCAGGCCGGCCCGCGTCTGTTGAGCCGCTCGAGGAGTTCGCGGTTGATTTGTCGGGCGGCTTCGAGTTCCTCGGTTCGCTGAGCAAGTTCTTCTTGTGCGTCGAACAGTTTGTGCTCGAGTTCGCGGACCCGGGGCGAGACGAGAGCGTTGAGTTGTGCGTCCTCGTCACCGACGATCTCGGCGAGGACGTCTTGGCCGAGGAGACGGCCGAGACGCCGGCGGAGTGCGGCGAGCTCGGTGTGCAGGCGTTGGTTGGCGGCTCCGGCGTTGACCAGGTCCGCCCGCAGCGACGCTGCGGACACGCGAGCGTCAGCCGTGGACGCGGCGCCGTCGCGCTCGGCGCTGCGGGCGGCTTGTTGCGCTGCTTCGGCTCGTAGCTCGGGATGGTCGTAGATGAACCGTCGGCTGACTTTGGCGCTGCGTGCCAACGCGGTGATGTTGAGGGGTGCGCCGGCGGCGGCGATGCTGTTGATGGCGGCCCGCACGCGGGCGGCTTTGGTTGTCGAGTCGAGGCGTCGGGACGCGGCGAGGGCATCGTGGCTGTTAGCCATCGGTGCCGCTTCGGCGAGTGTCGGCCTCGATGGTGGGGAACAGGTGGGGTGTGGGCTGGCGCACCAGGCCGCGCAACTCGACGGGGAAGGTCACGTCGAGCGTGGCCCGGTGTTTGCGCATGGTCGTGATGGCGTCTTCGATGGCATCGCGGTCTTGTTGGTCGAGCGTCGCGATCGCCTCGTCGTTGGTTCGCACCAGTCGGCGGACCGCGTCGATCTCCTCAACCGAAGGGGTCGCCTCGCGCCGGGCCCATTCCGCCAGCTGCGGCACGGCGGCGGCGAGACGCTCCCGGTCGGCTAGCAGCTGGGCGAGGTAGCCGCGCAGCTCAGGTTGGAACGACGGGTCGGTCCGGAAGTACTCGCAGCCGCTGCAGCGATGCCGGAACGGGCAGGAGTGGCCGCCGGCGGCGACGTTGGTGGGCTCGGTGCAGATCCCGAAGGGCACAGCCACCTGTCCGACGTCGTCGCGCAGCCTTTCGGCTTCGGCGAGGCCGTCAATGCCGGGCCGCGCGAGCCGGCCGGCGTGGTTGAGTTGGAGGGGGCCGAGGCGGTCTTGGGCTTCTCGCTTGCGTTTCGCGGTGACTCGGTAGTAGCCGAGCGTGGTCCGCACCGTGTCGTGGCCGAGGAGGTCCTTGAGGGCGTCGAGCGGCGTGCCGGCATCCGCGTGGCGTTGAGCGAAGCTGTGCCGAAAGGCGTAGGGGGTCACGGTGTCACGGGGGAACGGGACCGGACGCCCGGCTGCGTCTCGTTCGGAGGCGTCGAGTCGGGGTAGGGCGGTGACCCAGTCACGCATGGCGCGCTGCAGGTGTGCGGTGGCGAGCGGGCGTGTGCCGTCGGGGTTCTTGAGCGGTCGGGGGAACAGGGCGAGCAGACGCGTGGGCGTGGCCGGAAACTCGGCGGCGACTCTGGTCTGCTGGGCGGTGATGATGACGGCTTCGCGGTCGTGGATCGGGAGGCGGCATCCGACCTTGTCGACCTTGGGCATGTCGTGGACGAGCACGGGGCTGCGCCGACGCTCGCCGGTGACGTCGGCGTCTTCGTCGTAGTCGAGGCAGTCGAAGGCGAGCGAGCACAGCTCGGCGGTCCGCCGGCCGACGCCGACTCCGAGCTCGACCGCGGCACGCACGGTCTGTCCGGCGAGGGATTCGAGCAGGGTGAGGCTGTCAGGATCGAGCAGCTGCGCGAGGACTGTTTCGGGTAGCGCTTTGCCGACCTCGTCGTCGCGGCGGGTGGCGGAGGGCCGCTCCGCCGCTCGGATCACGACGTCGTCAGGAAGCGCGGCGAGCTCGCGGCCGAGCTGGGTGAGGCCCATCTCCCGGCAGTCACGCAGGAACTTGGCGACCAGATGAATGGTGCGGTCCCGGGCGCTGGCCGACAGCTTCCCGGCTTGGTGGAGGTGCCCGAGGCGAGCGAGGAACGCGTCGACGTCACGGTGGCCCAAGCCGCTGGGATCAACGCCGCCGTCGGCCCGCCGGCCGAGATGCTCGGACCACAGTCCGACAGCACCGATCACGGCCCGCACCGGGCCGGTCGTCATCCGGACCAGCGCCTCGGCCGCCCACGCCTTGGCTGCCTGCTTGAGCCACGGCTGGGTGATAGGCCGGCTGGGGTCGCCCCCGCTGCGGTGGCAGACACCGCCACCGACGAACGACAACCGCCCGGCCGCGCCCCACACGCGCAGGTCCCAGATGTCGTTGGCGTGCTCGGTTTGCGGACAGGCCCGGGCCAGGGCCACCCGGTCGGCGGTGAAACGCAGGAACCACCCCACCGGGTCGCGCCGGACGGCGGTGTCGACGTCAGCGACGCTACGAGCCCCGCTCTGTCGAAGGAGGGCGACGGCCGGACGCAAGACTTGGATCATGACCCGTCGCCCCTCGGCCACCGACACCTGGATGCCGTAAAGCACCTCGGTGATGACCTTGTCGTCGAGGCCGGCAAGCACAAGACGTCCACCCCGATCGCCGACACAGGGAACCGCGGCGCGACAGAACGCGGCCAGCTCAGGGCGGCCCGCGTTCCGCCAGGCGACATCGTGTGCGCCGCACAGCTTCGTCGACGGGCGCGCCGCGAGACGCTGGCAGGACCGCGCCGCGCAGCACCCGAGACTGGGCCGGGGCGCGGCCGGCGGGAACGCTCCGTCGCCGGACACGTAGGCCGACGTGGTCTGGCCTCGCTTGCGGCGCTGGCCATCACACGCGAAGCACAACCCGTTGGCGGTAGCCGGGCGTTCGAAGCCAGGGACGCGGCACACCGAGCAAAGCTCAGGTTGGGACCGGTGGGCACGGTGCACCCCGGCCGCGCAGAACGCGTCGAGGTCCACGCCACGTGTCGCCTTCAACCGGAACCGGCACCCGGTGCAGATCCCGCTGCTGGCAGACGCTTCGGCCTCGCACCCCTCCACCCGGCACACCGAGAAGCCGAGCAGCGGATGACCAGGATCTGGCGTGAACACCTGAGCAGACGGATCCCAACCGAGGCGGATCAGCAGGTCGACGTCGACGGCGCCGATGAAGACATCGGGACCCTCCGCGTCCGAGACGTCGACGCGTTGGCGCAACACGGCAGTCATGACGAGTCCCCGAAGCGCAGGGGGCCGAGCCGGTCCACCGCCGCCCGCAACCCGGCGGCATCGGGATGCAGGTAGGCCTCGGTCGATCGGATCGAGGCGTGCCCCAACAGTTCCTTCACGACGTCGACGCCGACACCGCGAGCGAGCAGCTCGGTCGCCGTCGCGTGGCGGAACATGTGGGGTTTGATGGTGCGCTCCAGCCCGGCGCGACCAGACAGGGCGGCCAACCACTGGCGCACCGTGTGATCAGACATGGGCCGACCGATCGGGGCGTGGAACAAGTTGACGAACACGAAGTCGCAATCGTCGGCCGCACGACAGGCGCCCCGCTCGACCAGATAGTGGTCGTAGCAGGAAAGGATCTCCGCGCGCACCGGCACGTGATGATCGCCGCCCTTGGCGTGCGCACCGTTGGGGTTGGTGTCCCGATCGACCACATGCAGATGCGGGCCGGCGATCGCGCACCCCAACGCCCGGGCCGACGCGGTGAGATGCAGATCGCAACGCCGCAACCCCAATGCCTCGCCGATGCGCAAGCCGCAGAACCACAACACCACGAGCAGCAGACGGTCCCTCCAGGTGCGACACGCCCGTAACAGCGCGTCGAGTTCAGCCGCCCGCACCGCACCGGGACCGGGACCGCGACGGCTGCGTTGCACATGGCGGGGCCGCGCCCGATACCGCAAGCCCGACCCCTCCGGGCGCAGCTCCGCGGGCAGGTGGCGATCGTCGCCGATCTCATACAGCAACGCCAGCACCGATGAGTCGACCGTGCCGTCGGCCACCGCGTGCTTGTAGAGCTCGCGGACCGCCGCCAAGACATGATTGATCCGACCGGCGCTGCGCACCTTGCCCTGGCCCGACCCCGCCCGCAGCACCGGGGTCGTTCTCAACATCGCAACGAACAGGCTCAGCGCCCGGGCACCACCAACAAGATCCCGGCCGCTATCGGCGCACCAGCCCAGGAACAACGCCAGATCACCCGCGTAGGCCTTGGTTGTTCCCTCGGCCCGGTCACGGCCGAGGCGAAGATGGCGCAGGAAGGCGTCAGCGGCCGGGACCGGACACCAGTCGTCGTCGACGACGGTCCAGTACGCCAACGCCGGCGTCACCTCGACTCGCAACGCCCGCACAGCGGCCTCCCCGTCGTTCACAGTCACGCACGTGGCGCACGATAAGCAGAGGGTGTGACAACTATCCCGAACAACCGTTCGATAAGGAACACGGCGCGACAGTTCTGGCTCCCCAGAAAAGTGGCCGAGCCACAGAGCGATGGTGGCGAGGTCAAGCTCGG
>JBKJNA010000141.1:0-5468 GCA_046596195.1 Acidimicrobiales bacterium | reverse complement strand
CTCATAACCCGAAGGTCGTAGGTTCAAATCCTACCCCCGCCACCAAAGAGCATGCAGGTCAGGCCCCACTTCTCGGAGTGGGGCCTTCTGCGTTCCGGAGGATCTTCTACCGGATCTTCTACCGAACGCTCCGGCATGACACATCAGCCGACGACACTCGGCGGCACTATCCTTCCGGAAACCGGGTAATTCTCGGAGCCTGTCGCGGTACCCTGTCGGCGTGAGCTTGATCGCCGATGTGAGCGCCGCCGAGGCTGCAATTCAGGACTTGATCGACCTCGACGTGGCCATGCACGACCCGTCGGTGAGCCCACAGCTCCGGCGGCGGTTGACGCTGATGCGTCAACGCCGCGAGCAGGAGGTGCCCGGGGTGCGGGTGTCGGTCGCCGCCAAGATGTTGGGGCTGTCGGAACGGACGACGCGGGACTGGTTGGCCCATGGCCCGCTCGACGCGGTGCCTGGCGCGAAGCCGGCACGGGTGAAGACGGCGTCGCTGGCCCAGGTGCTGCCAGCGGTCGCCAAGCTCCGGGAGCTCGGCCAGGACCGCGAGCTGCTCCGTGCGCTCATCGACCGTCTTGAGGACGGTCGGATCCGTCGCCACCCGCGCGTTCGCAAGTCGATCGAGCAGATGCACCGGGGCGAGTACGAGCCCTTCACGAACGCGGATCTCTGAGGTTGGGCTTCGAGGGTCAGCCGCTCTCGTCGTATCGCTTGCATGGAAGCCATTTCGGAAGTAAAATAGGAAGTAAGAAAGGAAGGTTCCGCCATGGCGCACACGCTCGACCGAGCGATCGCGGCCGATGAGATTGTCGCAGCGCTGCGAGGTTTCGGCTTCACCCAGCACGACGTGGCGGCGGCGGTGGGAGTGTCGGACAGGTCGGTACGAAACTGGTCGCACGACACGCCCCTTCGGCGCCGCAACGAGGAGCGGCTGCAGGCGTTGCGCCAGATCGTCCTGCTGTTGAGTGACTCCCTGAGTCGGCGCGGCGTCGGGCAGTGGTTCCGGGCGCACAATCGAACGCTCGACGGTCGCCGTCCCCTCGACGTGTTCGCCGACGGCGGCGTCGAGGCAGTCCGGCGGGCGGCGGCCGCCTTCGCTGACGGCGCGTACGTCTGATCCTGTTTAACCAGCGCTGACGACGGGCAAGCGTTGATGAGGGCCGTCTCGTCCCGCGACCTCTCCCGCGTTGGTCTGGCACCAGACGCGCCCGAGTAACACGTTGTTGCAGTTCGAGGATCCCGCCACCTACGACGGGCGCTACCACCGAGCCGGCGAGCCCGGCGTCTGGTACGCGTCGTTCACCGAGCGGGGCGCATGGGCAGAGCTGTTCCGGCACTGGGGCCAGCATGAGGTCTCGCCGTTCGAGGTTCGTCGCCGCGTCGGTCGCGCCCGAGTCGAGCGCCTCGTTGTGCTGGACCTCACCGACGCGGCGGTTCGCGACGAACTCGGGGTGACAGAGGACGACTTGATCGCCGACGACGCGACGCGCTGCCGGCAGCTCGCTGCTGACGCCCGTGACGCCGGCTTCGATGGTGTGCTGGCCCCGTCGGGCGCGTTGGCAGGCGAGACGACCGTGGCGGTGTTTGCTTCGGCGATGGGCAAGGTCATCGCCGAGCACTCGCGCGTGCAGCGACCCCCGGTGCGGATGATCGATGTCTTGACTCGCATTCGACTGCCCGACGCTCTCATCGACACCGTCGGCCGCCTGTACGAATCACTCGCCGCCCTCGGCCGGCGGCTCCGGCGCCGGTAGCAAAGAAGCGCGCCGGTTCGCCGTGGGTGGCCACGCGACGACGCCCCGGGGGCGGGGATCCCGGGGCACCGCCAAGGTGCCGGGGCCGGCGACGGATCCGGCCTCTCGGCACGCGCGGTGCTGAGGTTACCCAGCGGTCGGGTGTCGACCACCGCCGCCGCGTCGTCAGGTCGGTCCGGTCACGAAGAACCGGCACATCCTTCGTCGTCGCTGTCGTCGTCGGCGTTACTGACCGCTACCGCGGGGGGGAGGACTCCGGCGACGAGGTCGGAGAACACGGTGGCGGCGTCGGCTTGCATTCCGGGGATGATGTGCTGGTACACGGTGATCGTGAACGCGGGGTTGGCGTGGCCGAGCCGTTCGCTGACGACCTTCACCGGGACGCCGGCCTTGAGAAGGATCGAGGCGTGGGCGTGCCGGAGATCGTGAAGCCTGATCCGCGGTAGGGGCGAGCAGGCGACGAGCCGGTCGAAGGACTGGGAGAAGGCGTCGGGGTTGATCGGGGTCCCGTCGGGGCGGGCGAACACCAGGTCGTTGTCCTGGTAGCCGGGGCCGACGAGCATCCGTTCCTCGAGCTGGCGCTTCCGCCAGGTCCGCAGCATCGCGATGGTGCGCTCGTCGAGGTCGATTGAACGGCGGCCGGTGTCGGTCTTCACGTCGGAGATCGTGAGCTTGTAGGCGACGAGGATCACCGCTTGGCGCACCGACAGACGGCGCGCCTCGAGGTCGACGTCGCCCCACCGCAGGCCGAGCACCTCGCCGCGGCGCATCCCGGTGTGTGAGGCGAGGAACCAGGCGGCGTTATGGCGGTTGTCGGCGGCGAGGGTGAGGAAGGCACGGAGTTCCTCGGGGGTCCACACCTTGATCTCAGGGCGCTTCGCCGCCGATCGGGTCTTCGGGGCGTCGGCGACTTCGGCCACGTTGCGGGTGAGGGTGCCCTTGCGGCGGGCGTCGGAGAGCGCTTTGTGCAGGATCGAGTGGACGATGCGAACGGACTTCGGGCTGAGGCCGCCATTCTTGCCGTCGCGGCGTCCTCCGGGGGTGGAGAGCGCGGCGTAGAGCCCGTCGAGGTCCTCGGCGACGAGCTTCTGAAGCGGGACGCCGCCGATGCGGGGGATCACGTGTAGGTCGATGTTGCGGCGGTAGGAGTCGAACGTGGACGGGCTGAGCTGGCTTACCTGGCCGGGGAGCCAGCGTTGCGTGAGGTACTCGCCGAGGGTGAGCCGATCGGGACAGCGGTAGGTGCCGTCGTCCTTGCGCTTGACCAGCTCGTTGACGAGCCGCTCGGCGTCGCGCTTGAGCGGGCCGCCAGGGTGCCAACGACGACGTTCCTTCCCGGTGGTCGGGTCGAAGCCCTCGTAGATCACCGCGTAGTACTGGTTGCTCTTCTTGACGACGTAGCCGCGCACGGACGTCCTCCCTGTCGCTCTACCGCTTGGTGGCGCTCCCCCGAGCGCGAGGTGTCCCGTCCGCCATTTCGGCTGGTGCCAACTCGTCAGCAATGCCGGCTGGTGCCGTCTCGTCCAGCAGTCGCAGCGCCTCGGCCAACCGTTCAAGCACCTCGCTGGCACCGCCGAGCTCACCGAAGGCCTGGCGCAGAAGCGCCTTGGCTCGCATCGCCCCCAGCGGCTCCAGGCGATCCGACAGGTCTTTGGGGGAGACGTGGGGCTTCTCCCGCTTGCTGCGCGGCATGGGGGCCACACTCGCGGAGTAGGCGAGCAGGTCGGCCTCCCAATAACCGAGGTTGTCGGGCGTACCCAAGATGGCGTCGAGCAGCACGATTGGATCAAGCCCCTTCGAGCCCGCATCCGGGCCGTACAGGCCGGCGTCGAAGGCAGGCGGCGGGGGGGTGAAGAAGAAGCCGATGGGTAGGTCGAACCCCCGGGAGAGGGCGAAGAGCTCGTCGGCTGAAAACTGCTTGATGCGGTTGACGTTCCAAGCTGAGCGCTCAAGGGCCGAGAAGCTGGCCGGAGACAGCTTGGCCCCGAGGTAGGGCGCGAGGGCCTCGGTGGCCTCCTCCTGGGTCCAGCCTCGGATCGCCCGTGCTCTGGCGACGTTGGAGGCGACGATCTGGTTGGTGGTCATGACTCGCCGGACGCCGAACTTGCGCGTGCTCATCGCCCCATCATATCGAACGGTTCCGTTGACTAACAACATCGGCGTCGGATTTGGTAATCTACAGAACCGTTGTCCAATCCACATCATGACAGTTCGGCAGCCGGTGAGATCCTGACCTGCTGACCGTTGAGGAGGCGGCCCAGCTACTCCGCGTGGGCCGGACGAAGGCGTACGCCATGGCCCGGGAGTGGCGGACTACCGGCGGACGGTCCGGGCTGCCCGTGGTCGACCTCGGTCATCTACTCCGGGTTCCCCGCCAGGCACTCGAAGCGAGCGTCGGCGCCGAGCTGACCCAGGCGCCAGCGCCCTCGGTTCGCTCGTCGCGACCGGGTGGCCACGAACTGGTCGCTGTCCGCCGCAGTCCAGTCGCCGTGGCGCCGGCGGACGAGCCGCCTGTGCCAGGAGCAGGCCGGGCCGCTCGTCCGCCGGCGCGTCGGGTTCGAACACGGCGCGCCGACGCCAACCAACTCAATCTCTTCGACCAACCCGCTGCACAACTCCCCGTGCCGAACGCTGAGCCCTCATGACCACGTCCAACTCCCGCTGCCACGACAACCTGACCCCCCACCCGACCCGTACACCGCCGACAACCCCCACCCCCACAGACAGTTGCCACCTCTTCGAGGAGGCGGCGGAGTCGGTGGTTTCAACGCCGTGCTGAGGATCACAGCGCTGCTCGACCCCGAGTACCTGATCTCGTCGGTGGCCCTCGGCCTCGACGAGTACTACGCCGGCGTGGGCGAGGCACCGGGCGTGTGGGCCGGCCGCTTCGCCGCCGAGTTGGGCCTCGTCGGCGTGGTCGACGCCGACGACCTGCGCTCGGTGGTCCAGGGCCGCCATCCCGGCACCGGCGTCGACCTGCTGGCCGGCCGTCCCGCCCGTAAGGTCAACGCCTTCGACGCCACCTTCTCGCCGCCCAAGGGCGTGTCGGTCCTGTGGGCTCTCGCTAGCGACGAGACAGCCACCGTGGTCACCCGTTGCCACACCGAGGCGGTGGCCACGGCCCTGTCGTTCCTGGAGGACAAGGCGGCCGTCGCACGCCAGCAGTCCAAGGGCGTGCGCCGCCGGGTCCCCACCACCGGCTTCGCGGTGGCCACCTTCGCCCACCGCACCTCCCGGGAGGGCGACCCCCAGCTGCACAGCCACTGCCTCATCGCCAACGTGGTGCGCCGCCTCGACGGCTCTCACGTGGCCTTCGACGCCAATCCGCTCCACGACTGGGCCAAGGCGGCGGGGTCGGTCTACCAGGCCGAGCTCCAGCGCCTGTTGAACATGGAGCTGGGCGTCGAGTGGGGACCCGAGCGCAACGGCTGTCGGGAGATGGTGGGCTACAGCACCGAGGTGCTCCGGGCCTTCTCCAAGCGCACGGTCGCCATCGAGGCCGAGCTGGAGGCCTCGGGTGCGACCTGGGACAGCCCGGCGGCGCGCATGCGGGCCGACGACGCCGCCTCCCTCGCCACCCGTCCCCGCAAGGACCACGCCCTCACCCCCACCCTCCTGGCCGAACGGTGGGAGTCCGAGGGCAGGACCGTGGGCCTGGAGGGACCGGAGATGGTGGAGGCGGCGGTGGTGGGCCGGCGGACTCGGGCCATCGGC
>JBKJNA010000049.1:0-20554 GCA_046596195.1 Acidimicrobiales bacterium | reverse complement strand
CGCCGGTGCTCACCACCGCCCAGGTGGGCGAGTTGCTCCACATCGGTGCGCGCACGGTGCTGGCCATGGCCGCCGACGGGCGGCTCAAGGCGAGCCGTCTTCCAGGGACGCGGCAGTACAACTTCTTCCGCGAGGACGTGATCCGAGTGCTTGACCAGAATCTGGTTCGCCCGGGTGAGATCGACCTGGACGAGGCGGCCGACGAAGTGGAGAACGAGCCCGCGCCGCCCAAGGCCTCCGTGAGGCGCCGCCGCGGCTGAGTTCGAGTCGGTCCCGACCTGGACCCGTCACTCCGTGCGTCCGATAGGCCGTCCGAGCCCGCTCAACGACGGACACGCCAGGGCCGTCGCATGTCACGGGAACAACCCGCCGTCGGGGCAGCTGCGCCCGGGCTGCCGTCGACCCGACGCGGCAGCGACGCGACCATAGGAGCGCTGGAGACGAAGGGGGGCCGGCCGTGCGTTATCGGGCAGCCCAGCAGCACATATCGCCGGATATCGGGTGGTCTCGTCGACCTCAAAGTGGCGATACCGCCGATCTCGCTACCGAAGCTGCGTGGCGATCCCGGGCGGCCGGTCGGACTTGCCCCGCTTCCGACCGCCGCGACGTTGACAAGCCCACCATGAGCCGGGTCGGGACGCGCACCAACACCTGGCCGGCGGCGAGCAGGTCGGACTCAAATCGACGGGTCACCTGTTGGCAGTCCTCCGAGCGAACCGCCGCTAGCCAGCGCCCCGCCCAGTCCAACGCGTCCATGGCCGCCCGCATGGCAGCGACGGTCCGCTCACCCAGCTTGCGGCCGACCTCGTCGACGGCGACCAGGGTCCTGGAGCAAGCGGCGTTCGCCCGCCGTCGTGCGGATGGTCGCTTTACTGTGTCCACGTGAGCAGAGCTGCGGGTGTGGTGTCCTTCGTCGGTCGAAGGTCCGAGCTGGACGCTCTGAAGGAACGGCTCCGCGGCGCCACCCTCGGCCTTGCCCCGAGCACCATTATCGAGGGCGAGGCCGGCATAGGGAAGACGCGCCTTCTCAACGAGGTGCTCAGTCGTGCTGGTGAGCTGGGCGTCACCGTCCTGCGGGCCTCGGGCCACGAATTGGAACGCAACCGCCCATTCGGGATGATGATCGACGCCTTGGGGATCGATCCTTCCTCGACCGACCACGAGCGGGCGGCCGTGGCCGGTGTTCTGTGGGGAGACCCAGCCTTGGCCGCCGACGTGGCCTCGGCACTCACCGGGCGGTCGTCCATGCAATACCGGGCCCTTGAGGCCGTGCTCGCCTTGGTCGAAAGCTGCGCGGCAGCGGCCCCGTTGGTGCTTGTCATGGAGGATCTTCACTGGGCTGATCCGTCCACTCTGCTCACGCTCCACACCCTGCGGAGCCGTCAGCCCCGCGTGCCTGTCACCGTGCTCGCAACACGTCGTCGCTCGCCGTCGAACGATGTCCTTGAACAGGTTGTAGCCGGCCTCGAGTCCGACGGCGGCAGCCGGATCGTGCTCGGTCCCCTCGGCCCGGACGACACGGAAGCCCTCACGGCGTCGGTCATCGGAGCCACCCCGGGAGCGAGCCTGCAAGCCCAGGTGACCCGCACACATGGCAACCCCCTCTACATAATTGAGTTGCTAAGGGCCTTTGCCGACGAAGGGGTACTTCGACTCAGTGACGGGTCTGCCGAGGTGGAAGGGGCCAACCTGCCCCCCAGCCTCCGCCTCACGCTCATTCGTCGCCTCTCCTACCTTTCGTCGCCGACGCTCGAGGCATTGCGAATGGCCGCCGTCCTCGGCACTGCGTTCGACGTCGGCCACCTGAGCGTCGTCAGTGCCAGTTCGGCGATCGACCTGGTAGCGCCGTTGAGCGAAGCATTGGCGGCCGGCGTCCTGGTGGAAACCGGCACGCGCCTGGCCTTCCGTCACGATCTCCTCCGCGAAGCGCTCTACCTCGATCTTGCCGCTCCCCTCCGTGCCAGTCTCCACCTCCAGGTCGGTCGGGCGCTCGCCGATGCCGGCGTCAACGCCGTCATTGTCGCCGAACATCTGGCGCTCGGCGCCACGGAGGGCGATAGCCAGGCAGTGGCGTGGCTGCACGACGCTGCCCGGTTGACGATGCCGCAGGCGCCCGGGTCGGCGGTGGAGCTGCTGGGACGTGCCCTTGAGATCGCCGGTCTCCAGGACCCGGTTCGCCACGGCCTCCTCGTGGACCTGGCGAGAGCCAGCCTGTGGTCGGGCCGGATCACGGAAGCGGAAGCGTTGTGCCGCCAGACGCTGGTCGTTGCCGGCGACTCCTGCAGCCAGACCGCCTTGCGACTTGCGTTGATCCAGGCTCTGTTGGCCCAGGGCAAGACGATGGCCGCCTTCACCGAGATCCAGGCGGCCTTGGGCGCTCCCGAGTTGACCTGCTCGGCCAGCGCTCAGCTCGGCGCCTGGGCCGCCTTCGGCCAGATCCTGACCAACAACCTCGTCGCCGGAGCGGCCGCCGCCGCCATTGCCCTCGACCGGGCGACGAGTGCAAACGACGACCTTGCGGTGTGCATGGCGCTGTCTGCCCGGTCGCTTCTCGCCTCCTACGAGCATCGTCTCGTCGAGGCCGTTGCCGACGCTCGCGCCGCGGTCGATCGTGCGCGCCGAAGCGCAGACCGGACGGCCTCGCAGCTGCACTCGAACATGTTCTTGGCCATCGCCCTCACCGAGGCCGACCAGTTCACCGAGGCGGCATCGGCCATTCGCAGCGGTCGCCAGCTGAGCCAGGACGTCGGCTCGGACTGGAACCTACCCTTTTACCACTGGACATCGGCAGCCTTGTGCTTCTTCGCCGGTGATTGGGACGATGCCATTGCCGAGGCGGAAACCGGGCTGCTGCTCGCCCGAGAGGTGAAGTCACATTTCGGCGAGGTCGGCATGAGCTGCATGCTGAGCCTCATCGCCTCCCACCGCAATGACCCTCGAGGGGCCCATCAGCTGCTGGCCAGGGCCAAGGCGGATCTAGTCGCGACGGGTCCTCAGCACCACTCGGACTGGGTACTGTGGTTGGAGGCCAAGATCGCCGAGGGCGCCGGGGACGACGGCGCCGCGCTATTCGCCGTGGGCCAGGCGTGGGAGAGCTGCAGTGGCCACGGCCTGGCCTGGGACCTCCCGATCTTCGGGCCGGATTTGGTCCGGCTCTGTCGGCGGACGGGGGATATCAACCGGGCGCGTTCTGTCACCGCTGAGGTCGAGCAGGTCGCAAGCAGGGCGGGTACGCCGTCGACTCGCGGCGCCGCCCTGTGGTGCCGGGGTTTGGCGGAGGACGACATGGACGTACTCGTCGAGGCGGTGACCGAGCTGCGGGCCGGGCCCCGGCCGCTGGAGCGGGCGCTGGCGGCCGAGGACGCCGCCAGCGCGTTGGCCCGGGCCGCCCGAACGGACGAAGCCGTGGCGTTCCTCGACGAGGCGCTTGACGGTTTCGCCAGGTTGCACGCGGCGCGCGACGTTGCCCGGGCCAACGCCAGGCTGCGTGAGCTCGGGGTGAGGAGGGGCCGGGCCGGGCCGAGAGCCGATCGCTCGCGACCCGGCTGGGGCAGCTTGACGCCGACGGAGACGAGCGTCGTCGCTCTTGTTGCCGAGGGTATGGCCAACCGAGAAGTGGCCGACCGCCTGTACGTGAGCCACCGGACCGTCGAGACGCATCTCCGACACGTGTTCGACAAGCTTGGGGTCACCTCGCGTCGCCAACTCCGGGAGCAGGCGCTTCGTCGAGCGACAGCTGCTCCCGGGTATGCAACGCTTCCGACAACACTCTCAGGAGATCCAGCCACCCGCTAAAGGCGAGGACGCCATCTCCTTCGACCGTGAGTGTGCCGCACGGTGGCTCGATGAGCCCGATGTCGAGGTGTACGAGCACAGGCCAAACAGTCGCGTCCACCGAGCGTCACGACATCGGTGGAAGCCACGTAGTTGATGCCCTCTCCTGGAAGCCCGAGCGGAACGCCACTTTCTACGTGATTCCCACCGATGTTCATCGCTGCGCGAGCGGACATGCTTTCCGTTGTGAGCAGTTCGCCGACCAGCCGGTGATCGCCGACCAGAAGGGACGTGCCTTCGAAGACTTCGAACACGGCGTGCTCCTCGTCGCTGATGTTCACAGCCCTCTGGCGCACCCGGAGGGGATCCGAGAAGGAGGAGGGGCAAAGGTCCCTTTCCCCCTCCTCCTTCAACGGATCTACCTGGCCTTCTCGTGCAGGACCAGCACGAGTCGATGATCGTACGAACCGAGCTGGACGGTCCGGCCGAAGCGACCCTGATCGACAGTCGCCTGTCGATCAGGTTGAACTCGACAACAACTACAAAACGACCAAGAACAAGGAGTGAGGAATGCTCAAGATCCCTCTTTCGATGCTGGCTGCCGGAGCAGTGCTCGTCGTGTCCGCGCCGGCGTGGGCAGTCGCCCCGCCCGGACCCACACTTGTCCCATTCCACGGCAGCTACTCCGGCAACACTGTGGCGCGTTTTGCTCCACCGCAGGTCTTTGTCACGGGCACTGGGGAGGGTCACGCAACCCATCTCGGACGCTTCGACCTTGCGTTCGCCGAAACGTTGAGGCTCGGGCAGGTCGTCGCTGGCTGCTCGACTCCCGGCACTACCGGAACCAGTACGGGGTCGCTCACCGCCGCCAACGGTGACACCGTCATGTTCGAGGGGAGCGGAACCGGCTGTCCGACCAGCGCCACGACCGTGCGAGCCATGGCTTTCCATACGGTGACGGGTGGAACCGGACGGTTCGAAGGCGCCAGCGGGTACTTCACGTTGATAGTTGCCGTCGATCGGCCGACGAGTACCGTCGTCGCCACGTTCGATGGCGAGCTGTCGACTCCTGGCTCGATCAAGTAGAAACTCGCGTTCGAGAGCGCGCCCGTTCATGGGGCAGATGCGGGGACAGAGCGTGCGGCCGACGAGGTGTTGCGCTTGATCGCCTCAGTGAGCTTGCCGATCTCGGACCGGGCCGCCTCCATCACCGGCCGGCAACGCTGATGACACCGGGCCTGGTGCCATTCCACTGGCGGAAAGGGGTGTTCCCATCAAGGCGGCAGACACGGGCGAGAGGTGAAGTGAGCAGGGCGCGGATCTCGCCCGACACGGAATAATATCGTGCGGGTCGCCCGCCCGCTCGCGCCGATATCGAGCGCGTTGGGGTGAACCGCCTTCAGTGGCGCCGGCCTGCGCACTCGACCGGGATACATAGTTGACGCTCTGCGCTGTCGTTTCGGAGTTCGACCGGCTGGCTGCGCTGTCCGTAGATATCGGGTTTGCGCACCCGCCGCTCGCCGATGATCAGGCCAGACCAACTGGAACGGCGAGATCGTGGAGGGCGGCTTCGTGTACAAGCTCTGCCAGAACACATAATGTTTGAGCATGAGCCAGGCGGCCCAAATGTCGATGGACTGCGCGCCGTATGTGTGGAAGGCTGACGCGCTGCCCGATACCGTGACTGGATGGACACCTCTGCTCGACTGACCCAAGGCTTAGGAGAAATCGTGGCTCGCAAGACCGGCACTACACCGCAGAACCAAGAGTCTGAAACGACACCGCGCAAGAGCCGCCACTTTCTGCGGACCGCCGTCGTTGCGAAGACTACCCTTCAGATAGGTGAGCCGGTCCGGGTCTACGCTCGACTGCGCTCCGGTGCCCCTGAGGAGCTTACGGCACGAATCGCCGGGGCCATCGGACTTGAGCGCTACATTAGTTTCGACTCGGCTGGCACACACACGGTCCCAGTGATCATCGCCCACCAGGACGGCAGGCAGGACAGAACCAATCTCAAGTTCGACGTCGTGGAACACCTCGACTGTCATCCCTACCCGGTACTGACCGTCAGGCAAGAGCCATCCAACCCGTTCATGCTTCACGTGAGCCTGAAGAATGTAGATGCCGTCCATCGCGATGGCGTCGCATATGAGTGGGGGATAGCCGGACACGGTGCCTTCCTGTTGGAGCGACCGTTCTTCGCCGTGGACTGCGAGAGCCTCCTCAACGAGAGTGAGCAACTCGTCCCGTTCGATTTGCATGTTACGGTCACATACCCCGACGGCGAGCGGCGCACGGCGAAAGAGAGCTTTCGCGTCTTCAACGACTACGCATGGTTTAGATCCCGCGGGATCCTAAAGCCAAGGCTCTCGTACGACCACCGGGCCAGGGGAGCAGGCACTCGCCTGGTTTCCTCATGCGTGATGGCCAACGACACCGACGAGAACTTGGCGATCACCGGTAGCCAGATCGAGATCCTGCATGACGATGCCGATCACGTCATTGTACCGGGCCCGCTGAAGGCCATGGATGTGATCCTGGCGCCCAGGTCACAGCGCGATCTTGACTGCTCATTGCCGCGCCGCCTTCTCCCCGAAGGTGCGCTGGGCTACGCGGTCCACTTCCACGGTCGGACGCACTCTGGACTTAAGGTCGAGGCGAGCGCCTACTTCGAGTACTACGCCTACCAGTCGAAGCGGTGGTCCGACGTCAAGAACTTGCACGCCGTCGACCTGCTCAATGAGGTCAAGGCCGCCTTGGCCGACAGCTGTGCCAAGCCGCGTCCACCTACCCCCCGGCTCGTGCGAGATGCCAAGGGGGTCAGCACCCTCAAGACAGCGGAGGCCGAGTCGCGCGCAGCGCCGGCCCTTCCTGCCGTAGCGCCCTTCGCTCAACAGAACACGGGCGGATTGACGCTGGCCGCAGTCCGCAACTATGTAGAGGCCATGCGCCCGACCTGGACAAATTCCGAGGTCGCCGAACGAACGAAGGGACTCGAATCGATCTTTGGCCACGGTCGAACGCTTTTCGATCTGACGGACGAAACCTTCTTCCTCGGCAAGCAGTGCCTGCTGGACGAGGAGGCGCCCTCGGAGGATCTCTTTTGCCGGAGCACCGGGAGACGTGGCCAAGTATTCGTGCCCGCCCGGATTATGAATGCAAAAAAAGGTGACGTAGTCCTGCTGCCGGGCGGTCCGATTGGGTTCATTGGAAAATTGCTGCTGGCCCTGAGCCCACCGCAGTTCTTCTCCCACTGTGGGATCATGACGGGCAACTACTACCAGCTTCGTCACGCGACCGCCTCCGACGAGTGGGTCGAGGACCAGGTCATAGGTTCGGCGTTCGTAGCACCGGACGATCGAGGGACACAGGGTTTCGACCCCGAGGGCCTCAAGTACATCTGGCCGGGCACCGTCGATCAAACCGTCGATCAGGCGTTCCACGGCTCTCACTTTCTATACGAGTCCCGTGACGGAAAGATCAAGAAGCCCTACAAGATCGCCGCCTTCAGCAGCGATCCTGTGTTCTTCATGAAGCATGACCGGCACGTCGTATTCCCACTCGTACTCAAACCGGATCCGCTTATCGAGGGCGAGGCGCAGTTCGCGCACGTCCGGCCGACGCTGCACAAGGTGGCTGACCGGGCTAAGCAGATAAGAGGCCACTACCGGTTTTTCTGCTACTCCAACGGAGCGATCTCGCTAAAGGACGACACGTCGCACCTTGCGCCCGACCAGGGCAAAGCGTGGTGGGCATCGGGGACACGGCCCATGGTGTGTTCATCGTTGGTTCTCGCCGCAGTTGATGACGTAACGGATACGAAGATCCGCATGGAGGGAAAGGGAGCCTTCACGACGGAGAAGGACTTGGAGAAGGACCGTTCGGCGACGTCTCCGGGTACGAGGCCGTCAGACGAGGATGCGCTCATCGATCCGCTTACACGTGACGGCATGTACCTATACACCCCCGAGGAGCGACTTAAGGCCGCAGAAGCTCTTTATGAAAAGGCGTATGAAAAGGCGTATGAAAAGGCCGGCGGTCTTGGCCGTCTCCTTACGGATGCCCCTGACGATGTGGCGAACCAGATCTGCAATACCTTCGCGTTTGACTACAGCGGTCGCGAGTTCGACGACGAAGATGCAAAGGACTCTGAAAAATGGCGAAATCCGGGCGAAGGCCGAGCGGTTAGCCCTGACGACATGCTCACGTTTTGGGATGGTCCGACCGCCTCACCCGACTCGGTGCACGGGCTCTATGGCTCAGCGCACCGAATGGTGTTTCGAGATGGGCTTCTGGAAGAGCGCGACATCGGGGTCTGGGTCAAGCGGGAGAAGATAGGCAAGCTGACGGTCACGGTGGTCCACCAGAGCAAGCCCGTAGCCGGCAGTGACGTCAAGGTCGGTGGAAAGGTTGTCGTGACGAACAAGAGCGGGGTGGCCGCTCTTGAGCTGCCAGAGGGAACCTACATGATAGAGGCCGGTGTGTTAATGAACGGTCTCTTCTTCGAGGGCCGTGCGTCCGCGCAGGTAAAGGACCGCGGCAGCGCCACCGTGACGCTGCAGCTCAACGATCCGCCGGAGTTCAACCGCATCGTCGTAATTGGCGGGAGCATTGAGATCAAAGACGAGGAAACCATTGGGTCGGACGAGATCCTTCACGATTCGTTCGGCATTTCTCCGGTGCGACTGGGGCCACTGAACAGGCGGCAGTCGGCGCCGTATGTACGGAAGTGGGGCGGGGAGATCCGCGTCGAGGTCGCGTTTGATCTGACCTGGAATGCCGACCTGTCGGTGACCGTCGTGGCCAACGTCAAGCTTTTCGAGGGGACAAGCGAGGACACAGGCGACTTGGACGGCCAAGGCGGCGGCATGGTGACCGTGGCCAAGGGCGCCGCGAATGTGCCACTTCACCTGTCCGCACGAAATGACGATGAAGATGATGACGACCATGTCGTGCTCGACGTTTTGATTTCGAACTTCACCGACGTGTAATCGGCCGCCCGCAGCCAGCGTGCCCCCCATTCAACAGATCCTCGACCAAAGCGGCGAGTTTGCCAGGCGCGTTGAGGGCTGCTAACGGGACCGAGGGAGAGTACGAGAATGAGCATATCGGCCCATTCCCAAGAAGCGTATTTCATGCGCGAGGTCGTCTGACCTAGACGCTCCTGCAGTTCCCAAGCAGGGTCACCGCTAGTTCGCTGAGGCCCTGGGTCGGACTGCACGAGCATCTACCGCTCGAATATCGCAACCGTCTACGGCGTCAGATCGATGGCCACGGACGCCCGAGGCGTCAGATCGCATGTCCCAGATCCCGGGTAAGTGGAATACCGGCTGTGCGGCGGGGAGCGGGCGCCCGACTACGGCACCGGTGCGGCGCGAGGTAACGCTCCGGCCACTGGGCGAGAGGCGAATTCCACAGCTCGGACCTGCGTGGTAGCGCCCGGCACATTTGCGTGCCTTCACCCTTGTGTAACCGTTCCATTTCGGCAAGGCTTTCGGCGCAGCGTGGAGGGCGCCTCCGGGCGAATCGGCGGCGATCGCTCGATTGCGACCCGACAGCCGGGCGCTCACGAGACATGGGGGACTGACATGCACCGCTCGCCGTGGTTCCGGAGCACCCGATCGAACAAGCCCACCCACACAGCCTGGCGGGCGATGGCTGTCGCCTGCGCAGCGCTGACCCTGGCGTGGCAGCCGTCGACCGCCGGCGCGGCACGCCCCGACCGCCTGTTGCCGGGGCAGGTAAAGGTCCAGACAGCGGACTACCTCGTGCCGCACGTCTCGACTGTGCCGGCCAACGCCGGTGCGCCGGTGGAGCTTCGCCTTCACGAGCGCATGCGGCCGGGCGCCGCCGGGCGGGCGCACCACGACCCCGACCCCGTGGTGCTGATGATCCCGGGCAGCGCAACGGCCACGGTGCCCACGTACGACCTCGACTTCCAGGACTACAGCTGGATGTCCTATCTCGCCCGCGCCGGGTTCGACACGTTCTCCCTCGACCTCACCGGCTACGGCCTGTCGCCCCGGCCGAAGATGGACGACCCATGCAACACCAATCCGGCCCAGCAGCTGGTGTTGGTGCCCAATCCGTTGCCGGCGCCGTGCCCGCTGGCGTATCCGTTCCGCCTGAGCACTGCGCGCTCGGAGCTGGACGAGATCGACGCCGCCGTCGAGTACATCCGAGCCCTGCGCGGCGTCGACCGCGTGAGCCTGGTGGGATGGTCGCTCGGCGGCCATCGTGCGGGCATGTACGCCGCCCAGCATCCCGACAAGGTCGACCGCCTCGTCCTCCAGGCGCCCAACTACGTGCGGACGAGCCCGGCCGGTCCGCCGGCCAAGCTTCCCCAGCCGGGTTTCCCCATGGCGCTGCGGACCCGAGCCCAGCAGACCGACTGGCCTGGCGTGAGTTGCGAGGGCCAGGTGGACCCCGCCGTCAAGGACCCGCTCTGGGCGACGGTCAACCAGCACGACCCGCTGGGCGCCACGTGGGGGCCACCCGGAGGCGTGATGCGGATTCCCGTCACTAGCCAGTGGGGATGGAACAAGACGACGGCCGGACAGGTCGGAGCAGCGACCTTGATCATCCGCGGCGCTCTCGACACCACGATCCTGGCGACCAACCTGGTGCACCTCCACGAGGACCTCGGATCGGTGGACAAGGCGCTGGTCACCGTGCCCTGCGCCTCCCATTTCATGATGTGGGAGAGCCAGCGCCACGAGATGCACCGCCTGTCGGTGGCATGGCTGCGGCACGGATCGCTGCCCGCGACCTGACCGAGGAGGGGCGCGCGTCAGGCGCCCGACTACGGCACGAGCAGGTGCGCTCGGTAACACTCCCCGTACTTCGACGACGTCCGGGGACATACCATGGCGGTGTGTCAATGAGGCTTGGATCCGATCCAGCGCTGGCCGCCGCTGTCGACCGTGCTCGGGAAGCGGCGGAGGCCGCCGGGGAGCTTCGCACCCAGCCTTGGCCGGGGCTAGCAGCGCTCCTGCCGCCCGAAGCGAGAACGCTAGTGGCGGCGTGGGTCCGCGACGGCGGTTACGCGCAGGCGGCTGCGGCGATCATCGCCGGCGACGAAGACATCAGCGACCAGTAGCCGCTCGGCTGCTGTGGCTGTTGTCCTCGATGACCGCCTTCTGTTGGACCTTCTGGCCGGGACAGCCTCGGCGGCCGTCGAGGCCGCTACCGCCCACGAGACCGTGTACACCACCGGTTGCTGGTACTTCCGCTTGGCCCGGGCCGTGCTGGCCGGCTCCGGAACCGGCGCGTTGTCCTCCCGGCTCGAGTCCGTCGGGCCAGCGACGAGCAGGGCCGTCTTGGAGTCGATCCGTCGCCTGCCTGAAGGGGTCGGCCTGCTCAGCTTCCGGACCGTGGTTCCGGTCATGGCTACGCTCCGGGTCTCTCGCTCCCTGAACATGCTCAACGCCGAGGCGCTGGCTGTGGCTCTCATCGTCGGAGGCGGGCTCGTGGTGGCGGTTGGCTCGGACCTCCTGCGCGACGGAGCGGCCGACCTCGGCGTCGGCTATCAGGTCCTGGCTGACGCTCCGTAGCTGGGCCCGGGGCGTCCCCTGGATCTGCCGGTCGACGCCGCCACCCAGACCCGAGCCGCCGTCGGGCTTCCTGGCCGGCTACTGCGGCGCCACCCTTGCAGCCTTGGAAGGAACCTACGCCCGTCGTCGATTTACACCGGGGACGGACACCACCAGCCGCCTACTACCTGCAACTACGGGAATGTACTGTTCTAAGAGAAGCAAACCGACAAGGAAGGAAGGCCCGATGGCCAGCATCGACCGCCGACCGAGCGGCAAGTACCTGGCCCGCTGGCGCGAGTACCCGGGAGGTCCTCAGACATCCCGCGCCTTCGCCAGGAAGGTCGATGCCGAACGGTTCCTGGTGGAGGTGCAACACCGCCTCATGACCGGCACCTACACTCCGCCGGCGGCTGGGCAGATCACCCTCGAGGCCTACGCCGCCGAGTGGCTGGAACGGCGCTCGTGGGCACCTGCGACCCACGAACGCATTGCCCGAGAGCTGCGGCTCCATATTCTTCCTGCGCTTGGCGCTCGGCCGCTGTCGAGCATTCGGCGGGCTCACATCGAGGAGTGGGTCAAGGCGCTACCGCTGGCGCCGTCAAGCGCCCGGATGACCTACGAGACGCTCTCGCATCTGCTCAGCGCCGCCGTCGACGACGAGCGCATCCCACGCAACCCCGCCAAGGGTGCGCGCCTGGCGCGACCAGTAGCGGTGCCCTTCGTGCCCCTGACTCCTGAGGAGGTTCGCTCCATCACCGGGCACACCGTCGAGCACGTCCGCGCTGCCGTGGTGACGACTGCCGGAACTGGGCTTCGCCAAGGCGAGCTGTTCGGCCTTACGACCGATCGAGTCGACTTCATGCGCCGGGAGTTGCGGGTGGACCGCCAGCTCTGGACCCCCTCCAGGGGACGGCCGTTCCTCAAGGCTCCCAAGTCAGCCAACAGCTACCGCACTGTCGCTCTGAGCTCACTCATCATCGACGTGCTGGCCACGCATGTTCGCATCTTCGGGCCAGGGGAGCATGGCCTTGTGTTCCACATCGATGGGCGGATGGTGTCCCGGGCCATGGCCTCGAAGTACATCCGTAGAGCAGCGGAGCGCGCCGGGCTCGAGGGCCACGCATGGCACGACCTCCGTCACCACCACGCCAGCATCTTGCTCTCCGCTGGCGTGAGCCCCGCCCTCGTGGCCGAGCGCCTGGGCCACGACGTGAAGACCTTGCTGACCACCTACGCGCACGTCATCCGCAACGACGACGAGCGGGTCCGGACAATCGTCGATGAGTCCCTCGGCGTTTCGGCTGAGGACTGGCTGAGGACTGAGGCGGTTTAGCGAGGTGGCCGGCGAAGACGTTTCCGCAGGTCACAGGGCACAAAGGGTGGTCGCCATCGTCCCCCACACCCACTGGGACCGTGAGTGGTACGCCCCGTTCCAGTCGTTCCGGCTCCGCCTGGTCGCCCTGCTCGACGACTTCCTGCCCCTGCTGGAGCGGGACCTCGGCTACGCCCGGTTCCTCCTCGACGGGCAGATGGCGGTGGTCGACGACTACCTCGAGGTGCGCCCCGAGGCGGAGGCGATGCTGCGGCGCCTGGGCGCCGGTGGCCGGGTGGCCATGGGGCCGTGGTACATCCTCATGGACGAGTTCGCCGTCTCGGGCGAGACCATCGTGCGCAACCTCCAGCTCGGCATGGAGCGGGCGGCGGCGTTCGGCGGGGCGGCCCAGGTCGGCTACCTGCCGGACATGTTCGGCCACATCGCCCAGATGCCCCAGCTGCTGCGCCAGGCCGGACTCGAGCACGCAGTCGTGTGGCGGGGCGTGCCCGCCGCCGTCGACAAGTCGGCATTCCATTGGTCGGCGCCCGACGGGTCGACCGTGCGGGCCGAGTACCTGCTGAAGGGCTACGGCAACGGCGCCGCCATTCCCGACGACGCCAAGGCGCTTGTCGCCCGCATCGCCTCCCACGAGGCCGAGGTCGAGCCGTTCCTCCTCGACGGCATGCTGTTCATGAACGGCACCGACCACCAGGTGCCGCAGCCGTGGCTCGGCCGGGTGGTAGCCGAGGTCAACGACCTGCAGGACGACTACCACCTCGACGTGACGTCGCTCGCCGAGTACCTCGCCACCGCCCCCACCGACGGGCTGCCGGCGTGGACCGGCGAGCTCCGCTCGGGTGCCCGTGCCAACCTCTTGATGGGCGTGGCCTCGAACCGGGTCGACGTCAAACAGGCGGCCGCCCACACCGAGCGGGCCCTGGAGCGCATGGCCGAGCCGCTGTGCGCCCTGTTCGTCGACCCCGGCCGCTGGCCCGATCGGCTGCTGGCCCTGGCCTGGAAGGAGGTCATACGCAACTCGGCCCACGACTCCATCTGCGCCTGCTCGGCCGACGAGGTGGGCACTGCCGTCCTCCACCGCTTCGCCGAGGCCCGCCAGATCGCCGACGGCCTGGCCGACCGGGCGCTCACCGCCGTGGCGTCGTCCATGGCCGAGCCGGGCCCGGTGGTGGTCAACCCGTGCGCCCGACCCCGCAGCGGCCTGGTGGAGATCACCGTCGCAGGGGAGGGGCGCCTGCCCGGCACGCAGGTGCTGGAAGACCGCCCGTCGGCGCTGGCCGACCGCACCATGAAGGCCCGGGACCTGGGCGGGATCCTCGCCCAGATCCGCAGCCAGCAGCTCGACGCCACCACCTACGTGAACGCCGTCGACGTGATCGAGACCGACGACGGTCTCGACATCGTCCTGCACGCCGACGCCCGCCTGCGCACGGAGTTCCTGGTCGAGCAGGTAAAGCGAGACCTCTACGCGCGTGCCGGCGCCCGGCCGGACATGGACGTGCGGGTGCGCATCAGCCAACCGCCGTCGCGGCGGGTACTGGCCAGGGTCGACGACGTGCCCGGGTACGGATGGGCGGCCTGGGCGCCGGCGGCGAGCACCGCCGAGCCGGTGCGGGCCGAGGGCGGCACCGTCCTCGACAACGGCCTGGTGCGCATCGAGGTCGACGCCGAGGACGGCACCTTCTCCGTCGACGGACTGGCCGGCTTCGACCGGCTGGTCGACGGCGGCGACCACGGCGACACCTACAACTGGTCACCCCCCGAGTTCGACACGGTTGTCGACACGCCGGACGCGGTGGTCACCGAGGCCGTCGAGATCGGCCCCCTCCGGGGCCGCTTGCGTGTAAGGCGGACCTTCACGTGGCACGAGGGCATCGACGACGAGGAGCGGACGCGGACCGGCGAGCGCACGGTCGAGGTAAACACCATCCTCGAGGTTCGGGCCGGCGAGCGGCTCGTGCGCGTGCATACGACATTCGACAACCCGAGCCGGGACCACCGCCTGCGGGCCCACTTCCCGCTCCCGGAACCGGCGGCCGTCAGCCGGGCCGAGTGCGCCTTCGCCGTGGTGGAGCGGGGTCTCGAGGCGGAGGGCGGCCCGACCGAGGAGCCGCTGCCCACCTTCCCGTCCCGCCGGTTCGTGCAGGCCGGCGGCCTCACCGTCGTCCACGAGGGCCTGCTCGAGTACGAGCTGGTCGACGTGGAGGACGAGACCGCCGCCACCCTCGCCCTCACCCTCCTGCGGGCCACCGGCATGTTGTCACGCGTCGAGATGCTGACCCGGCCGCTCCCCGCCGGCCCGCCCGACCGTCTCGAGGGCCCGCAGATGCTCGGACCGGTGGAGGCCCGCTACGCCGTCCAGGTGGGCGGCGCCGACCCCTACGCGCTGGCCGACGACGCCTTCCTGCCGCTGCCGGTCGTGCACGCCGACGGCGGCGGCAACCGCTCGGCATCGGGCTGCGCCCTCGCCGTCGAGGGCGCCGAGGTGTCCGCCCTTCAGCGGGTCGCCGGGGCCTTGGAGGTGCGGGTGTTCAACCCCACTTCATCGCCCACAACGGTCCGGATCGACGGCCACACCGGCTGGCTCGTCGACCTCCGGGGGCGCCCTGTTGCGGCGTTCGACGGCTCGTTCGCCTTGGCCCCCTGGGCCATCGCCACCGTCCGACTCGCCCCGTAGAAACCTTTGTACTGCAAGGGTTCTCCTGCATCCACGAACTCGATGCAGTCCTCGGGCAACGCAGAACTTGGCCGTTCTTTGTGAACTGGGCCACACAGGATGTGGCCAGACGAGAAGAGAACGCTCGCTGACAGCGTCACGCACCTACTGCCGGATCGTTGAGCATCCTGCGCACGGACCAGCCAGGGGCCGAGTGGCGCCGACTTCGCCGATGAGCCGTTCCTGCCGGTCGGCATCGTCCCCGCGGACATCAGCCCACGCTGCGCTTCGTGGACGGCGCGCTTCACGTCCGCGAGCGGCAGGTAGAACTGCTCGACGGCGGCCCCTGATGCAGCCCGCCTTACAGAAGACCCTCGGCCGCAGAGCGCTCACGATGGCCTCCCACCGCTCGCTGTGTCACTACGACGGTCATCGAGCTCGCCTCTCCGGGTGCGAACGAGGTACTGCACATCGCAGGGGCGACCTACCGTCTGCCGGGCGCGTTCTTGATCGGGCCGACCTTCGTCCGGCCACCCACCACGGTGCGGACCTCGTCGATATGGAGCATGTAGCCGTCAAGGCCCACACAATGTTCAGTCTGCGGGCCTCGACCTCGCCGGCGGGTGCTCGGGCTTGGCCTCGCGCAGCATGAGGGCGGGGAGGGCCTCGGCCGCCGTCCTGCCGCCGTAGAGCACGGCCACCACCTGCTCGGCGATGGGCATCTCGACGCCGACCGTGGCGGCCAGGTCCAGCACCGTGCGCGAGGTCTTGACGCCCTCGGCCACCATCTTCATCTCGGCCACCACCTCGGCCATGCTGCGCCCCCGCCCCAGTTGCTCGCCCACATGTCGGTTGCGGCTACGCCGGGAGATGCAGGTGACGACCAGGTCGCCCATGCCGGCCAGGCCGGGGAAGGTCTGGGGCTGGCCGCCGAGCGCCGTGCCCAGCCGGGTGAGCTCGGCCAGGCCGCGGGTGATGAGGGCGGCCCGGCTGTTGTCGCCGAACCCCATGCCGTCGCCCATCCCCGAGGCGATGGCGGTGACGTTCTTGAGGGCGCCCGCCACCTCACAGCCGATGACGTCGGTGTTCGTGTACACCCGGAAGCCGTCGGTGCCGAGCAGGCGCTGGATCTCGGCCGCCAGGCTCTCGTCCTCCAGCGCCACCACACTGGCGGCGGGTTGGCCGGCCATGATCTCGCCCGCCAGGTTGGGCCCGGTGAGAACGCCGGCCGGCGAGCCGGGCACGACTTCGGCGATGACCTCGGTCATCCGCCTGCTCGACCCCTCTTCGAGTCCCTTGGTGAGGCTCACGATCGGTGTCCCCACCGCCAGGAACGGCCGGGCCGACTCCAGGATGGAACGGAACCCGTGCGACGGCACCGCCATCACGACCACCGACGCACCCGCCAGCGCCTCCTCCATCGACGCGGTCGCAACGAGACCTTCGGGCAACCGGGCGCCGGGCAGGTAGTCCTGATTGCGGTGGGTGGCGGTGAGTGCCTCGGCCAGCTCGGCGCGCCTGGCCCACAGGACGGTGGACACGTTGCCGCACGCCAGTGCGGCGATCGTCGTGCCCCATGAACCCGCGCCGAGTACCGCAACCCTGGTGCCCACGGCCTCACCATACGGACCCCCGCGCCAACCCGCCACGAGGCCGGCCGGGAGCACGCCCCTACACTCGTCGGCGTGGTGCGCGAGGAGTTCGTCATCGCCCAGCTGTCCGACATCCACTGCGGATCGCCGTTCTTCGACGGCGCCCTGCTGGATGCAGCGGTAGCGGAGATCACCGGGCTCGGCCCCGACCTGGTGGTGGTGGGCGGCGATCTCACCACCGACGGCTACGCCCACGAGTTTCGCGAGGCGCACGGCCATCTGGAGCCGCTGTTCGACGCCGGCCTGCGCACGGTGGTCATCCCCGGCAACCACGACTCGAAGAACGTCGGGTACCTCCACTTCCGGGACACCTTCGGCGTGGGCGAGGGGATCGGCGGCAAGGGCGACAGCGTCTTGCGCATCCACGGCGACTCCCTGTCCATGCAGGTGGTGGCCATCGACTCCTCAAAACCCGACCTGGCCGAGGGCGAGGTGGGCCGGGAGCGCTACGACTGGATCCGCCAACAGTTCGCAGGCGACGCCGACGTGCGCACGTTCGTCCTCCATCACCACCTGGTGCCCGTGCCCGGCACGGGCCGGGAGCGGAACACCGTGTGGGACTCGGGCGACGTGCTCACCCTGCTGTCCGAGCTCGGCGTGCACCTCGTGCTCTCGGGCCACAAGCACGTCCCGCACGTGTGGCTGTTGAACGACACGCTCCTGGTGAACTCAGGCACGGTCTCGTCGTACCGGCTCCGCGGGTACACCAGGCCGTCGTACAACCTGATCGAACTGACCCCCGACGTCATCCGCATCACCCTCCGCTATCCCGGCGTCGGCGAACGGATGGCAGCGGAGCTCGACCGACGGACCATGCGGCTGCAGACCAGCGGCGCGCTGGCAGGGATGTTCTCGAAGACAGGATGGACGCCGTGAGCACCTCGTATCTCCGCATGTTCCAGACAGCGGTGGACCCCGCCGACCTCGACGAGGTGCGCCGCCTTTTCGCCGACGACGTGCTCCCCGTGTACCGCGAGTTCGCCGGGTGCACGAGCATCGAGCTCGTGCTCGGCATGGACCACCACCCGGGCGGCCTGCTCGAGTGCGCAACGATCTCCCGGTGGGAGAGCATCGACACCATGGGTGAGGCCATGGTGTCGAGGGCGGCCAAGGAGGCGCAGGTCCGCATTCTCGAACTGCTCCGCCAGGAGCCGCTGGTGCGCGTGTTCGAAATCCTCACATAGGAACGCACGACCGTCCCCCGCGTCGCCGTCCTGGTGCCCGTGAAGGCGTTCGGCGTGGCCAAGTTGCGCCTGGCCCCCGCTCTGGCGCCGGAGAAGCGGGAGTTGCTGGCTCGCGCTATGGCAGCCATCGTGCTGCGGGCCGCCCGCCCCCTGCCCGTGGCGGTGGTGTGCGACGACGCCGACGTCGCCGACTGGGCGACCGAGCAGGGCGCACAGGTGGTGTGGGCGCCGGGGCGGGGGCTCGACGGGGCGGTGTCGGACGGCGTGCAGGCATTGGGCGGGGCCGGCGCCGAGCGGGTCATCGTGGCCCACGCCGACCTACCCCTCGCCACTGACCTGGCGTGGGTGGCCCGATTCGGAGGGGTGACGCTGGTGCCGGACCATCACGACGACGGCACCAACGTGGCCTGCGTGCCCGCAACGGCCGGCTTCCCGTTCGCCTACGGGCCGGGCTCGTTCCGTCGCCACGGCGCCGCCGCCCTCCGCCTCGGTCTGGCGCTCCGGGTCGTGCGGGAGCCACACCTCGGCCGGGACGTCGACCTGCCGTCCGACCTGCCCTGGGCCGGCATGGCCGTCGAGGGCCCTCCGCATCGACGCGCCACCGATAGCGGGCCCCGTCAGCCGACCGGTACCGCGGCGGTTCTCCTGGGCTGACCAGTCCCGTCGGCCGCTCGCACGCCCGCTCGAGGTGGTGCCAGGATGATGGCGCCGGCGGGCGCAGTGGGCGGCCGGTGACGGGATCGGAGGCGACAGGGTGACGAGCGGCATCAGCACCAACCTCGACGTGCCGGCGCGAGCGCTCGCGGTGGGCGCCCATCCCGACGACGTGGAGTTCGGGTGCGGCGCCACCCTGGCCAAGTGGGCGGCCGCCGGCTGCGAGGTCCACCACCTCGTCTGCACCGACGGGTCCAAGGGCTCGTGGGACCCCAACGAGGACACCACCGCCCTGGTGGAGCGTCGCCAGGAGGAGCAGCGGGCTGCATCCCGCGCCCTCGGTGGCGCCGGCCGCGTGGTCTTCCTGGGGTGGACCGACGGCGAGCTGGCTTCGGGCCTCGAACAGGCGGGCAGGGTCGCCGAGTGGATCCGACGCATCAGGCCCGACGTCGTGCTGGGCCACGACCCGTGGCGGCGGTACCGGCTGCACCCCGACCACCGCAACGCCGGCTTCCTCGTCACCGACGGAATCGTGGGCGCCCGTGACCCGCATTTCTTCCCCGAGCACGGCCTCGAACCCCACCGGCCGTCGGCCCTGTTGCTGTGGGAAGCCGACGAGGTCGACCACGTGGAGGATGCCGCCGGCTACGAGGACGCCAAGCTGGCCGCCCTGCTCGAGCACCGCAGCCAATTCCGTTCGACCATGGACATCGCCGACCCGGAGGCCACCGACGAGGTCGAAGCCTTCCGGGCCAGGATGCTTGAACGGCTGGCCGACCACGGTCGCATGGCCTCCCTGCCCTCGGGCGAGGCGTTCAAGCTGATGACGAAGCTCTAGCCCGTCTTCGAGCGGTGGTGGCGCCGTCGGTGCGCCACGGCGCCACCACCAACGCTTTACCGCTTGCGGGCGGCGACCTTCTTGGCGGGAGCTTTCTTGGCGGGTGCCGCCTTGGTCGCAGGCATTGCCTTCTTCGCGGGGGCCTTCGTCGCAGCTGTGGCCTTTTTCGCCGGCGTCGCCTTCGTGGCCGAAGCCTTCGTGGCCGGCGTCGCCTTCGTGGCCGAAGCCTTCTTGGCCGGCGTGGCCTTCGTGACGGTCGCCTTCTTGACCGGCGTCGCCTTGGTCGCCGGCGTCGCCGTCCTGGGCGCCGCCGCCCTCTTGACCGCGGTCGCCCTCGCCGGTGCCCCCTTGGCGGCAACCGCTGTGACCCCCTTGATGGTGGCCTTCGCCTTCTTGACCGCCTTCTTCACTGGTGCTGCACTCATCCCTTAGTCCCGCCTTTCGCTAGCGCTTCTTGGTGGACTTGGCGGCCTTCTTGGCCGTCGCCGGTGCGCTCTTCTTGGCGGGGGCCGCCTTCTTGGCCGGTGCCGACTTGCTCGCCTTGGCCGTCGCCGCCGACTTCGACGCCTTCTTCGCGGGTGCGGCCTTCTTGGCCGCCGCCTTGGGGTTGAGAGCAGCCTTGAATGCGGCTGCAGGTGAGAAGCGGACGCCCTTCGACGCGGGGATCTTCACGGCCGCGCCGGTCTGCGGATTTCGGCCTGTGCGGGCCGCCCGCGCCGACGGGTTGAAGGTCCCGAACCCGAACAGGCTCACCCGGTCGCCCGCCTTGATGGCGGACACCACGGAGCCGAGGGTCTCGTCGACCGCCGACTCGGCTTGGCTTCTCGAGAGGCCTGCGACCTCCCTCACCTTCTCGATCAGTTCAGCCTTGTTCACGCCATCCTCCTGGGAGTGGGGAAGTACAGCCACAAATCAAAGAGGAACGGAG
>JBKJNA010000175.1:0-15855 GCA_046596195.1 Acidimicrobiales bacterium | reverse complement strand
CACATGATGACGCAGGGCCGGCTTGGCGGAGAGGGAGGGATTTGAACCCTCGGACCCAGTTTCCCAGGTCAACTCATTAGCAGTGAGTCCGATTCGGCCGCTCTCGCACCTCTCCCGGGCACCAGTGTAGGCGATGGCGGTACCCCATGCCGACGGTACCTGGATCCAGTATACCCGCAGCTCAGAACGCCTAAGCTGCGGGTCAGCAGGAACCACTGAAGGCCGGCCGGCAGGCAGTGGAGGAGGGTGAGTCCCCGCCAGACCGGAGCCGACCGGATAGATTGTTCCCACTCTGTTCCCACTTGAGCGCCAGGCGCGCCAACCAACCGAGGGAGCGTGATGCCGCGAGCGAACTACCCCGCGCCGTTCGTACCGAGGACCTTCGCCTGCTGGACCAACCGGGCGACGACGTCGGTCAAGGCCGTCGACCGCCGCACGGGGGAGCGGGTCGCCAAGCAGGAGCCCCGGTGGGATGTCGAAGGACGGGCCAACGGAATCCAGTGGGCCAAGCGGTTCAACCGCGCCGGGCTCGCAGAGAGTTGGAAGGAGGAGCTCGAGCGCGGCCACGCCGCAGGTCTCCCGTTCGATCTTCGATCGAAGCGCTTCGTGGCCGAGCCGACCTCCCCGGTACCCTCCAAGCCGCCCCCGGCGACCGTGTTTGACATGACCGAGGCCTTCTACTGGGCGCACCCGGACTGGGAGCCAAAGACGAAGGTCCTCGCGGCGACCTCGATCAACCGAGCCCGTCGATTCCTTCTACACCCGGAGGCCCGACCGGACGAGGGCGATCTGGATGCGGTCGCCGACTTTCTCGACAACGCGAGCTTTTCACCGCCCCACTGCAACCTCGTCCTCACGCCCCGCCAGGATGACGGACTTGGGTGGCTCCGCCGAAACTCGGCCTACGTCGAGGACGTGACGGTCGCGGACATCGAGTCGTTCGTTGCGCAGCTGTCCACCAACCAACGGGATCCGAGGCGGCGAGTTTCGCCGGCAACGATTGTGCGCTACACACAGCCGTTGCGCGCTTGCTGGTCCTGGGCGGTGAGCCGGCAGGACCTGGCGGTCACCGCAAACCCCTGGCTTGCCGTAAAGACCCCGCGAAAGATGAAGGGTCGAGCGGGGAGGGGTGCAGGTGGTCGCAGCGCTGTCGCCGTCGACAAGGACGTCCTACTCGACATCCCGCAGGCGGTGGCGCTCGCCGGCCGCTGCGGCGACGGTCCCTGGGGCGGGGTCGTCGAGTGCTACATCCTCGCCATGGCCGTGTGCGGGCTGCGGCCCAGTGAGGCCGTGGGTCTGCTCTGGGAGGACGTCGAGTTGCCTGAGGACGAGTCGGCGGGATGGCTCACAGTCCGGCGAAGTCGCCGGCGGATCTCAGCACGGTGGTTGGACCCGGACGAAGACGCCGAGTGGGGTCCCTTGAAAGACCGAGACATCGCAGAGACTCGACGAGTGCCCGTGCCCTCACTGCTCGTACGACGACTCTCGGATCATCGCAAGATTTTCGGGATCGGTCCCGACGGCCTCGTGTTCCACCGCCGGGGGAGACCCTTTGACCTGACGATGTTCGCCCGCGACGTGTGGAGGCCGGCGATCTCGACGATGTTCCCGGCCAGGACCGACATCCCGGCAGAGGATCCACGTCAACCGAAGTTGTCGCGACTTCGACGGCACGATCTGCGGCACGCCGCTTGCTCGTGGTGGCTCCGAAGCGGCGTTGACGCCACGGTGTGCCAACGCTGGTCCGGGCACAAGAGCCTCTCCGTGTTCCTCGACGTCTACCAGGGCGTCGCCCCTGGTCGCGAGGACGAAGGCGTTCGCCGCCTGGAGATGACCCTCGCGTCGAATTGACCGCCATTGGTTACCCACCTTCGAACTGCGCCAGGCAGTCCTCGTACCAGTCCCGTCGAACGCGCACCTCGCCGTGCGCAGGCGAATGACCCGCGAGAAATGGGGCGCACCCCGAGCCGACCACTTGTAGGCCGTGCTGACGGAGATACCGACGTCCGCTGCGATGTCGCGGATGGTCAACCAGCGACCGGGTCGTGGTCGGTCGTCGACCACCACATGACTCGGATGGGCGCCGGTCACCCAACCTAACGACTTCCTGGGCCGGCCGTTCCGGTCCCGGGCGGGCCGGGTCTGGCGGGTGGGGCGGGGAGCCTGCCCGGTGTCGGCCCGAGCCGGAGACGACCACCACCGCCACCAGACAACGGCGGCAGCCTCCGGCAGGTCGGTCAGCCTCTCTGAGGACAGGCGGGGGGTGCCCATCAGATCTGGCTCCGAGGCGTTGAAGAAGTCCCGTCCACGCGACCCAGCGGCCCGCCCGTCCCACGAGCACCGCTGTTCACCAAGGCGACGGCCGCCCCGATGATCAGGGCGCCGCCGAGGGCGAGCAGGACCATGCGCTCGCCGGTGCCGATCTGGTTGTTTGCCTCAGACTGATTCACCTGTGTGAGCAGAGAGGCGGAGTAGACAGAGGGCGGTAGTGCGTGCTCTGGCTGGCGGACATCGGCCTTTTACCTCCGCCGTTGGCGAAGTCTGCGGCGGCTTCGCTGCACGTTGGCGGTCATGGGCACGACGCTGACCGAGCCGTCGGTCTCGAGCACTGCGAGCTCGAGCTGGGAGAGGTCACCGATCTCTCCATGCTCGCGGACAGCCGCCACGACCTCCTCCTCGGCGATGCCTTCACGGTGCAGGTTCGCGGCGACGAGCTCGCCGTGCCTGCACGAGGACGACGGGGACACCCTCGACGAGCTGGCGGATTCGCAGGCTCCGGAGCCGGAGCCGGGCCACGCCTGCGTTGACCGCGAGCAGTGTGCGCCGCTGGCATCGCGAGCTCTCCCTGCGCAACACCTTCGGCGCCCCATCCGCCGCCCAGGCCGCCGTCGCACTGAAGGAGAGCACCGAGCGGCTCGAGGGCTACGCCGAGCGCGTCTATCGCGCCCTCGGACAGTGAGCAGCGAAGTTCACGCCCTGCCGTCACGGCTGGCGGTCGCCGTTCGGCGCTCTCGTTGGTGTCGCCGTGCTCCTGCCGGGTGTCATCGTCGGCGGCGACCTGTTGGGGTTCCCCGCGGTCATGCTCGTAATCGGCACGTGGCTGGCGATCGCGCTCGTCGTCCTCGGCCACTGGCTGGCCACGACCGTCCTTCCCCATTCGGGATCACCGCCCGGCAGGCCGGATCCGGCGCATGGCAGGCCCTGGCGCTGACGGGTTGTACGGAGGGGAGGGCGGGGTCATCGTGTTCGTCGACCTCCACCAGCTCGCTGCTCGGCCGCCGACGACCCGATCGGCCAGCGGATCAACCACTGGACGGCCGCTGGTGCGGATCCCCGACCGCTTCTCGGCATCTCAGGCGCGCAGCACCAGCCGGAAGGTCGGACCTGGTCCCGCGTTGACGAGGAAGAGACGGGCGTCCTCTGCCTCCGCAAGAGAGCGGGCGAGCGCGAGGCCGATCCCGTGGCCTGGCTCGCTGCCGGAGCGGCGTTCGAAGATGGCGTTCGAGTCTTCGTGGACACCGGGACCCTGGTCGCTGACATCGATGGCGACGCCGCCGGCGACACCATGGGCTCGCAGCTGAACTGTGCCACTGCCGTGCGCGACTGCGTTGGCGATGAGCGCATCAAGTATCTGGCGTACTGCAGTCGGCGACGCATGGGCGGTGTCGGCGTCGGTGCCGACTTCGACTCGGAGCGGACGTCCGGTCGCAGCGAGCCGGCCATGCCAGGCGCGCTCAAGGTCGTCGAACACCTCACGAACGTTGACGTCGCCGCCATCGGAGTGCATGTCTCGGGCGAGAGTGAGGAGGTCTTCGATGGTGCGTTCGAGACGATCGACCTCGCCGAGCGCAACGGTCATCGCCGTCGGGGCGTCCAGTGAGGGGTTGGCTAGCGCGGTCTCAAGGTGGAGGCGCAGCCCGGTGAGCGGCGTGCGGAGCTGATGGGACGCGTCGGCGCTGAAGGCGCGCTCCCGTTCGACGAGTCTCCCGAGGCGTGCGGCGGTGGCGTCGAGATTGTCGGCGGCGATGTCGAGCTCGATGATGCCTGAGCGGCTGGCCCGGACCGTGAAGTCTCCGTATCCAAGTCGGGCGGATACCGCCGCGAGGTCGGCGACCGGTTTGGCGATGCGACGGGAGAGGATGCGACCGATGAGCGCTGCGGCGCCGACAACGATGAGGCCCAGCGCGCCTATAAGGAGCCGGGCGCGTCGCACGCGGCTGTTGACGGCGGAGGCGGGGAGTTCGGCCCGCACGACCGCGAAGACGTGCTCCTCGCTGCTCAGGGGCGTGGCGACGACAAGGGCGCCGTGCGTGGACTCTGCGACTCGTCCGGTCGCGGCTCGCGTGACTTCTTTGCCCCCGTGGTCGGGCCCGGAGCCTTGAAGGCGTCGGCCGTCGGGCGCGTAGAGACCAAGGCGAGTATCGGCGTCGGACGCCGCCAGCTCCACCGGGTCTCCCGACGTGCGAAACGATGCGGACACCTGCGCCCCGGCCCGTGCGGCATCGCGTCCGAGCCGTAGGATCGCTTCGTTGCGGTAGAGGTGCTCCACGGCGACACTGAGGGGAACACCGAACCCGGCGATGGCGAGCCCCGCGACGACGAGGATGGCGGTGAGGACGCGGCGACTCACGGCAGCTCGAGCCGGTAGCCGACGCCTCGCAGCGTCGTGATCCGATCATCGACCGGGCCGGGGCCGAGCTTGCGGCGGAGGGCAGACACGTGGGTGTCGAGGGTCTTGGTCGACCCGAACCAGTGCTCGTCCCACACTTCGCTCATGATTCGCTCACGGCTCACGACCCGGCCGGCGTCGACGACGAGCAGTGCCAGCAGGTCGAATTCCTTCGGGCGGAGCGCGAGTTCGTTGTCAGCCACGTAGACACGGCGCGCTGCCAGGTCGACGCGGAGATCGCCGACCTGGACCTGCTCAGCGACTGTGCCGTCAAGGGCGACGCGAGGCCGCCGGAGGTGCGCTCGCAAGCGGGCCAACAGCTCAACAAGCCGGAACGGCTTGGTGAGGTAGTCGTCCGCCCCCGCCTCGAGACCGACGACGACATCGATCTCATCGTGGCGGGCGGTGAGTATCACGATGGTCGCCTCGGGTACCGATGACCGGAGCTGTCGACAGACCTCGATACCGTCGAGGTCGGGGAGCCCGAGGTCGAGGAGAATGAGCTCTGGCCGATCGGTGTCACCGCGAACGAGCGCGTCCCTGCCTGTCTTCGCCCAGTCGACCAGATAGCCGTTGGTTCGCAGGGCCGTGACCAGTCCGGTGCCGATCGTCGCGTCGTCCTCGACGATCAGGATGCGGGCGCCCACCGCATCCAGCGTAGGAGGGCGGGTTCCGACGGGCTGGGTCTCCATTTCGCGCCAGCCGGTCTCCTGGGCCCGGTCAGCGCACGCCGCAGCCCAGTCGCCGCCCGCCGAGCCGTGAAGAGTTCAGGCGGCGATGACCTTGGCCGCAGCGGCCGGTGACCTCGTTCTCCGTACGGTCCACAGGAGAACCACCACTGCGAGGAGATCCACGAAATGAAGCGCATCACCTCGATCGCCATCGGCGCCACCGCCTTGGCCCTGACGGCCGGCGCCTGCGGCGGCGGCAGCGGAAAGAACTCAGCGTCCGGCGGGTCGACGTCATCGACCATGGCCGGGCCCACCACGCTCGCACCGTCGAGCACCGCCGTCTCGAGCGGGCCCGAGGTCAACCCGGCCGGAGACATCCCCGACAACCAGGCCTTCGTCGCCTACTCCCCACCCTCGAGCGGCTTCAGCATCCAGGTTCCCGAGGGCTGGGCTCGCATCGAGACCGGGGGGGCGGTGACCTTCACCGACAAGCTCAACAGCATCCGGATGGAGACGGCCGCCACCGCGACGGCGCCGACGGTCCAATCGGCCGAGCAGAACGAGGTACCTGCCATCAAAGCGGTGACCAAGAACTTTCAGGCTGGAGCGGTCACCTCTGTGACCAGGAAGGCCGGCGCCGGGGTGCTGATCACCTACGGGGCCGACAGTCCCCCAGACGCGGTGACCGGCAAGGTCGTACAAGACGCGGTCGAGCGTTACGAGTTCTGGAAGGCCGGCACCCAGGTCATCCTGACCCTGTCGGGACCGCAGGGTGCCGACAACGTGGACCCGTGGCGGGTCGTCACCGACTCCTTCGGATGGCAGTGATGACGACCGCACTGGAGGCGATCGACCTCTACCGGTTCTTCCATGCCGGTGACGACGAGACTTTGGCGCTACGAGGCGTGTCCCTCCGTGTCGAGGCGGGCGAGATGATCGCCGTGACTGGCCCGTCCGGGTCCGGCAAGTCGACACTTCTGGCTTGCCTGGCCGGTCTCGACGAGCCCGAGGGTGGCATGGTCCACGTCGCCGGGCAGGCAATCAGCCGGCGACCGGAACCGGAACGGGCCGCGCTGCGAGCCCGCCACATCGGGATGCTCTTTCAGTCGGCCAACCTGCTCGAACACCTCACCGTCGACCAGAACGTCGCGCTGGCCCAGCGCTTGGTCGGCACGCCCGACACTGAGCGTCAGGCCGGTCTGCTGGATGACCTCGGACTCAGCGAACGAGCCCGCGCCTACCCGTCGCAGCTCTCGGGCGGCGAGGCGGCCCGGGCCGGCCTGGCGGTCGCCCTGGCCAACGATCCGGCGGTGGTACTGGCCGACGAGCCCACCGGCGAGGTCGATGCCGCCACCGAGGGTCGCGTCCTGGCGCTGCTGCGCCGACGGGCCCAAGGGGGGAGCGCGGTGGTCATCGTCACCCACAGCCCGGCCGTGGCCGCCGCCGCCGATCGCACGATCGCCTTGGCCGATGGGACGGTGACGGCATGACGCGCCCGGACGAGGCGGAAGTGCTTGTGCGCTGCGCCCACGTCGCCCGAACCTTCGGGGCCGGGCTCGGCGCGGTCGTCGCCGTCCACGACATCAGCTGTGAGATCCGCGCCGGCCAGCAGCTGGCGATCACCGGACCATCCGGGTCCGGCAAGTCGACGCTGCTGCACCTCCTCGCCGGGCTCGACGAGCCCACCGCCGGTGTCGTCACCTGGCCCGCGCTCGGCTCCCGAGGCGACCTACGCCCAGGGCCGGTCGGTGTCGTGTTCCAGGGGCCAAGTCTCCTACCGCCCCTCGACGTGGCCGAGAACGTCGCGCTTCCCCTGCTCCTCGGCGGAGCCAGCGAAGCCGACGCCCACGCCGCGGCCGCCGCTGCGTTGGCCCGGCTGGACCTCTCCGCGCTGACCACGAAGCTCCCCGAAGAGCTCTCCGGCGGACAGGCCCAACGGGTGGCTGTGGCCCGAGTCCTCGCCGGGCGTCCCCGTCTCATCCTCGCCGACGAACCCACCGGCCAACTCGACCACGCGGCCGCCGCCGTGGTCGTCGACGCGCTACTGGAGACCGCCCGCCACCTCGGGGCGGCACTGGTCGTCACAACCCATGACCCGGCCGTCGCCAACCGGCTCGCCACCCGGTGGGCCATGGCCGACGGCGGCTTCGTCGAAGCGCACCACCCGCTCGAAGGGAACCTCTCATGCTCAGCCTGACCTGGCTCCGCGGCCTCGCCGCCCGCCGACGCGGCCGCCTCGCCGCTGCCGCGTGCGGCGTCGCCATCGCCGTCGCTCTCCTCGCCTCGATCGGCTCGTTCCTGTCCGCCTCCAAGGCCACCATGACCGCCCGGGCCGCGGCCGACGTCGCCGTCGACTGGCAAGTCCAAGCCCAGACCGGTGCCGATCCGACTGCGGTACTCGACGCGGTGAAGGGCGCGCCAGGGGTCATCGACGCCGCGCCGGTCGGCTTCGCCACCACCTCCGGGCTGCAGGCCACCGCCGGCGGGTCCACCCAGACCACCGGGCCCGGCGTTGTCGTCGGCCTCCCCGACGCCTACCGCAGCGCGTTCCCCGGTGAGCTCCGCGACCTGGCCGGCTCAGGCACCGGCGTCCTGTTGGCCCAACAGACCGCCGCGAACCTTCACGCCGCGCCGGGCGACACCATCACCGTCGGCCGGGCCGGCCTCCCCGCAGTGACGCTGCGCGTCGATGGTGTCGTCGACCTCCCCCAAGCCGACTCGCTCTTCCAGACCGTCGGCGCGCCGCCCGGAGCCCAACCCCAGGCACCGCCCGACAACGTGCTGCTCATCCCCGCCGGGCAGTGGCACGCCCTCTTCGACCCGCTCGCCCAGACCCGGCCGGAACTAATCCACACCCAGATTCACGCCCGGCTGAACCACCACCTTCCCACCGATCCCTCAGCCGCCTATGCGGAGGTCTCCGGCCGCGCCCGCAACCTGGAGGTGAAATTGGCCGGCGCCGGGCTCGTCGGCGACAACCTCGCCGCCACACTGGGCGCGGCGCGCGCCGACGCCCTCTACGCACAGATCCTGTTCCTGTTCCTCGGCCTCCCCGGCGCCGTGCTCGCAGGTCTGCTCACCGCCACAGTGGCCGGCGCCGGAGCGGAGCGGCGCCGCAAGGAGCAGGCCCTGCTCCGGGCGCGCGGGGCCACCAACCACCAACTCGTCCGGCTCGGCGCAATCGAAGCGGCCGCCGTCGGCGTCGTCGGCGCCGCCGGCGGCCTGACCCTGGCACTCGCCCTCGGCAAGCTCGCCTTCGGGACCTTCGGGTTCGGGGCCACCCCGCTGGCGGCGATCGGCTGGGCTGTCGGTTCCGCCGCCGTCGGCCTCGTCATCGCCGCCACCACCATCGCCGTCCCGTCGTGGCGCGACGCCCGAGGGGTGACCGTCGCCGCCGGTCGGCGCGCCGTCGGCCGGGCGGGAACGCCCCGATGGGCGCGCTACGGGCTCGACCTCGCACTGCTCAGCGTCGGCGGGCTCGTGTTCTGGCTCACCGGGCGAGGCGGCTACAAGCTCGTTCTCGCCCCCGAGGGCGTCCCAACCATCTCCGTCAGCTACTGGGCGTTCGCCGGCCCCGCCCTTTTGTGGTCGGGCGCCGGGCTGTTCGCCTGGCGGATCGCCGACCTCGCCCTCGGACGGGGACGCCCCCTTCTGCGCCGCCTGATCCGTCCGATCTCCGGCAGCCTGGCCGGCACCGTCGCGGCGTCGATGTCCCGCCAGCGCCGACTGCTGGCCCGGGCGCTGGTGCTCGTCGCCCTCACCACCTCGTTCGCGGCGTCGACCGCAGTGTTCAACGCCACCTACCACCAGCAGGCCGAGGTCGACGCCCGCCTCACCAACGGCGCCGACGTCACCGTCACCGAGTCACCCGGCTCCACTGTCGGCGCCTCGGGCGCCAGCCAGCTCGCCGGCGTGCCCGGCGTGCGGTCGGTGGAACCGATCCAGCACCGATTCGCCTACGTCGGCGCCGACCTCCAGGACCTCTACGGCGTACGGACCGGCACCATCGCCGGAGCCACCAAGCTGCAGGACGCCTACTTCCAGGGCGGCACCGCCCGCCAACTCATGGCCAAGCTCGCCTCGGCCCCCGACTCGGTTCTGGTCAGCGCGGAGACCGCCAAGGACTTCCAGCTCAACCCCGGCGACCAGCTCATGCTTCGCCTCCAAGACGGTCGCACCAAGCAGTTCACCAACGTGGCGTTCCACTACGCCGGGATCGCCAAGGAGTTCCCTACCGCGCCACGTGACAGCTTCCTCGTCGCCAACGCCCACTACGTCGCCAAGATGACCGGCAGTGACGCCGTGGGCGCCTTTCTCATCGACACCGGTGGCGCTTCGCCGCCCGCTGTCGCAAAGCGAGTGCGCGGCCTGGTCGGCGCCCAGGCGCAGGTCACCGACCTCACCACCAGCCGCCGGATCGTCGGCTCCAGCCTCACCGCCGTCGACCTCGCCGGGCTGACCCGGGTCGAGCTCGGCTTCGCCCTCGTCCTGGCCGCCGCGTCCACCGGCCTGGTCCTCGCCCTCGGTATCGCGGAGCGGCGCCGCACCTTCGCCATCGCCAGCGCGCTAGGCGCCAAGGCCCGTCAGCTCGGCGGGTTCTTCTGGGCCGAAGCGCTGCTCATGACCATCGGCGGTCTCGCCGCTGGCGCCGTCGGCGGGTGGGTGCTCTCCCACATGCTCGTCAAGGTATTGACCGGCGTCTTCGATCCGCCGCCCGCTGCGCTGGCCGTCCCGTGGTCCTACCTGGCCACCGTCGGCGGCGTCGCCATCGCCGCTGTTTCGGTCGCCGCCGTCGGCGCCATACGGGCCACCCAGCGCCCGGCGATCGCCGTGGTTCGCGACCTGTGAAACCTTCTCCCCACCGACGTTCCGGTGCATGCCGCCGCCGCCCGCTCGCAACGACACGATGATCGCAGCCCTGGCCGTTCCGTTCGCCGGTCTGGGCGGGACCTGGGCCTATGTCGTAATCGGTCACTCCGGTGACCTGAAGGTTCTCCCAGGTTGGTTCAGGTGGCCTTAAGCGCTCGGGGTTGATAGTGGGTCTTGTCACCGGGTCACCCTGACCAGGGACAGACAACCAAGGAGATACAGACCTCATGCCCACCTCCCGCACCAAGCGCCTGCTGTTCTCGGGGGCCGCCGCACTCGGCGTCGCCGCCGGCGCAGCGGGCCTCGCCGGAGCCGCCACCGGCGGCCAGAGCACCTCGGCACAGGCACCCGCCCAGGCCGAGGCCGACGCCACCCACGACCCCTCCTACACATCCTCGGTCACCGCGCCGGAGGCCGCCGAGACCACGTCGGACGCCGACGAGGCCAAGGCCCTGGAAAGTCTCGCCACCATCACCGCCGATCAGGCCCGCGACGCAGCCCTGGCGGCCGTGCCTGGCACCGCCGGCGCCATCGAGCTCGACAACGATAACGGCAACGTCGTGTGGAGCGTCGAGGTCACCAAGGCCGACGGCACCATCACCGATGTCAAGGTCGACGCCGGCGACGGCAAGGTCCTGGCCCAGGAGACCGACGACGGGAAGGAGTCAGGCGACGCCAACGAGTCCAACGAGGCCCCCGAGGCCAACGAACCCGCGGGGGCGTCCAAGGGCTGACCCATGCAGCGTTCGCCGCACGCCCCTGAGGGGCCCCACCCGGGGCCCCTCAGCCGCGTCCGGCCGCGCTCTCTCTCAAGAGGTTTCGTCAGCCGGCCTTCACAAGCCACCGTGGCGCCTATACGGACGCCGACGGAGACAAGGAGTGATCAGCCGTCGGACCGGGCTTGGGCAGACATGGCCTCGATGGCTCCCCGCGGGTGGGTGCCGGCGAGACTCGCCCAAGCCGCGGCCCCAGCGGGGATCGGCGCCCAGAACTGGACCAGTCGGTAGGCGGAGACGCCAAGGCTCGCAGTGGCTCGTGGCGCACCGAATCCGACGAGGGAGACGATGAGGGCGGCTTCGATGACACCGAGCCCGCCCGGTGAGAGCGGGATGGCGGCGAGGACGTTGGCCAGCCCGTAGGCCACGAGGAGGCCGGCGATTGGAGCCCGGTAGCCGAATGCGGCCAGGAACGCCCAGAGCACGGCGATGTCGAGCACCCAGTTGGTGGCCGCCCAGCCGATCGCAGCGAAGGCCAGGCGCGGGTGCTCTGTGAAGGTTGCGAACCGCTTGGCTGCGCTCTCGAACGCAGCGGAGACCCTCGAGGCGTCGAGCCGAGGCATCCGGCGGGCCATCTGGGCGATGAGCCTCACGCTGCGATCGCGGCCGCGGGTCAAGGCCAGGACCGCTGCTCCAGCCAGTGCGAGGAGCAGTGCACCCACGGCCGCGGCAGTGGCGTAGATGGGATGGAAGCCGGTGGCGGGGATGGAGACCACCAGTCCAATCCACAGGAGCACGTTGAGCACCAGGGCCGAGCCCAGCGATTGGGCGGCCATCGCGAAGCTGGCCTGCGCCGGCTCAGCGCCGGAGCGGGTCAAAAGCCGGTACTGCAACACCCCGCCGGCGGCAGCACCGCCCGGCACCACATGGCTGACCGCGAGGGACGACAGGACGATCCGGTATATTCGCCATGCGTTCGGCCGATTGTCACCGAGGATGAGCGACCTCGTGAGCTGGCCGTAGGCGGCCAGCGCCGCCGCCTCGAGCGCCACTGCGCTGGCGATGAGCAACGGGTTGAGTCCGAGCAGCAGCCCGAGCGCCCGGCGGGTACCCCCGACTTGGGGCAGCACCAAGAAGTGGAGCACCGCAGCGAAGGCCAGCACCCGCGCGGCCACTCCCACCGGCCGGGCGCGGCTGCGCCATGGCCGCCTGGCACCGACGATCCGCTGCAGCACCGCACCACCATCGCAGAGTCGTGCCCGAATGTGGACCCTGCGACCTCAGGGAGCCAGGGCACCTGGCCCGACCGCCGGTCAGGCCGGACCTGCCGGTAGGTCGATGACGAAGCGGGCTCCGCCCCCCGGTGCGTCATCGACGGTCACGCGGCCCTGGTGGGCGGTGACGACCTGGTGGACGATGGCGAGACCGATCCCGTAGCCGCCGGTGCGGCGGGCCCGGGCGTCGTCGAGCCGGGTGAAGCGTTCGAAGATCCGGGCGCGGTCCGCCACGGCTATGCCGGGGCCGTCATCGGCGACGGTGAGCAGCACCCGGCCAGCCCGTTCGGCGAGTGTGAGGCTGACCGCGCCGGCGGCGTGACGCTCGGCGTTGTCGACAAGGTTCCGCACGACCCGGGCGAGCTGCCCGGCGTCTCCTCTAACCTGGCCGGCGGAGAGTCCCGAGGTGTCGACCCGCACTGTGCCCCGGCTGCGCAGCCTGGATGCCCGGCGATGTCGGCGTCGTCGGGGTTGGCGATGAGCACTTCGAGCTCGTGGCGGATGGTGGCGGCCCGCCCTCCGTGCGCACCGCGCCGGGCTGCAGATCAGCGATCGGTCTCTCACCGCCGATGTTGCCGCTGGCGGCGACGACGCGCCCGTCTCGGTCAAGGACTTGCACCAGTGAGGCCTCCTCGTTGTCAGCGGCAAGCGCGTCCGGCGTCGTGCCGGCCTCGAGCAAGGCGACAACGTCGGCGGCGCGGAGCCGGGCCGCGGTCTCGACATTGTCAGTGAGGTTCGGCGCAGCACGCCGACCAGGACCACGGCGCCGATGACCAGGGCCACCCCGACGACGATGGTGGCGCCGGCGGTGGTCCGGACCCGCACCGTGCCCAGATGCCGACGGCGTTCACCCACCATTGGCTGCCAGCCGGTAGCCCGACCCGCGCACCGTCTCGATCGCCTGGCGTCCGAAGGGCAGATCGATCTTCTTGCGCAGGTAGCGCACGTAGACCTCGATGATGTTCGGGTCGCCCTCGAAGTCGTCGTCCCACACGTGGTCGAGGATCTCCCGCTTGGAGACCACCTCGCCGGCGCGGCGGACGAGGAACTCGAGGACCGACAGCTCTCGTGCCGTCAGGGCGATCTCGACGTCGCCCCGCCAGCAGCGCCTGCCAGCCGGGTCGACGCGGAGTTCCCCGGCGGCCAGCACCGCCGGGCGCTCGCGAGCGCCGCGCCGCATCAGGGCCCGCAAGTGGGCCACGAGGACGAGGTGCGAGAAGGGCTTGGTCGATCCCGTTGAGGGCGATGTCGACGGCGAACCCATCGGCTTCGAGCCGCGGCGAAGCGATGCGGCCAACCGCTCCTCGTCCTCCACCACGAGCACTCGCACCCTCACCGTCCTCCTTGTCCATGATGGTGGCATCCGCCTGAAGTGACCCTGAAACCAAGCCGCTGCGCACATGCGGCGGCCGCTCGGATGCCGGCTCGCTGCCCCCCCGGGGACATCGGGCCGCTTCTGACGGGGCTGCATCGCGGGCCGGGCGTCGTCGTCGCGTGCACCGCTTGAGATCCCACGCGACTGCACCCCCGGCCGAACGATGGTCGTCGCAGCCGGGGGCGCAGGCAGGCGGTGCTACGAGTTGAGCCCGGCGGGTTCGAGCTCAAGGTCCTTCTTGGTCATGGTGAGGTAGGTGACCACGCCAAGGATGGTGAGCAGGAAGATGGCGCTGGTCCCGGTCGTGCCCAGACCGAGGCCGCCTGCGTCACGGGGCTGGGAGAAGAAGTCGCCGAGTGATGCGCCGAGGGGGCGGGTCAGAACGTATGCCGCCCAAAAAGCCAGCACCGCGTTCATGCCGAGCTGGAAGCGGGCAAGGGCCACAAGGCCGATCACCCCTGCGAACATCACCGCTGACTTCCAATAGCCCAGGTTCAGACCCTCGGCGAGGAGGTCACCGGCGGCGGTGCCGAGAGCGAAGGTGAACAGGATCGCCGACCAGTAGTAGGCCTCACGCTTTGTCGTGTGGATGGTGTGGACCGACAGGGTCCTCTCGCTCGCATACCAGGCTGCGAACGTAGCTGCGAGGGCGAGGGCGAACCCGATGGTCGTCGTCCACAGGCTGATCTTGAAGTTGTCGACCATGTTGTCGGTGATCAGCGTGCCGACGACGCTGATGAGCACGACCGACACCCAGTAGATCGCCGGCACATAGCGCCGCGCTCTGAACTGGAACCCGAGCGCCACCGCAAGCAGTCCGCCCATGACCACGGTGGTGCCCGTCAGCCCCAGGTTCAGGTTCGTGTTGAGGAAGTCCGCAGCGGTCTCCCCGACGGTGGTCGCAAGGACCTTGATGATCCAGAAGAAGGCGGTGAGCTGCGGCACCTTGTTCAGCATCTTCACCATGTCGGGCCGTGGTCTCGTCTCGGTACGTGTCATGGCTCCGACGGTACGGACGTCACCTCTGAGCCTCGTTGCGCCCGGTTCAACGCCAGGTAAAACGTCCTCGGCCCAGCGGCGGTCGGGTTCGGGTCGCCGTACGCTCCGACGGTGTCAGGTACGCGTGTCCTCGTGGTGGAAGACGAACCGGCGATCCTCGCCGAGGTGGAGCAGTCGCTCACCGCTCACGGCTACGACGTGACGGTGGCCACGACTGGCCGGTCTGCTCTTGCGGCTGCCTCAGCTCACCCACCGGATCTGGTCGTGCTGGATCTCGGTCTGCCGGATCTGGACGGAGTCCATGTCTGCCGGCTGCTGCGCGCCGAGTTGCCGGCGGTGCCGATCGTCATGGTGACCGCTCGAGACGACGATGTCGATGTTGTTGTCGGCCTCGACGCCGGCGCCACCGACTACGTCGTCAAGCCGTTCTCCATGACGGTGCTCCTCGCCCGGTTACGAGCCCACCTCAGAGCCCCTGGCGGTGATGAGCTCGTCGCCGCGTTGGTTGTCGGAGCGCTGCGGGTCGATCTCGGGGCCCATCGCGCCTTCCTCGACGGTGTCGAGCTCGACCTGCGCCCGAAGGAATTCGATCTGCTCCACGTGCTCGTAGAACGCGCCGGCCGGGTCGTGACCCGCGACCACCTCCTCAGCGAGGTGTGGGATCTGCGCTGGGAGAGCTCGACCAAGACGCTCGACATGCACGTCCACGCCCTTCGCCGCAAGCTCGGCGCTCGAACCGACGGCGTTTCGTGGATCTCGACGGTCCGCACAGTCGGTTACCGGCTCGAGCTGGCATGAGACGCCAGATCACCCGGGCGATCCTCGCGGTCGCCGCACTGCTCGTCATCGGCCTCGGGATGCCGCTCGCCGTCGTGATCCAACGCTTCTACCAAGACGGTGCCGTCGCCGACCTCCACCGTCGCGCCGCCGAGACCATCGTCGAGATCGCCCTGCCCCTCGACGCTGCGAGCCTCGCCCAGGTCGCGGCCGAGACCGACTCGCCAGGTGACTTCACCGTCTACGACAACCGCGGCCGGCGGATCTTCGGCAGCGGCCCCTCGCAAGCAGACGCTCCGGTCGTGCAAGCGATCGCAGGACGCTTGGCATCCGCGACCAACGAACGCGAGCTGGTGCTGGCGTCGCCAATCACCGACAGGTCGACCGAGACGATCGTCGGTGCCGTACGCGTCACACAGCCGGGAGCCGTCGTCGATCGACAGGTCCGGCGCGCATGGCTCGTCATCGCCGTCGTCATCGCCATCGCACTTGCCAGCGCCGCCGC
>JBKJNA010000098.1:0-22579 GCA_046596195.1 Acidimicrobiales bacterium | reverse complement strand
CCGCTTCGTCACCGTCGGCCAGGGCCCGCTCGAGGCGGAGATCACGGCCCTGCACGGGCGGCTCGGCCTGGGTGACCGGGTGCTGCTGCTCGGCCGGCGCGACGACGTCCCCCGCATTCTGGCCGCCGCCGACCTGTTCGTCCTCGCGTCAACCTACGAGGGAAAGCCCCTGGCGGTGATGGAGGCGTTGGGCGCCGGCGTCCCCGTGGTGGCCACCGCTGTGGGCGGGACGGTGGAGGCGGTCGACGCCACCAACGGCGTGCTCGTGCCACCCCACCGGCCCGACCTCCTGGCCGACGCTGTGTCCCGCCTGGCGACCGACCCCGTGGAGCGGGCCCGCCTGGCCGCCGGGGCGCCAGCGTCGGGGGACACGTACGACGTCAGCGTGACGGTGCGGCTGGCCGAGGACCTCTATCGACGGGTCGTGGCGGGCCGGCGGGAGGGCCGTCCCGAGCCCGACGCACTGGTCAAATGACCGCTACCTGACCACGCAGAGTGGTGATACAGTCGGAAGACCGTTCGTCGGATGCAACGTTTCGACCGATACAAAACGACGATACCACGCATAGGTTCAGTCTTTCGGTCGATAGGAACACCATGCGGGCGCGACGGGGTACGGTCCATCGAGAGGCTGGCGGGAGGCAGGGTTCTTTGACGAAGCGGAGGGGTGACGTCGAGGTGCCTCGTTGGACGAGGCTCGCCCAGCGTGCGTCGCGCCTGCGCAGCGACGTGGTCCTCGGCATCTTCGATGCGCTGCTCGTCACCGCCGCCTTCGCCACCGTGCTGGTCCTGCGGTTCGACGGCAAGGTCCCGTCGCATCACTGGAACGCCTTTTGGAGCTTCGTCCCCTTCGGCGTGGGCCTGAGCCTGGCCAGCAACTGGGTCTGGGGCCTCTACGGCCAGCTGTGGCGCCACGCCAGCATCCAGGAGGCCCGGCGCCTGCTCATGGCCGGCGCCACCACCACGTGCGTACTCGTGTTCCTCGAGATCGGTGTCCGCCGCAGCGTGCCCTACTCCGTGGTCACCCTCGGCGTTGGCCTGGGCATCTTCCTCACCGGCGCCCTGCGCTTCCAGTCCCGCCTGTTCTCCTTCCAGCGCCGCTCCGCCGACCACGACGGGCTCAAGGTCGTCGTGATCGGAGCAGGCGACGCCGGTGCCGCCCTGGTGCGGGAGATGCTGCGCAGCCCCCGGGCCGGGCTCGTGCCCGTCGCCGTGCTCGACGAGGACCCCCGCCGTCACGGCCGCTCGTTCATGGGCCTGCGCATCGAGGGCGGCATCGCCGACCTGCCCCGGGTCGCCCGGCGCCACGGCGCCCACCAGGCCGTGCTGGCCATGAGCTCGATCGATCAGCCGCTCGTGCGCCAGGCGGCGGCCGCCGCCGAGACGGCCGGCGTGGCGCTGCGCATCGTGCCCGGCATGTCGTCCACGGTAGGCACCCGGGTCTCCATCAGCGACGTGCGCGACCTGCGCATCGAGGACCTTCTCGGGCGCAAGCAGGTCGTCACCGACCTCGACGGCGTCCGCCGCCTGCTCGAGGGCAAGCGCGTCCTGGTCACCGGTGCCGGCGGCTCGATCGGCTCCGAGATCTCCCGCCAGGTCGCGGCCTGCGACCCGGCGTCGCTCGTGCTGGTCGACCACGACGAGACCCACCTCTACGACGCGGCCAACTCGGTGCACCGCGCCAGCGTGCAGGTGCTGGCCGACATCCGCGACCGCGAGCTGATGCTCCACGTCTTCGCCACCCACCGGCCCGAGGTCGTGTTCCATGCCGCCGCCCACAAGCACGTGCCGCTGCTCGAGGACCACCCGTGCGAGGCCGCCCTCACCAATGTGGTGGGCACGGCCAACGTGCTCGAGGCGGCCGAGCTGGTGCATGCCGAGCGCCTCGTGTTCATCTCAACAGACAAGGCGGTCGTGCCGTCGAGCGTGATGGGCGCCTCCAAGCGCCTTGGCGAGCAGCTCGTGCTCGGCCAGGCGCCTGAGGGCACCCGCTACTGCGCCGTGCGCTTCGGCAACGTGCTGGGCAGCCGGGGCAGCGTGGTTCCCACGTTCATGCGCCAGATCGCCGCCGGCGGGCCGGTCACCGTCACCGACCCGGCCATGACCCGCTTCTTCATGAGCATCGAGGAGGCGGTGCAGTTGGTGCTCCAGTCGGCCGCGTTGGCCGAGGGCGGCGAACTGTTCATGCTCGACATGGGCGAGCCCGTGCGCATCCTCGACCTGGCCGAGCGCATGATCCGCCTCTCGGGTCGCGAGGTGGGCAGGGACATCGAGATCAAGGTCACCGGCGTGCGGCCGGGCGAGAAGCTGGTCGAGGAGTTGCGGGACTGCGAGGAGCAGGCCTTCGGAACGATCCACCCCTCGATCATGCGGGTGCAGCCGCTGCCCACGCCGAGCGCCCTCCTGCGCATGGGCATGGTGCAACTGGAGGCGTTCGCCTCGGGCCGGCGTCCCGAGGAGGTACGCAACCTCCTGTTCGCGCTGGCCGAGGCGCGGGTCCCGCAGGACGATCAGGAGCATGTCGTCACGGCGGAGGCAAAGGCCCTGCGCCCGTGATGGAGCCCACCGGCTCGTGAGCTCCCCGCCCGCAGTCCTGGGCGGGCCGAGGGCGTTCCCGGACGGTCTGCCCATCGTCCGGCCGTACGTCCCCGGGATCCCGGCCCTCACCTCCCGCCTCCAGACGATCCTCGACAGCGGCCATCTCACCAACGGGCCCACCGTTGCCGCGTTGGAGGCCCGTGTGGCCGAGCTGGTCGGCGTGGCCCACGTCGTCGGCGTGGCCAGCTGCACGTCGGGGCTCATGCTGGTGCTCCAGGCCCTCGGTGCCACCGGCCGGGTGGTGCTGCCAAGCTTCACCTTCGCAGCCAGCGCCCACGCCGTGGTGTGGGCGGGGGGCTCACCCGACTTCGCCGAGGTCGACCCGGCCACGTGCACCCTCGACCCGGCCGACGCGGCGCCGCTGGTGGAGGGCGCGTCAGCCATGACGGCGACCCACGTCTACGGCACGCCGTGCCGCACCGACGAGCTGCAGGCGCTGGCCGACGGCGCCGGCATCCCGCTCGTCTACGACGCCGCCCACGCCCTCGGCAGCAAGCGGGCAGGAGTGCCGATCGGAGGCTTCGGCGCAGCCGAGGTGTTCAGCCTCAGCCCCACAAAGGTCGTGGTGGCGGGCGAGGGCGGGCTGGTCACCACCGACGACGCCGGCTTGGCCGAGGCGTGCCGGCTGGGGCGCGACTACGGCAACCCGGGCGACTACGACTGCCGCTTCCCGGGGCTGAACGCACGCATGTCCGAGCTGCATGCAGCGGTCGCGCTGGCGTCGCTCGACGGCCTCGACGAGCGCATCGCCCACCGCGGCGCGTTGGTGGCCCGCTTCGGCGCCGGTGTGGCCGGCGTGGCCGGCCTTTCACTGGCCGCCGTGGCCGAGGGCGACACGTCGACCTACAAGGACCTCACGGTCATCGTCGATCCCGAGGGGTTCGGCCTCGGTGCCATGCAGCTGGCCCAGGCCCTGAAAGCGGAGGGCATCGACTCCCGCCGCTATTACCACCCGCCCATCCACATGCAGATGGCCTATACGTCCCTCTGGCCGGAACGGCGGCCCCTCCCCGTCACCGAGGAGCTGTCCACCAGGGTCCTCAGCGTCCCCCTGTGGTCCCACATGACCCACGACCAGATCGGTGCCGTGGCCGACGCCGTCGCCCACATCCACGCCCACGCGGAGGCCGTCCGCCTTGCCCTCACATGACCCGGCGCAAGGGCGGAAAGGGGGCCGGCGCTACGATTGGAGTAGCAACGGGCTCATATCCGACGTGTCCGCTGCCGAACCTGCTTGTGGAGGATGTTGCAGGTGACCAGCGCCGAGATGAGCCGCCCGAGTTTCGCCGCAGTCGCCGTCCGAGCCGGAGACGTTCATGGAGCCCATTGAGTACGCCAGGCTGATCCGCCGCAGGTGGCGGATCCTCGCCGCCTGCTGCCTGGTGTCGGCCGTCGTGGTGTGGGTACTCACCCCGTCGTCCCCCGCCAAGACGGCGCCGCAGTTCGTGGGCGAGCACACCCTCATCCGCGACGGCGAGACCACGGCGACACCGGCCGCCCTGGCCACGGTCGCGCTGTTCGTGCGCACCGGCGAGGTTCCGGCCCGCGTGGCCAAGCGCATCGGGTTCGACCGCGACCCGCAGCTCCTGGCCCGCAGCGTCGAGGCCGAGCCCGACGAGGAGATCGGCATCCTCACCATCAAGGCCACCGCCGGGGGGCGCCAGGCCGCCAGTGACCTGGCCAACGCCTTCGCCGAAACGACTCTGGCGGTTCTCGGCGAGAAGGCCCAGGCGACGCTCGACAAGGTGAACACCGATCTGACCGCCCGCGTCACCAGGCGGCGGGCCACCATCGACGACCTGGAGCGCCAGAGCGCAGCGGCACGGGCGGCCGGCAAGTCGTCCGAACTGATCGATGCGCGGCGCGACGCCGAGCTCCGGCTCTACGGCACCGACCTCGAGCTGGAGCAGAAGCAGGCCGACGTCCCCCCGCCGACCTCCGGCTTCACCACCCTCGAGGCGTCCACGCCGGAACTGGCCAACCCCCGCAGCGCCGGCCTCGGTGTGCCGGCCGGCCGGCCGGGCCGTACCGCCGCCGCCGCCCTGCTCGGGCTCGTGCTCGGCGCCGTCGTGGCCCTGGTCGTCGAGCGGGTCGACCCCCGCATCACGCTGCGGGCGGGGGCGGAGCGGGCCTACAAGCTGCCCGTCATCGCCGAGATCCCCTTCTCCCGGGGTCGCCGGTTCGACGTGCTCACCGCCACCGACCCGTCGTCGGCCGTGGCCGAGGCCTACCGAGCGGTGCGCTCAGCCCTCCTGCTCGTCCCCGGCAACGTGCTCGGCCGGCCCGACGACATCCCCGCCGAGCCCGCCGCCCCCACCACCAGCGTGGTTGCGGTTCCGAGCATCCTCGGCGCTGGTGGCAACGGCCACCAAGCCGGGCAGTCCAACGGCCCCCGCCGGCGGGGGCCGGCCGAACCGCAGGTCGTGCTGGTCACGTCGGCCGCGCCGGCAGAGGGCAAGACGGCCACGGCGGCCAACCTGGCGGCCAGCTTCGCCGAGACCGGCCGTTCCGTCCTGGTGCTCAGCTGCGACTTCCGCCGCCCCTCGATCCACGACCACTTCGGCGTGCGCCAGGCGTGGGGCCTCACCGATGTGCTGGAAGGCGGCCGGGACGCGCCCAAGCTGGCCGATGTGGTGAAGGACTCGACCATCCCGGGTGTGCGCATCGCCACCAACGGCTCACCCCTCGACAGCTACGGCGAGGTCGCCGCACGCGGTCGCGAGCTTGTGAACGAGGCACGGGCGCTGGCCGACATCGTGGTGATCGACACCGCCCCGATCCTCGTCGCCCACGAGGCCACCGAGCTCATCCCGGCGGCCGACACGGTGGTCGTGGTGTGCCGCAGCGGGCAGACCTCCAAGGAGGACGCCGGCCGCACGCGCGAGATGCTCACCCGCCTGCGGGCGTCAGTGGCGGGCGTGGTGCTGGTGGGCGCGCCGGAGAGCGACACCGGCTACTCGACCTACTACTACGCGAACCAGTCCCGTCCCGCCCGCCGGAGCGTGGGCGCTTGGCTGCTCGGCCGCCGGCCGCCGCCTCCACCGGTGGACACCCAGCCCGACGACGTCATTCCCGAGCCCGACAGGAAGCGGGCCGTCACCTGAGCGGGGCGCACCGCATGAGCGTGATGTCCCGGACCAGCACCCTCCGGCCGTACGGGGTCACGGTCCCCGCCATCGGCGCCGTCGCCCTCTACATGGCCTTCCTGGCGTGGGCCGTCGAGCACAGCGTGTACGACACCTGGGGGGGCGTGCTGGTGGGCACCGCCCTGCTCCTCGGCAGCCTGCCGGTGGTGGTGCACCTGGCCAAGCGGGAGTCGGACCCGAGGGTCGCCAAGCTCCTCCCCTGGGCGCTCGGCCTGAAGCTCGGCGCGTCGCTCATCCGCCTGCTCATCACCTTCGCCGTCTACGACGGCGTGGCCGACGCCAACACCTACAACACGGCCGGCCATCTGCTGGCGCCCATGTACCGGCGGGGCGACTTCTCGGCCGACATCGGTCCGCTCGTCGGCACCGGGTTCATGAAGGTGTTCACCGGGTTGGTGTACGCCGTCATCGGGTCGACGCGCCTGGGCGGCTTCGTGGTGTTCTCGTGGATCGGCTTCTGGGGCCTCTACCTGTTCTACCGGGCCTTCTGCCTGGCCTGCCCCGAGGGCGACCGTTGGCGCTACGCCTGCCTCGTGTTCCTGCTCCCTTCGCTGCTCTTCTGGCCGTCGAGCATCGGCAAGGAGGCGTGGATGACGCTCTGCCTCGGCATGGCCACCTACGGCGCGGCCAAGATCCTCACCCGTACCCGGGGCGGCTTCGTCACCCTCGCCCTCGGCGTGGCCGGCACCGTGGCGGTGCGGCCCCACGTGGGCGTCATCCTCATGGTGAGCCTGCTGCCCGCCTACCTCTTCCGCCGGCCGCCGGCCGGGGGCTCCATCCTCGGGCCCGTGGCCAAGATCGGCGGCATCCTGCTGCTGGGCGTCATCCTGGCCGTCGTGGTCGGCGAGGCGTCGGAGCTGTTCGGCGTGAAGGACCGCTTCGACGCCGAGGCCGTATCGGCCCTGCGGCAACGGGCCAACACCCAGACGTCGGTGGCCGGGTCGTCGTTCGGCAACAACACGACCGACTTTTCGCCCTCGGCCTTCCCGGGCGCGCTCATGTCAGTGCTGTTCCGGCCCTTCCCGTGGGAGGCGGGCAACCCGCTGGCGTTCATCGCTTCGCTCGAGGGCACGTTCCTGCTCGGGATGATGGTGGTCTGCCGCGGGCGGATCGTCGGCGCGCTCCGTTCGGTCCTGCATACGCCGTTCGTGGTGCTCTGCCTCGTGTACTCCGTGCTGTTCGTCTACGGCTTCTCGAGCTTTGCCAACTTCGGCGTGCTGACCAGACAGCGGGTGCAGGTGTTCCCGTTCGTGCTCGTGCTCCTGGCGCTGCCCACCTACCGGCGCGCCCAGGGCGGCTGGCGTGACCTGTTCAGCCGGCCCTACGACGAGCCGGCGCCCGCTGACCGGGCCCGGGCGACGGACGACGAGCCGGCGTGGGTCGCGGGGTAGGGCGACGACGAGTCAGAATGATCGCCGTAGGTGGCGGAATCGGGTTTTTTGCCACACTCCGTACAAGTCGGTAAGGTGGTGCAGCGCCGGGATGCATGCCCGGTGACGACCGGGGAGACGAGCGTGGACGCACAAGACACGACAGGACTGTCCAGGCGCGACGTGCTCAAGCGGTCGGCTGTCGTCGGTGGCCTGGTCTGGATCGCGCCCACCATCCTCGCCGGGCCGGCGGGCGCCAGCGTCGTCACCTGCCCGGCCAACCGCCGGTACGCCATCAAGCACGGCTCGCCGAACAGAGGCTGCGAGGTGCCGGGCAGGAACGCCGGCGGAACCGGCAACTGCGCCGCTGATGGGGGGGTCACCGAATTCCAGAACGGCTGCTGCCTCGAGCCGACCCTGGTGAGCTTCGTCGAAAGCGCCAACGGCACGATCCACACCTACACCCTGGCTCCCGGGGTCGGCTTCTCACGGGGCTTCGCCAAGTGCGCAAGCGTGTGTTACGAGCACGTGGACCCGCACAACGAGTTCGTGTCCGAGGAGCGCGATGAGAGCACCGGCATCACGACCGTCATCATGACCTGCTCGAACCTGTCGCACTCCGAGATCATCGTGTGCCTCGACGGGTCCAACCTGCCGGTCTGCTGATAGTCGGACGTCCTGCGGCTCGTCGCATCGGGCCGTACGCGGTACTCGGGCAGCACTTCGCCGTCACGGTCGACGACACGGCGATCGCCGGCTATCTGGAACAGGCCTTGGCGTCACTGGCCACGTCGACACTGACCACGTCGACACTGACCACGTCGACACTGACCACGTCGACGCCGGCCACGGTGCGGTGGTCGGTCGTCGACCGGGCCGGCGCTGACGCAGACCACCGATTCGCCGTCTTCCGGGACGGCAGCCTGCTCTTCGGCTGTGACGACAGGAACCACGTGGTGCCGCTGCTGCTGTGGTGGGTCAACCGGATCGTCTGCTTCGAGACCGACCATCGCGTGATGGTGCACGCCGCAGTTGCCGCTGCTCCGGGGGGAGCGGTCGTGCTCCCCGCGCCGCAGGAGTCGGGCAAGACCACGCTGGTGGCGGCGCTGGTGCAAGACGGTCTCGGCTACCTCACCGACGAGGCCGCCGCCTTCGACCCGGAGACCGGGATGGTGGACGCCTATCCCAAGTGGCTCTCCCTCAAGTCTGGATCCTGGGCCCTGTTCCCGCACCTGCGGCCCGTCCTGGCGCCGGAGCTGGCCGGCTTCGCCGAGGACCAGTGGCACGTCGTACCGGATGCGGTCCGGCCCGGCGCGGTGGTGCCCTCGGCGGAACCGGCATTCGTCGTCGCACCCCGGTACCGCCCGGGCCACTCGACGTCGATGGAGCCCATGGGCCGCGCCGAGGCGCTCTCGATCCTGGTCGAGGAGGCGTTCAACCTCGGGCGCTTCGGGAGGGCGGGGTTCGATGGGTTGGCCGGCGTCGTCGGTCGCAGCGAGTGCTGGCGGCTCACGACGGGTGACCTGGGCGAAGCGGTGGCCGCCGTGCGGGCCGTGACCGGCTGAGCGGTCCGGATAGCGGCGGACGATCGTCTACGTTCGCGACGTGCGACAAGGCCGGTGGTTCATCTGGCTGCTGTTCGTGCTCGCCGCCGTGGTCGCCGCCGACAGCCTGCACCTCGCAGGCGGAGCCGATCCCCCGGCTCCTCGAACCCGCGTGCTCGGCGAGGTGCTCACCAGGGACACGGTGGCGCCGGCCCTCACGGCGACGGTCCCTGCCGTGGTTGCCACCACGACCGCCGTCGCCACGACGACCACCACGGTGGCACCCCTAGGAACCACCGTCCCGCCGGTGACGGTCACCAAGCCACCCACCACCGTGACGACGAGGGCCGCCACGACGACGACCACAACCGCGCCGCAGGACACCACTGTGTCGACGTGGCCGCCCTACAACCCGCCGGAGACGTTCACGCCGCCACAGACCTAGCGCCCGCCGGGGACTGACGGCGTCTCAGGCGGTCAGGCGCAGGTGGTGACCGTGCAGTTGATCTTCGAGGCGTTCTTCACGCACAGCTCCATCTCGATGAAGTTCAGCGTGGTACCGATGCCGTCGGTCGTCATGTAGACGCCGCTGATGGGCGTCGTGCAGGGGCACGGCTTGAGGTTGCTGCTGCCGCAGCGGGTGCCCGTGGGGCGGGCGCCGCCGGGCTGGTTGCCGGTGCAGCGGGTGCTGGCCGGGCCCGCCCCGCCCGTGTACACCTGGAACAGGGCGAGGTCGTCGGTGGGCGCCGGATCGACGAAGGTGGACCCCGCCGTGTAGATCTCGGCGTTCGTACTGGAGACCCACTTGAACACCTTGCCGAACCCCTCGTTGCAGCGGGCGACGTAGCAGTCGTCCGTTGACTTGATGGCGAACTTGTACCCCGTGACGCCGTCGCCGAAGGCGATCGAGGCGCTGTTGGCGCTGCTGTCGACGTCGTCGCACTTGCCGAGCAGGCCCTGTTGGATGAGGCACTCGATCGAGTAACGGTGCACGACGCCGAATTGGTTGGGCTGCAGGCACTGGTTCTGGCACGTCTGGGAGTTGCCCGGCGCGAACTTGGCGTAGATCACCTCGCCGCCGTCGCAGTTGCAGCAGCCGGTCGACTGGCCCCACGCGGTGCCGGTCGAGAGCATCGGGGACGCCCACACCACACCACCAACGACCGCCGAGCGCTTCAACAACTCCCGACGAGAAAGTCCGTCCATCTGTTCGCCTCCAGCAGGTCCCACCAGCCACTCATTGTGGCGCCAGTACGAGGATATACCACTACGAGCGCCTGGCAACCAAAATCATGACGCTAAGTGGTCGGAATGGGACGATGAGTCAGCATTGGGATTCCCCGACCGCCAGCCGTCGCAGGAGGTGCGGGGCTGTGCTCACGCCGTCGAGGAGCAGGCGGTGGCACGAGGTCCGGCGGACGGCCCGCGCCAGGCCGTCGAACCCCACCCCACCGAGCCGGCGCAGGTTGAACGTGAGCGACACCAGGCGCTCGAGCGCCTCCGCCCGGCCCATGGGGACGAGCGCCGTCGTCACACCCGCCACGACCTCGGGGAACACGAACGCCACCGGCCGCGCCGCCTCGGGCGGACGGGACGCCCCGCCCAGGGTGCCCGGCAGGAGGAGCCGCAGGTCCGTGACGAGCGCAGGGACACCATCGGGCCAGCGGTGGTCGCTGCCCGGGAACAGGTCCCACGAGCCCTCCTCCAAGGCGAGCGGCCGGGGGTAGGGGTGCACGACGTCGCGGCGGAGGTCCAGAGCGGCGACCTCGTCGGACAGGTAGTCCCACCCCGCCAGAGCGAGGGCGGTCACGAGGGTCGTCTTGCCCGCGCCCGACCGTCCCGGAAGGATCACGGCCCGCCCGCCGAGGCTGGCGACGGCGGCGTGGACGTGGACGTCCGGCGAGGGCGCGTTCAGTGCGATGGCGTTCAGCAGCCACACGAGTGATCGGGCCAACCCGGCCACCGACCCGGCCCAGAGGGAACGTTCGCCGTCCTGGTACGCGGCCCACCTACCGTCCACCTCCACCAGGTCGAGGGCGATGCCGGGCTCCGGAGCGGTGGGGAAGGCGGCCACGAACGCCTCGAGGAACCGACCGAGGGAGGCCTCCTGGCAGCGGATCGTCACCCGGGCGTCGAGCAGGCGGACCGGCCCGACGGCGGTGGCGTAGCGCACCGCGTCGAGCACCCGCCGCTCGATCCGCACCGCAGGCCCGCCGTCGGGCGCCGGGGGCAGGTCGGCGTGTGCCCGGACGGTCATCGCGGAGGAGGGCGGTCCAGCACGGCGTCGACCATCGCCAGCGTGTAGCCGGGGAACATCGACGTCGCCCGCACGGTGGTGAAGAAGCGGGCCACCGTGGTCACGAGGTCGTGGTCGGGGGCCGTGATGCCGTCGACGATGTCGAGGATGGCGGCCCGGGTGGCGGCGGCGCGCGAGACGGGTCCCCACTCGCCGCCGTTGTCGATGAAGACCCAGCGCTCAACCGGGTAGCGCCCGACGGCGACGGTGGGCTCGGCCCGGCGCCGGAGGACGCCGGCGGTGGCGTCGGCCAGGGCGGCCGCATCGGCCTCCACGAAGTCGGGCACCACCAGCTCGGCCGACGCGAAGTCGACAAGGGCGCGCGGCGTGTCCACCGCCACGTAACCGGCGGCCCGGAGCTGGCGGTCCACGATGCGCAGGTCGTCCTTGAACCGCGACGGCAGCAGCACGGCGCGCCCGTCCCGGACGTAGGGCAGCGACGTCACCCATACCAGGCCGGGCGGCGGCCGCAGGTGGGCGCCGAGGTGATCGGTGAGCGATCGGAGAATGCGGCCGGGGTCGAACGACCTGGCCGCCACGCAGCCCCCCCAGAACAGCAGGTGGGCGTCGTCGCGCCTGGGACTGAACTGGACGGAGAAGTTGCGTGGCGCCGCCGCGTCGTCCACCACCCGGTCCCGGAAGGCACGGGCAAGCGCCAGCGCGCCGGCTTCGGTGTTGGTCCTGATTCCCGCCCGGACGGTTCCGAGCTCCACGGCACACGAGTCCACCCACACGAGGTGTTCGACGGTCTGGCCTCAGGGGGCGGGCGGGTTGGCGAGGTAGTCGGGACGCCACAGGCCCTCGGCCTCGTCGGAGCCGGCGGTCGCGTCCTGCGACCGTGCTGCGCCCACCAGTTGGTGGGCGGGCGGCTCCACGCCGTCGAGCAGGGCGGCGTCTTCGAGGGCGCGCACCAGGGCGTCCAGGTCGGCCCGCACCGTGGCGGCCGGGATCTCGAAGGCGTCGGCCAGATCCCCGACCAGCTCGTCGACGGTGACCTCGCCGTCGAGGACGCTCCAGATCACCGTAGCCACAGGGTCCAGCAGGTGCAGCCGGTCGGTGCGGGGATCGAGCAGCAGCAGTTCGCCGTCCACGTCCGTCATCCGCAGGCCGCCGGCCGGCCGGGGGACGAAGGCGCCGTCCACCGGCTCCCGCTCCGCCGGCCCGTGCACGTGCCCGTCGTGGCCATGGTCGTGGTCGTGGTCGTCGCGCTCATCCTGGGCCACGGGATCTCCCATCGGGTGGACAGGCTACGTCGAGCCATCTGTGAGTTCGGACACCAGCCCCAGTTCCAGGAGCCGGACGACCAGACCATCCACATCGGCACGGACCGCCGCCAGGGACACCCCGAACACGTCCGCCAGGTCGGCAGCCAGCTCACCGGTCGTGGTCACGCCGTCGAACGAGCCCCAGATGAGCGAGCCGATCCGATCCAGGCGGACCAGCCGGCCGGTCGCGGGGTCCCACACCACCCGCTCGCCGTCGAGCTCGGCGTCCCCGAGCCCTGGCTTCACCTTCCAGACCGGTCCTGCGCTGTCGGTCGGTTCACGCACGGCGACCTCCCGGTCGGATGGAGCGGTGGCGGCGGGCCACCTCGCGCAGGCCCGTGGCCCATTCGGCCGGCCGCCCCGCCTGCCTCCGGGCGGCCACGTAGGCGGCGTCGGGTGCGAGCAGGGCGCGAAGGTACCGCGTCCGGTCGACGCCGCGCACCCCGAGCGCACCGGAGAGCAGCTCGAGGGTGTTCGACCCGCCCTGGGCCCGGTAGGCCCGCAGCGAGAGGCGCTCCCACCGGCTCGCCACGGTGGCGTCCGCGAACGAGGCGGCGGCCTCCCCGACCCGGGCCCCCAACGAGGACCTGCACGCAGCGACGGCCGCGGCAGCAACGGCCGCTCCCCCGCCGGGAGGCAGGAGGGCGCTGAGCCGCTCGGGCCGGAGCAGGTGTGTCGTCGAGATGCGCACCACGTCGCGCAGCGCCACCAGGCGCGGTCGGTCGTCGCCCAGCATGGCGTTGAGGCACGCATGGACGAAGCGGCCCTCGGCGTCGAGAGCCTCCAGCCTGGTGGCGCCCAGCTCGAACGACGCCGTCGACGCCCACAGCGTCGCCAGGTCGATACGGAGCCCGAACGACCCGAGCGCGAGCGTGCGGTGGAGATCGACCTCCGGACGGCTGGGATGAGCGAGCGGGACCTCCTTGCCGAAGCGGCGGTCGAATCCGCGACGGCGCTCGGGCAGGTCGCGCACGTAGCCGATGGAGGCCAGCGCGGCGAGAGCGCCGCCCATGGCCTGGCCGCGCACGAGCAGGTCGAGGTCGGCGTAGTGGCGCAGGGCCGGGTCTGCCTCGTCGAGGCGCGCCACCGCCGGCCCCTTCAGGACGACGAACGCCACGCCGGCCCGTCCGAGGCAGCCGGCGACCTCGAGCAGCGCCCGCTCCAGGAGCAACGTCCCCCGGAGGAATTGGGCCGCCGCATCTTCGGCGGCATCGGCCTGCGCCCGGGTGGCCGGCACAACCCCGTCGGCCACCGCCCGGTCGAGCAGCCCGCTCATGCGCTCCTTCGACACGGCGGCCGAGAGCGATCGCCACTGACGGTCCTCCAGGGGCCGGAGCGGGCCCCTGTCCCCGGTGCCCGGGAGGCCGTGGGCGGCAACGGCGAGCAGGGCGGAGCGCACGTCGGCCTCGAGCCCGGGCGCAGGCATCGGAGGGGCCCGCCTCACACGGAGACCACCAGGCCGGCCGCCACCATGGCGGCCACGAACTCGCCCACGTCGGCCCGTATGGCGTCGGCGGACTGGTCGAAGACGGCGGCCAGATCCTCCACCAGCTCGTCGAGCGACGCGTCGTCGTCGAACGCCTCCCACACCAGGGCGGGTATGTCGCGGAGCTCCACGACGGCAACCCCGTCGCCCGGGCTCACGAGGACCCGCCCGCTCGTGCGATGCCACAGTGCACCCGTCGAGCGTCGGTATCTCCCTGTCGTCACCGCCACGTCCCTGCAGCGCGTCGACCCGGCTCGTGCGGCCCCGGGCTCCTGCCGGCCGGGTGCACCGGCACCGCCACGCTACCTGCGCCGCCGGATCGCTCCGCCGCCGATCCCACGATGCCGGGCCGGGCCACATGGCTGGAGCAGCTCAGTCGTCGCCCTGGGGCTCCTCGGCCTGCTTGTCGTCGCGGGCCCTGCGGTCTTTCAGCCGGGCCGCCGCGGCGCCCACCCGGGCGACGTGGGTGAGCACGCGCTCACGGGCCTCGTCGGCCTCGCCGGACAAGCCCTCGATCTTCTCCAGGTTCCAGTGGCGCAGCACGAGCGGCACGAGGATGTGGTCGTGGTGCTGCACGAAGTCGTAGATGCCGACCTTGGCGATGCGGCGGGCGTGCGTGGGGAAGTCGGCGATGCCGGTGCCCGGCATGTCGAAGCCCCGCACCTGGCGGTCGATGGCCAGCACGACCATGGACGGGTCGACCTCGAGGGCGGCGTCGGTGATGCCCCGGTAGAAGAGGTAGTGGAGGTTCTCGTCGGCCGCCACCCGGGCCATGACCTCGTAGCCGGCCCGGTCGGTGAGCAGCTTGGCGGTGTTGAGATGGGCGATGCGGGTGGCCAGCTCCTGCATGGTGACGTAGGTCATGGTGTCGGCCGGATTCTGGGGCTCGGGCGTGATGCCGCCGGAGACCTGGCGCATGCGGGCCCGCTCGAGCTCGGTGGCGTCGAGCGCGCGCGTGACGGTGAGGTAGTCGCGGATCACAATGGCGTGGCGGCCCTCCTCGACCGTCCACCGCCGGGCCCACTCACCCCAGGCGCCGTCCCCGAACACGTTCTGGATGGTGTGGTAGTAGTACGGCAGGTTGTCCTCGGTGAGCAGGTTGAGGAACAGCGCGCTGCGCACGCCCTCGGGCACCGGGTACTCCACCGGGTCCCACACCTCGTCGGGCTCGAAGTCCCTGCCCTTGCTCCAGGGCACCAGCTCGTGCGGGAACCACTCCTTGGCCCGGGCCAGATGCTTGTCCAGCAGGCGGGCGACGGTCGGTTCGAGCTCCTCCAGGAGCGCGCGATCCTCCATGGATGCCAGCCTACCTACCGGTAGGTAGGGACGCCAAACCGGGGCTATCGGTCGTCCCGGCGGACGAGTAAAGTTGACTCGCCAGGTCAACAATCGGGTTGGAAGCCCAGCCCAGAACTCCGGAGGTACTTCCATGACCCTGCAACTGGGCGACGCCGCCCCCGACTTCACGGCGGAGACCACCGACGGAAAGATCAACCTGTACGAGTACCTGGGCGACGGTTGGGGCGTCCTGTTCTCCCATCCCAAAGACTTCACGCCGGTGTGCACCACCGAGCTCGGCGCGGTGGCCAAACTGAAGGACGAGTGGGACAGGCGCAACACCAAGGTGATCGGCCTCAGCATCGACGCCATCGAGGACCACGAGAAGTGGATGGACGACATCGAGGAGACCCAGGGCGCCCGGGTCAACTTCCCCATGATCGGCGACGCCGACCGCACGGTGGCCGACCTGTGGGGGATGATCCACCCCAACGCCAACGACACCCAGACTGTCCGCTCGGTGTTCGTGATCGGCCCCGACAAGAAGGTGAAGCTCACCATTACCTACCCGGCCAGCACAGGCCGCAACTTCGACGAGATCCTGCGGGCGATCGACTCTCTCCAGCTCACGGCCAAGTACTCGGTGTCGACCCCGGTGAACTGGAACGACGGCGACGACGTCATCATCCCCCTCACCATCTCCGACGAGGACGCCAAGGTGAAGTTCCCCAAGGGCTTCGAGACCAAGAAGCCCTACCTGCGCATCACGCCGCAACCCAACAAGTAGTCAGTTCGGAACCGGAGGTTCCTCACTGAGTTGACGGTGCCGAGGACGGCCGGCGGAGCCGGCCGTCCTCGGGCACACTGGCGCGCATGGGTGCAGCGGTGGTCGTGGATGCGGTGCGGACGGCGGGGGGGAAGCGGAACGGGTCGCTGAAAGGGTGGCATCCGGCCGATCTGGCCGGCGAGGTGCTGCGGGCGGTCGTGCGTCGGAACGACCTCGACCCGGCGACCGTCGACGACGTGATCCTGGGCTGCGTGATGCAGGTGGGTGAGCAGGGCTTGAACGTGGCCCGCAACGCCGTGCTGGCGGCCGGGTTCCCGGAATCGGTGCCCGGCGTGACCGTCGACCGCCAGTGCGGCAGCTCCCAGCAGGCCGTGCACTTCGCCGCCCAGGGCGTGATGGCGGGCGCCTACGACGTGGTGATCGCCGGTGGGGTGGAGTGCATGAGCCGGGTGCCGATGGGTGCGTCGATGCAGGTGGGCGGCATGCCGTTCGGTCCGGCCGTGTTCGCCCGCTACCACGAAGCCGGCGGCCTCGTGCCGCAGGGGATCTCGGCCGAGATCATCGCCGACCGGTGGGGCCTGTCCCGCGAGGACCTCGATGCCTACGGCGCCCGCTCGCAGCAGCGGGCGGCGACGGCACGGGCGGCGGGGCACTTCGCCGCCGAGATCGTCCCTGTGGCGGTACGGGACGACAACGGGCACAACACCGGCAGGGTCTTCGACGCCGACGAGGGCATCCGCCCCGACACCACCGTCGAGGTGCTGGCCGGCCTGAAGCCGTCGTTCAAGCCCGACGGCGGCAAGGTCACCGCCGGCAACTCGTCACAGATCACCGACGGGGCGGCCGCCGTCCTCATCATGAGCGAGGAGCGGTGCGGCTCCCTCGGCCTCGTCCCCCGCGCCCGCTTCTGCTCGTTCGCCCTGGCCGGCGTCGACCCCGTCACCATGCTCACCGCCCCCATCCCGGCCACCGCCAAGGTGCTCGAGCGGGCCAAGCTGGGGCTCGACGACATCGACGCCTTCGAGATCAACGAGGCCTTCGCCTCGGTGGTGCTGGCGTGGGAGCGCGACGTCGGTCCGGACACGGACAGGGTCAACCCCAACGGCGGCGCTATCGCCCTCGGCCACCCCCTCGGCGCCTCCGGCGCCAAGCTCCTCGCCACCCTCCTCAACCAGCTCGAGCGCACCGGCGGCCGCTACGGCCTCCAGGTCATGTGCGAGGGCGGCGGGCTGGCCAACGCGCTGGTCCTCGAACGCCTCGGCTGACCCTCCAGCCGTTCCCGAGTAAATAACCACCGGATTCCGGTGGCTATTTACTCGAAAGCGATCATCTGTAGGCGCCGGCCTGGATGCCGTACAGCTCGGCGTATTCGCCGCCGCGGGCCATGAGGGCGGCGTGGGTGCCGACCTCGGCCACCCGTGACCCGTCGAGCACGACGATGAGGTCGGCCATGCGGACGGTGGAGAACCGGTGCGAGACGAGGATGGTGATGCGGCCGGTTCGGGCGGCGGCGGCGTCCTCCTCGGCCACCGCCGACGCCAGCGCCGGGTCGGGGGCGCCGCGGCGGACGGCCGCTGCGTAGCGCTCGAACAGGGCGTGCTCGGTCTCGGCGTCGAGGGCGGCGGTGGGCTCGTCCAGTACCAGCACGAGCGGGTCGTCGCGCATGAAGCCACGGGCCAGGGCCAGCTTCTGCCACTGGCCGAACGACACCTCCACCCCGTCCGGCCAGGTGGGGCCGAGCTGGGTCTCCAACCCGGCCGGCAACCCGGCCACCACGTCGTCGGCGCCGGCCCGGTCGACGGCGGCGCCGACGGCGGTCACATCGTCGAGGCGGGGTTCGTCGCCCAGGCCCACCGTCTGGCGGGCGGAGAACTCGAAGCGGAAGAAGTCCTGGAAGGCGCCGGCCAGGCGGGCCCGCCAGTCGCCCGCCGGCATCCGCCCGAGCGGCTCGCCATCGACCAGGATCTGGCCGGCCGTCGGCTCGTAGAGCTTGCACAGGAGCTTGACGAGGGTGGACTTGCCGGCGCCGTTCTCCCCCACCACGGCCACCACGGCGCCGGCCGGGAGGTCGACCGACACGTCGTCGAGCACGAGCGTGTCGGTGCCCGGGTAGGAGAACGACACGTGGTCGAACCTGATCCCCCGGTCCAGGCGGGAAGGCACGGCCACGTCCGCCGCCGCCTCCAGCGACAGGGCGTAGTCCTCCAGCCAGGCCATGCGCCGGGAGCCGTCGAGCCAGATGCCGCGGAGGAACCCGATCTCGCCGACAGTGGCGCCGATGTAGGCCGACAGCCGGGAGCCGGCGGCCAGGATCAGCAGCACGTCACCCGGCGGGGAGTCGAGGCCCGACGCCACGAACACCACCGCGCCCACATAGGCCAGCCCGAAGGCGGCCCACGCCAGAGAGTGCCACAGGGCGCTGCCCCACCGGGCGGACGACACCGGCCCGTACCAGCGCTCCCAGGCCAGCCGCCGGTCGACGTGCAGCCGCTCGCCGATGCCGGTGACCCGCACCTCCTTGCCGGGAGGGGCGGTGGTGGCGGTGAGGAACAGGTGCTTGGCCAGCCGTTCGGACGGGGCACCCTTCTCCTGTGCTGCCCGCTCCACCGCCGGCCGCCACGACGAGGTGGCCACGGTGGGCAGCGCGAACACGGCCAGCAGGGCCAGGGCCGGGTGGATGGACACGAGCAGGGCGACGGTGACCCCGAGGCGCAGGATCCACCCGCACGTGGAGAACACCGACATGTACATGTGGTCGAGCACGAACACGTGGTCGCGCAGCAGGGAGATGCGGTCGAGGTAGGCGGGCCGCTCCTGGTGGGCGATGGTGACCACCGATGCCTGGAGCCGGGCCACGTGGGACTCCAACGCGATGGTGACCTTGTCGCGGAAGTGGCGCTGGACCCGGGTGCTCACCGTTCGCAGAAACCACGTGGCGGTGGCCGACAACCCGAGGCCGATGGCCGCCACCCGCAGCAGCGTGCGGTCGCCGTCGAGCACGCCCTCGCCCAGGAACTTGAGCCAGAGCGCCATGAGCGCATCCGGCAGGGCGGCCAGCAGGGCCAGCAGGAAAGCGGCTGCCAGCAACCCGGGCTCGTGCTGGTACCCGAGCTTCATGGCCCGCCACATCGACGACAGGGCGGGCGGCAGCTCGCCGGCCGGGTCCGGCCCGGCCGACCCGAACCCGTGGCTAGTTGAGGGCTTCATACGCCACCCCCTCGTCCTCGCCGGCCTCGAAGCGCTGGGCCTGGAGGCTGAACATGGTGGCGTAGCGCCCGTTGCGGGCCAGGAGTTCCTCGTGGGTGCCGAGCTCCACCACCCGGCCGTGCTCGAGCACGCAGATGCGGTCGGCATGGCGGACGGTGGAGAAGCGGTGGGAGATCAAGACGGTGGTGGCGCCCCGCGTGGCGGTCAGGATCCGCTCGAAGATCTCGGCCTCTCCCCGCACGTCGAGCTGGGCGGTGGGCTCGTCGAGCAGCACCAGGCCGGCGCCCTGGTTGACGGCGCACAGGGCCCGGGCCAACGCGATGCGCTGCCACTGGCCGCCCGAGAGGTCGGTGCCGCCCTCGTAGCCCTTGTGCAGTGGCGTGTCGAGGGCGGCCAGGTCCGACGCCCCAGCCTCCTCAAGAGCGGCGAGGATAGCCTCGTCGGGCGCGCCCCCCGGCGCCACGTTGTCCCGCAGCGGCAGCTCGAAGCGGATGAAGTCCTGGAAGACGGCGGTGACGCGCGACCGCCAGTCGTCCACCGCCATGGACCGCAGGTCGACGCCGTCCACCTCGATGGCGCCGGCCTGGGGGTCGTAGAGCCGGCACAGCAGCTTGGCCAGAGTGGTCTTGCCGGCGCCGTTCTGCCCCACGATGGCGAGCGAGGTGCCGGCCGGGATGACGAGGTCGAACCCGTCCAGCACACGTCCGCCGCCCTGCGGGTAGGCGAAGCTGACGTCCCGGAAGCGGACCTCGCGGGCCGGCGTGCCGGCGGCGGGGACGGGAGGGTCGGGGGGCGGGGCCAGCGCCCCTTTGGCCCCCATGGCCTCCTGCAGGCGCAGCACGGCGGCCACCGGCGCGGCGGCGCCGTCCATGGCCCAGTTGATGCCGCCGAAGGCGATGGCGCTGGTACCCACCGCCACCTGGGCGTACACGACCAGCTGGTCGAGGTCGAGGCGGCCACCGTTGACGGCGGCGGCCAGGGCTGCGAACACGACGACGTTGGCGGCGCCGACCAGCAGCAGGCTCCAGATCACCGGGCGCTGGCGCAGCCGGGTGGCCCGGTACTGGAGGTCGAACAGCTGCCGGCGGCGGGCGATGAAGCGGTCGATCGTCCAGCCGGCCAGGCCGAACAGGCGCAGCTCCTTGGCCGCCGGCGGATCGACGGCGAGGCGGTAGGCGTACTCGGCGTGGCGCTGGGCCTCGCGGACCTCGTCGGTGTTGCGGTCCCGCCACACCGAGCTCTCCCGCAGCAGCCAGTGGGTGGACAGCCACGCCCCGCCCAGCACCAGGGGCGCCCACCAGGTGAAGCCGAACAGCACCAGCGCCGAGGCCAGGCCACCGATGGCATCCACCAGGCCGCCGGCGATGAAGTCCATGTTCATCCACATGGGCGGGCCGGTCATCCCGTAGTCGAACTCGCGAGCGGTGGTGAGGTCGGAATTCAGCCCGGGGTCCTCCAGGTGACCCATGCCAGGCGGGCGCACGCACGCCTCGGACAGCCGGTCGTACAGCCATGCCGAGGTCCGGTTGCCCAGGTTGGCGCTGAGCGCCTGGTGGATCGGCGCCAGCACCTGGAGCAGCACGAACACCGTGCCCATGAGGGAAAGTGGGACGGCCAGGTCGTCGCCCCGCTGCACTGCGCCGATGAGGACCCCCATGGTGACGGCGAAACCGACCGGCAGGAGGCCGCGCAGGACGAGTACCGCCCACCACGCGGTCGCCAGCTTGCGATCGGCCCGCGGGAGGACGGCGAAGAACTTCCATTCCTTCCGTTCCCGCAGGCGACTGAGCATCGTCGCAACGTTGGCACATCCGCCCGGGATCCGGTCCGTCGCCGGTCAGCGACGTGTCAAGCTCTAGATGGCGGGCCCAGCGACGGATGGGAGAAGGCTGATGGTCGAGCGTGCGCCGGACGGGATGCGCCGCTTCACGATGCGCCGGGAGTTCGACGTCTCGGGCGTGTCCGGCACCGGCATCGTCCTCGAGGGTGTGCACTTCTCCACCGGTGTGGTGGTCATCCACTGGCTGACCCCGCCGCCGCGCGGCTCGATCAGCGTGTTCGACGACCTCGAGCAGTTCCTCTCCATCCACGTGCGACCCCACCCGGATAACCGCACCGTGCTGCGGTGGGAGGACGGGGAGAAGCTGGTGTGTGATGCCGCTCCCGCCGTGGTCGACGTGAGCGAACCGGAGGTGGCGGACGCAGCCGGCGAGACCCCCTCGGTCGGCGCCCCCGCCGGCTAGGCGCGAGCTGGGGCCCGGAGCAGGGCCACGCTGCCGGCGAACCCGACCGGACGGCCCCAGCGCCGCCCGAACGGACTCACACTGAAGGTTCGACGACCGCACGGCAGCTCCTCCCGAGGGGAGCGCAACGGACACAACGCCCCGGGACGACCGCTGGTTGCAGCATCCTGGGGGGATGGGTGCACGGATGACCGACGAAGAGGCCATGCTCCTGGCCCTGGAGGAGGCGGCCCTGGCCCCGCTGCACGGCGACGTGCCCGTGGGGGCGGTGGCCCTGGTGGACGGCGTCGTGGTCGCCCGCCGGCACAACGAGCGGGAGCTGCGGGCCGACCCCACCGCCCACGCCGAGTTGCTGGCCATGCGCGACGCCGCCGACCACCTGGGGTCATGGCGGCTGGGCGCCGTCACCATCGTGGTGACGCTCGAGCCCTGCCCCATGTGCGCCGGCGCGCTGGTGGCCGGCCGGGTGGCCCGCGTCGTGTTCGGAGCCGCCGATCCGAAGGCCGGTGCGTGCGGCTCCATCTACAACCTGTGCGCCGACCCCCGTCTCAACCACGAGGTGGTGGTGACGCCCGCCGTGCTCGGTGGCCCCGCCGCCGCCATGCTCACCGACTTCTTCGCCCCACGGCGCACGTAGCGCCCGGGAACGGCCCCACCTCGCGATGGGGCCGTTACGACGAGCCGTTCGGATCAGCGACCGGCGGCGATGCCCACCACCGGCTGGTTCAGCTTCTGACCACCGGTGGAGCCCTGGAAGCTGGCGTCGCCGAAGGCGAACACGCCACCGTCGGACGCCGTCATCCAGTAGCCGGCGCCGGAGGGCGACGAGTCCATGCTCACCACCGGCTGGTTCAACCTGATGGCGCCGGTGGAGCCCTTGAAGGCGGCGTCGCCGAAGGCGAAGATGCCGCCGTCGGTGGCCACCGTCCAGTAGCCGTTGCCCGTGGGCGACATGGCGATGCCCACCATCGGCTTGTTCAGCTTGATGGCGCCGGTGGAACCCTTGAAAGCCGCATCGCCGAAGGCGAAGATGCCGCCGTCGGATGCCGCCAGCAGGTAACCGTTGCCCGAGGGCGTGGCCGCCATGCTCACGATGGGCTGGTTCAGCTTGAGGCCACCGGTGGACCCGTGGAACTTGGCGTCGCCGAAGGCGAACACGCCGCCGTCCTTGGCCACCAGCCAGTACCCGTTGCCCGAGGGTGTGGCCGCCATGCCCACCATGGGCTGGGCCAGGCGCAGCGCTCCGGTGGAGCCCCGGAACTTGGCGTCGCCGAAGGCGAACACGCCGCCGTCGGATGCCACCGTCCAGTACCCGCGGTTGGTGGATGTGTTCTCCATGCCCACCATGGGCTGGGCCAG
>JBKJNA010000067.1:0-51410 GCA_046596195.1 Acidimicrobiales bacterium | reverse complement strand
CTGGCCGAGGGGATGACGGACGACATCCTGTTCACGCCCGAGCGGTTCCGCTTCATGCGCAAGGCCAACCGGAACAACCGCATCGACCTGTCCGCCCTGCTCGGCACCGGCTTCCAGCTGGGGCAGACCGACCTGAAGGACGCGGTGGCCGAGCTTGCCGCCTGGTACGGCGAGCGGCGCTGGATCCTCTGAGGTCCGCCGGCGCCGGCCTCAGCATCCGGAAACCGAACTCTGGGCCGGCGCAGCCGGCGTGGCGCCCTGTCCGGAGCTTGCGGCGCCGGCTACGCCCAGGTGCGGCGGGGCACGATGCAGCTCGCCGCCATGGCGGCCATCAGGAGCACCGTGGCGGTGGCCAGTGGCATGACCGGGTGTCCCGGGGCGGGCGACGTTGCGGAGACGGCACTGGAGACGGTGTCGATGTGCGCGACCTCGGGGGTCTCGACCCGAGGGGGCGTGGCCACCGTCGTGGGCGGCGCCGTGACGTTCTCTGGTGGCGCAGGCGCAGGTGCCGGCGTGGCCGTCACGGCCGCCTTTCGGGGCACGGCGGGAGCGGCCGCGCGGGAAGCGGCGGAAGGCCGGGTGGCGGGCGGGGCGCCGGCCGGCTGGATGAAGTCCTGGGTCACGAAGTACCGACCGTCGGGCGCCAGCACCACACCGATGCCCACCGCCGAGAAGCGGGGGTCGAGGATGTTGGCCCGGTGGCCGGCGCTGGCCATGAGGCGGGCGTGGGTGTTGTCGATGTCGCCGTTGTAGGCCACGTTCTCGCCCCGCACGGCGGCGTTCAGGAGGTTCTTCACGGCCGAGGCGAAGAAGCTGTCGCTGTGGAAGATGTCGCCCTTCTGGGCCATCTCCTGGCTGTGGGCGATGGCGATGTCGACGATGTCGTCGCGTGAGGTCAGCCCGGAGAGGCCGGCGCTTCGGCGCTCACCGTTGACCAGGTCGAGCAGGCGCTGGGCGGCGCCGGCCGCCACCTGGGGCGTGGCGGGGGTGAGGATCGGGGCCAGCACCGGAGGCGCGGTCACCGGAGGCAGCTGCACGAGTGGTGCGGCGGTGGTCGGCGGCGTGGTGACCGGCGGAGCGGAGGTGGGCGTGGGTATCGGAAACCCGATGACGATGCACGCGTTGCGGTACAGGACCGTGCCGGCGGGGCAGGTGCCGGCGGCGGCGCCACCGGCCGAGGCCAGGCCGGCGGCCATGCTCAGGCCGAGTGCAGCGGTGAGTATGCCGGCGGCGCTGCGCCAGGCGTGGCCCCGACCGGTGTGGTGTGAAGGGCGCCCGCCGCTGTGCTGACTGGTCAACCAGGCCATTTGTCCCCCTGAGGCTGAACGCCTTCCTTGCCCTTCTGCGTCGGGTTGGAAGGCCTCGCGTCTTCAGGTCATTTCTGGGACCACCCGGATGGACTAGTCCTGCCGCGGCCGCCAGCTGACGATGGCGGCCGGGGTGCTCCGCACCGGGGGGCGCAGCCGTCCCTTCTCCTCCACCAGCCACGACGACAACAGACCCCGCAGCTCGCGACGCACCGCCGGGTCGTCCGGGAGGAGGAGCTGGTCGCGGTAGGCCTTCACCGCCGCGTTGATGTTCTTGTGGCGGGCACGGGTCGGTAGCTCGACGACTTCGACCTTGGCGGGGATTCCCAGCTCGGCCAGGACGTCGACCAGATCGAGGTAGGTGGGGCCGAGGCGGCGCGGCTTGCCGTGGAAGTGGCGCCACAGCGGGTCGGTGAGGAGGTCGAGGCTGGCGGCGTTGGTGTACACGAAGGCCTGCTCGGTTGTGCAGGCATCGAGCCGGTGGAGGAACCGCTTGGCGTCGGCGATGAGGGGCAGCACGTATGAGCACACCGAGACCGATGCGGGCGCCATGTCGACGTCGGGCCACGCGCCCACCACGCCGTCGACGTTGGTGATCCCTAGCTGCCGGGCCCGCTTGGCCATGATCTCGACCATGACGGCGCTTGAGTCGACCGCCACCACCCGCTCCACCCGCGGGGCGAGCGCGAGGGCGAACCGACCGGGGCCGGCACCGACGTCGAGCAGGGTGGAGCGTGGCCCGGTAGCCCTTCGCAGGCGGGCGAACAGAGGGTCCCGCTCTGCGGTGCCGGCCATGGCGGCGGCGAACCGCTTGGCCCGCTTGTCCCAGAACCCGGGGCCCACTTCACTGCGCCCCGGGTCCAGCCGCTGCATCTCGGCCAGGCGTGCCTTGACCAGCGTGGACCAACGGGTCGAGGCGCGCATGGGCAAGTATCACGCAGTCCGGGCGCGTGCGGGTCGTGCGCACGCGTAGGATTTCAGGGATGAAGAAGCCGCGTTTCGGGGGAGACGGTCGCTCCTCACGTGAGGATGCCGAGCGCGAGGCCCAAGAGGAGCTCAACCGCCTGACCCGCCAGTCGGGCCCGCCGCCGCCGCAGGGCGGCTCGCCGCCCGCCCGCTCCTCCTACTCGCCACCGGCGAGGCAGGCGTACACGCCGCCACCGCCTCCGGCCCCACGCACGCCCACCGAGCGGTCCTACGCGCCGAAGCCCCCGGCCTCTTCTACCCCGCCACCCGCCGCTTCGCGGTCACCCGGTTTCTCCGGTGGCGCCCCCGTGGCAGACGGCGACTGGGACGACGAGGAGGAGTACGACGACGAGGACGAGATCTACCACGCGCCGCGCAGCGCCAAGGAGGAGGAGGAGGCCGTCACTGGTCTCGCCCTCCAGGACTGGGCGACGTTGCGGGGGCGGGCCGACCGCGTGGAGGAGTTCGCCATGCCGCGCCTCGACCCCACATCGATCGAGGCCCAGCGGGACAGGGCGCTCCGCGAGGTCATGGAGCGCCAGGAACGGCTGCAGCGCGAATACCGCGATCGGCTGAAGCCGGTCGAGGGCTCCGCCGAGACGTCCGACCTGCGCAATGCCCACCAGATGAACGTGCTGCGCCGGGCCAAGCCGCCGGGGATGATGAACATGGCGGCCGTGCAGACCGGCAACTTCAACCGCCAGCGCCGCGAGCGCATGGTGATCGAGGACGAGCTGGCCGCAGCAGCGCCACCGCCGGCCAAGGGCAGGGCCAAGAAGGCGCCGGCTGCCTCCAAGGCGGTGGGGGCCAAGAAGGCGCCCAAGGCGGTGCCGCCGGTCGCCAGGACACCCGCCGGCGGCAGGGCTGCTCCGCCGGCGGCCAAGCCTTCACGGAGTGCTGCGGCGGGCAAGGCATCCACCAGGACGGCCGCCGCCGAACGCGCTGCGCCGGCGGCTCCGCCTGCCCCGAGAGGTCGGGGGGCGGCCACCCGAGCCACGCCATCCGCCGCCGGCGACCGCAAGACGCCGGCCGCCAAGGCGCCGGCCGCCAAGGCGCCGGCCGCACCCACCGGCCGGGCTGTGGCCAAGCCGGCTGTCGCGACCAGAGCGGCACGGGCGGTGAAGCCTGTCGCCAAGGCGGCCAAGCCGGTGGCGACGGCAGCCAGGACGGCGAAGCCGGCGGCCAAGAGCCCCCGCCGGGGTTAGCCGGGTCGAGCCGGGTGCGCTGGCTGGCGGCCGGGGAGCGGGAGTTCGAGGGTGCCTGCGGACAGGGCTTCCTCCAGGGCATCCTGCTGAGCGAGGTCTCCGCGCCCCGCTACACCACCGCCACCGAGCGGCGGATCGTGATGTGCGACGAGGTCGCCCGCGACCGCCGGGGCAAGGTCACCGACGCCAACATCTCCCTCCAGGTCCCGTGGACGAGGGTGTGCGCCTACTGGCTCGGCGTCGTGCCCTTTCCGCCCGACATGTGGCGCGAGGGCCCCGACGGCGAGGTCATCATCTTCACCCTCGAGCCTGAGGCGGCCGACGGCCGTGACATCGTCGTATGGCCCCGCACGGAGGCGTGGACAGCGGCCGCCACGGCCATGGGCGTCCCCGAGCTGAAGGACTGACGCCGAGCCCGACTCGACCTGCCGGGATTGAACGCCCGTCGTCGAGACACCCGGTCCTGTTGCACCACAATGGAGGCGATGGTCGAAGCCCTCGTGCCGCCCGACGAGCACATCCGCCTGGCCGAGTTGCGCTCCCTCGGCCTGCTCGACGGTCCGCCGGAGGAGCGGTTCGACCGGGTGACCCGCCTCGCCCGGCTGCTGTTCGACGTCCCTATCGCCCTCGTGAGCCTTGTCGACGAGGACCGGCAGTGGTTCGCGTCCGTCCAGGGACTCGCGGTTCGGGAGACACCCCGGGCGTCGTCCTTTTGTGCCCACGCCATCCTGGGCGACGACGTGCTGCACGTGGCGGACGCCACGGTCGATTCGCGGTTCGCAGACAATGCGCTCGTCGTCGGTGATCCGGGGATCCGCTTCTACGCCGGCGCGCCGATCTGCGGCCCCAGCGGTTCCAAGCTGGGGTCGCTGTGCATCATCGACCGCCACCCCAGGGGCCTGGCGGACACCGAGAAGGCGGCGCTGCGCGATCTGGCCGACATGGTGGAGCGGGAGATCGCCGCCCTGCATCTGGCCGCCGTGGACGAGTTGACCGGGATCTCCAACCGCCGGGGCTTCGAGCTTCTCGCAACCAAGGTGCTCGAGATCTGCAAGCGTCGCGACCTGTCGTCAACCGTGGCGTACTTCGACCTCGACGGGCTGAAGGCGATCAACGACGAACTCGGCCACAACCACGGAGACCAGGCCCTGCGGGAGTTCGCGACGCTCCTCGAAGGCACGTTCCGGGCGTCCGATATCGTCGCACGCCTCGGCGGCGACGAGTTCGTCGTGCTGCTCGCCGGCGCGACCACGACCGCCGAGGTCGTCGATCGACTGTCGGGGACGCTCGACGCCCGCAACGCCGAGTCGGCCATCGCCTACCGGCTGGAGGCGAGTGTGGGCTGTGCCACGTTCGACCCACAGGCGCCGGCGTCGTTGGCGTCGCTGCTCCGGGAGGCGGACGCCGCCATGTACCAGCAGAAGGACGAGCACCGCCACCGCCGCCGCCGGGATCCTGCCGATCATCCGGCGGCGGGTAGCGGACTCAGCTCCGCCTAGGCGGGACGACGGGGGTCGACGGCGCCGGCGACGAGCCGGGCCGAGCCGTTCGGCCCCGAGGATCCGCCCGCCGGACCGTTGACCGCCGGCCGCTCGAACTGGATGCGCGAGAGCTCGGCGTACAGGCCGCCGGTCTGCACCAGCTCGTCGTGGCGGCCCCGTTCCACGACGCGGCCCTTGTCCAGCACGAGGATCTGGTCGGCCGCCACCACCGTCGACAGGCGGTGGGCGATCACCAGGCTTGACCGGCCGTGCAGTGCCTCGGCCAGCGCGTTCTGAATCAGCATCTCTGACTCGGAGTCGAGGTGGGCTGTGGCCTCGTCGAGGATCACCAGCGCCGGGTCCTTGAGCAGCAGCCGGGCGATGGCCACCCGCTGCTTCTCGCCGCCGGACAGGCGATGGCCCCGCTCGCCGACGACGGTGTCGTAGCCGTCCGGCAGGGAGGCCACCAGCTCGTGGATGCGGGCCGCCCGGGCCACGTCGATCATCTCGGTCTCGGTGGCGTCGGGGCGGGCGTAGAGGAGGTTGTGGCGGATGGTGTCGTGGAAGAGGTGGGAGTCCTGCAGCACCATGCCCACCGCGCCGGTGAGGCTCTCGATGCTGACGTCGCGAACGTCGTGGCCCTCCACCTTCACCACGCCGGCGACGGCGTCGTAGATGCGGGGGAGCAGCATGGCGATGGTGGTCTTGCCCGCCCCCGACGGGCCCACCAGGGCCACGCTCTGGCCTGGCTCGATGGTGAACGACACGTCCTGGAGCACCCACGCCCGTTCGTCGTAGCCCGAGTCGGTGTGCTCGCCCTCGAGCGAGCTCAGGGTCACGTCGGTGGCCCGGGGGTAGCGGAACCACACCTCCGACAATCCGGCCCGACCGACCGGCTGGTCGATGACGATGGCCCCATCGCGCTCGGCGATTGCGGACGGGAAGTCCAGCACCTCGAATACCCGCTGGAACGAGACCACGGCGCCGGCCAGGTCGACCCGGGCACCGGCCAGCATGGTCATGGGCCCGTAGAGCTGGGTGAGGTAGGCGGTGAAGGCCACGATCGTTCCGAGGCTGAGCGTGCCCTCGATAGCCATGCGGCCGCCCGCCCAGTACACGACGCCGATGCCCACGGCCGCCACCAGTCCGAACATGCCGTGGAAGACCCGGCTGTAGACAGCGGTGTCGATGCCCACGTCGCGCAGGCGACCGGCCCGCTCCGAGAAGGCCGCCGTCTCCCGCCGGGGCTGGCCGAACAGCTTCATGAGCAGTGCCCCGCCCACCTGGAACCGCTCCGTCATCTGGGCGTTCATCCCGGCGTTGGCGTCCATCTGCTCCGCCATCAGCTTGTGCAATCGGCCCCGCATGCGGCGGGTGACCACGATGAAGAGCGGAGCGATCACCAGGGCGAGCAGCGTGAGGCGCCACTGGAGCACGAACATGGCAACGAGGGTGACGGCCAGGCCGAGCACGGTGGACGCCATCGACGTGAGCGTCTCCATGAAGACGCGGTGGCCGCCCTGGAGGTCGTTGGTGAGGCGGCTGGTGACGGCGCCGGTCTGCGAGCGGGTGAAGAACGAGACGGGCATGCGCTGGATGTGGTCGAACAGGGCGACCCGCAGGTCGAAGATCACGCCCTCGCCCACGTGGCTCACGAACCACCGGCTGGCCACCTGGGCCACGGTGCCGGCGAAGGCGACAAGCAGGATGGCGACGCACAGGACGTTGAGGAGGCCGACCCGCTTGTGGCCGATGGCCCTGTCGATGACGGCCCGGTAGAGCAGCGGCGGGATGGCGCCCAGCACCGACGACACCACGATGAGCAGGAGCAGGGCGGCGATCTTTCGCCTGTAGCGGCGGGCGAAGCCCCAAACCCGCACGAGGAGTTCCCGCGAGATGGTGGCGTCGTCGTCGACGGGGCCCGAGTGGAGCATGCGCCACCCTGCGAAGCTGTTCACCCCGCCAGTATCGCGGCAGCACCGTCGGGACCGTCCTGGCAGGCGTTGGCTATTCCCGACCTTTCAGGTAGGGTTTCTCCGAACCGATCCGGAAGGACCCCAAATGACGCAGACCGACCAGTTCATCGCCAACGCCGAGGCCTACGCAGGCTCATTCGACAGGGGCGAGCTGCCAATGCCGCCCGCCAGCCATGTGGCCGTGCTCGCGTGCATGGATGCCCGCCTCAACCCCTACGGCATCCTCGGCCTGTCCGAGGGCGACGCCCACATCATCCGCAACGCGGGCGGCGTGGTGACCGACGACGCCGTGCGCTCGCTCACCATCTCCCAGCGCCTCCTCGGCACCACCGAGATCATCCTGATCCACCACACCGACTGCGGCATGGTCACGTTCAAGGACGACGCGGTCAAGGACCAGATCCAGGCCGACACAGGGATCCGCCCGCCGTTCGCCCTCGAGGCCTTCCCGGATGCCGACGAGGACGTTCGCCAGTCGATCGCACGCATCAAGGCGAGCCCCTTCATCCCCCACAAGGACAGCGTGCGCGGCTTCGTCTACGAGGTCGAGAAGGGCATCCTGCGCGAGATTCTGTAGGCGCGAAGCGCTCCCGGGGGGCGACGCCGGCCAGCCTCCTGGCCGCCGCGTCCGAGGCCGTCTCCGAACTGCGCCAGACTCTCCGCCAATGATGCGGCGGACGGTCGGCTTCGTGCTGGCAGCGATGGTTGCGATGGGCGGCTTGGAGGCGGTGCTCGGGGCCGCGCCGGCTGGAGCGCTCACGCCCCCGCCTGCGGCCCGGGGGTACTGGTTCGTGGGGTCGGACGGCGGGGTGTTCGGTTTCGGTGGCGCCCAGTTCTTCGGCTCCACCGGCGCCACCAGGTTGAACAGGCCCATCGTGGGCATGGCCACAACCCGGAGCGGGCGGGGCTACTGGCTGGTGGCGTCCGACGGCGGCGTGTTCGCCTTCGGCGACGCGGTGTTCCACGGCTCCACAGGCGCCCTTGCCCTCAAGGCGCCCATCGTGGCCATGGCGGCCACGCCCACAGGCGCCGGGTACTGGCTCGTCGCCTCCGATGGCGGCGTTTTTGCCTTCGGAGACGCCACCTTCCGTGGGTCGACCGGGGCCATCACCCTGAACCGGCCGATCGTCGCCATGGCGGCCACACCCACCGGGCGGGGCTACTGGCTGGTGGCCAGCGACGGGGGAGTGTTCTCCTTCGGCGATGCCGTCTTTCGGGGCTCATCCGGCGCCATCAGGCTCAACAAGCCCATCGTGGGCATGGCCACCACGCCCTCCGGACGGGGCTACTGGCAGGTTGCCTCCGACGGCGGCATCTTCGCCTTCGGCGACGCACGGTTCAAAGGCTCGATGGGGGCGACCCCTCTCAACAAGCCGATCGTCGCCATTGCGTCCACGCCCAGGGGCGAGGGGTACATGATGGTGGCGTCCGACGGTGGGGTCTTCAGCTTCGGCGACGCCACCTTCGAAGGCAGCGCCGGTGGGCAGAAGCTGACGGCGCCCATTGTCGGCGTGGTAGCGCCGCCGGTGCGTACCACCCCCGAGGTCGCCATCTTCTTCTACCCCTGGTACGGACGGCCGGATCGGGACGGTGAGTGGCGGCACTGGGAGGGCAACGGCCACATGCCGCCCGCCGACTTCGCTGCCAACTTCGCCCCGGCGCGGGGCCTCTACAGCAGCTCCGACCCCAACGTGCTCAGTTCCCAGATGGCAGAGATCAGCGCGGCCGGCGTCGACCTGGTCGTGACGTCGTGGTGGGGACGAGGCTCGTTCGAGGACAGGGGCCTCGAGGCGGTGCTGGCGGCGGCTGCCTCCCGGGGCGTGCGCGTGGCCGTCCACATCGAGCCCTACGTGGGGCGCACAGTGGCGACCATCGAGCAGGACGTCGGCTACCTCCGTTCGCTTGGTGTGCGCGACTTCTGGCTCTACAGCATCCAGGGCCTTCCGGCTACCGACCTGGCTGCCGCCCGCAGCCGCATGGCCGCCGACATCCGGTTGATGGGCAACGGGACCAACCCCACGGCCTACCGGTCCGGGGCGTTCGCCTCCTTCGCCCAGGCGGCCGGCCTCGACGGCATCTACACCTACGACGCCGTTCGATACACACCGTCCGACTTCGCCACCATCTGTGCGTCCGCCCGCCAGGCAAACCTGTTGTGCTCGCCGTCGCCGTCCCCCGGTTACGTGGCCAACCGCACCAAGTCGGGTGACGCCCAACTGGTCGCCAGGGACGGCGGCGCCCGCTACGACGCCACCTGGACCGGGGCTATCGACGCGCGGGCCGACATCGTGAGCATCACCAGCTACAACGAGTGGCACGAGGGGACACAGCTCGAAGCGGCGGTGCAGTTCTGCTTCCCGGACGGTGTGTGCTCCCCTGGCTACGAAGGCGCCTACAACACCGTCGGTGCCTCGTCGCAGTCCGCCTACCTCGGGCGCACCTCGCTGTGGTCGTCGATCCTCAAGAAGCCGTAGGCGCATTGGGGACGACGGGGGCCGGCGTCGTCGCCGACCCCCGGGCATCTGCTCCCGTCGCACGATCAGCCCGGTGCTGAACCTAGGCTCTTCCGGCCAGCAGCACCATGCCCACGAGCATGATGGCGAGCCCGATCATCGTAACCATGCCCCGACCGCTCACATCGGTGGCGTCGACGGGGAGCCGATCATGAACCCGACGTTGCCACCCGGATCGAAGTCGCTCGGGTAGATCGGGCCCGAGCCGCTTCGTGGAGTCGTCGTGACCGGGGGTCGGCCGGACGCCCTTCTCGAGGGTCACGGCAGGGCGTTGACCGCACTCCTCGCCGGTGCCAGCGCGCCGAACGACGTGGCCGTCTGTCCCATCGCTCAAGTCCCCCCGTCAGCCGGCGTCCTGATCCCCATTGGCGATGGCCGTGCTCGAGCGGCCCGGTGGGATGACACCATGGGAGCATCTGGCATCGGATCGTCCCCGAGTGACAACTAGGCTGTGCCGACGCCTGGCGGCGTGGCCGAGTGGTTTAGGCAAGGGCCTGCAAAGCCCTCTACCCGGGTTCGATTCCCGGCGCCGCCTCGAGAAAAGCCCTGGTCAGGGCATATTCGGCGTTGGATGCCAGAACGCCGACATAGCCATGCAATTGCTGTGGCGGTGACCGGCTGGTGTGCGGTGTGCGGTCCCGGGTTCATAGTGGACACCGTGGCTCCGGTACCTGCCTGACACTCCCCGGACGCGGCGCCGGTACCTGGGTGACACTGGCTCCGGCACCTGCAGGACCCTCGCGCTCGTGACGAGGGTCCACCACCCGCCGGTCGCCACCTTCTTCGCTGTGGTCGTTCGCGCCCGCAGATTCGAAGGAGGCTGCCCGTGCTCGTGGAGTTGGGACTGGTGGAGCAGCGCTACAAGGCAGTGTGCGAGGTGCTCGACGGCGCCACCGTCGCCTACGTGACCCGACGCAACGGCGTGGCCCGCCAGACGGTGTCGGGATCCTGGTGCCGAGCCTGCTTGATCGTCGGTGCGCTGTGTCGGACCCCGGGGTGGGGACCCAGTCGCGGGCCCGAGGAGCGGCTGGGCCCGCCCCCGAGCCGGTGCCATGGCACCCCTGCAGCCAGCGACCCTGTCGGCCTCATGAGACACGTCACGACGGCGTCCGGAGTGCGGCCTGCGCCTCCAGGCGGACTCGGAAGTCGGGGTCGTCGGCCATCGCAGCGATGGCCGATCGGCTGGCCGTCGCCCCCAGCTCCGCCAGACCGCGCAAGGCCTTCCAGCGCACCCAGGCATCGCCGTCGCCGAGGGACTGCTCCAGCAACGGGCGCAGGTCCGCCTTTCCGGCGTCCACCACTGCGTCCACGGCGACCCGCCGCACCGAACGGCTGGAGTCGGTCACGAGCGTCCCCCACACGAGCCGCGCGGTCTCGGCCGGGCCGCCGCCCACCAGGCCGGCGGCCACCTGGCGCCGCCCGGCATCGTCGTCAGTGGAGGCTGCGACGATCAGGTCGAGGTCGGCGGTGTCGCCCGCCCGCAGGCCGCCCATCTCGCGCCACGCCCGGTCCAGGCGGGTCTCCCGCCGTTCGCCCGAGGGACTGGCCGCGCCGGCCGCCTGCACCGCCGCACCGGTCACGCCGCTCGGCGGCCCGGGCGTCGGGCTCCGGGCCGGGCCGGCGTCCGCGAACTCGTCCGTGACGGCCGCCAGCACCGCCGCCAGCAGTGCCTCCCAGCGGTCGGCCCGGCGCAACGTGAGGGCGACGAAGTCGCGTGCCACCAGGGCGGTGGCGAGGTCGGGGAAACGGTCGAAGAGGCGGGCCACGCGCGGATCATCGGCGGCTTCCTCGGCCGAGCGGTAGGAGCGGCTGTCGCCGTCGTGCAGGGCGCCGGTACGGAAGACGAGGCTGCGCGGGTTCGGCGTGGCCTCCGGCGCGATCGGGCCGTCGAAGGTGGCCTCCAGGTCTGCGCGACCAAAACCGGCGGCCGCGGCCACTGCCTCGCCCGTTCCCGTAGCCTCCACCCGCATCCCGAACCGGGGCCCTTCCCAGCCGAAGGCCAGGACCAGGCCGTCGTCCAGCGTCTCGGTCCACCATCCCGTGCCCGGTCCGACTGCGTCGGCCAGCGCGTCGTGGTCGGCGGGACCCCAGTCCTGGGCCGAGAAGAACCGCTTGAGCAGCGCCTTCACCGGTCCCAGCGCCTCGAACGGCAGCTCACCCAACGCCCCCCTGGTCAAGGCGGCGATGGCGGCGGCTGTCAGTCCACGCTCCACCACGTGCCGGCGCGGGCCCACCGATGCGTCCACGGTCAGCCTGCCGGAGCGGCGCCCGGCTCGAAGCCGGGGCCGGCCAGCTCGAAGCCGCTGAACTCGAAGGCGGGTGACACCGTGCAGGTCACCAGTGTCCAGTCCCCGAGTGAGGACGCCGACTGCCACCACCCGCGCTGCACGCGACGCTGGGGTTCCTCGCCGCCGTCGAGGTCGGCGCCCAGGCGGGTGCCGGTGGGCGGGGTGGCGTCGTCCGGCGAGGTCTGGAGCAGGAGGGGAGCGCCGGCGTGGAAGAGCCATAGCTCGTCGGCATCCACCCGGTGCCAGTGCGACCGCTCGCCGGCCCGCAGCAGGAAGTAGATCGCCGTGCCGGCCCCCCGGCCGCCGCCGTCGGGCTCGTGGCGCCACGTCTCCCGGAAGTGGCCGCCCTCCGGGTGGGGTTCGAGTCCCAGCCGCTCGATCACGTCGTCCGCGCCCGCTCCCATGTGCCGATGCTGCCACCCCTGGATCGGTAGCGTGCCCGCACGCGACGGGAACCGGTTGGCCGCTATGGGGAGACGGCAGCGCTGGTCTGGCTCTGGTCGCCCCGTGGGACCCCGCCTTCACCGCCACCTCGGCCGCACGGTGCGCGCTGGGCGGGCCTGCGTGGCTGGGCGACCTCGACCGTATCGGCCAGTGGCCGGAGTCAGCCGAGCGCGTGCAGCAAATTGGTGTTGGGAACGAGCGGCGGCAGGCAGAACCTCACTCGTGCAGACTGTCGAGAACCCTGGCGCGGTGTTCCTCCAGCGAAGCGACCTCACCTCGGAGGAGCTTCAACTGGCGGTCGACTCGTGAGAGCTCCGCCTTCGCTCGGGTTTGCCGGTGGTCGCGGTCGTTGTAGGTGCTCTCCATGAGCACCTCGCAAACCGTATGTCCGTTAGCAGGGCACCCCGCTCCAGCCGTCTCGCCACCTCGAGGGTCCGCGGGGCGCCGCCCTCGTCGGTCCGCCGACGTCGGCCGGTACTGGGACCAAGTGCGCCTCGCCCACCGGGAGCGGAGCCCGGTCGCCGGCGCCCAGTTCGGCGGCCACGGGTGTGACCTCGTGGGGACGCTTCTCACCCACGCGACGGGAAGAACTTCTCCAGGGCCACCTGGACGGCGGGCCCGGTACGGGTGGGCGGCCACCGGCTTCGTCCGCCGCGGGCGGCAGCGGCACCGGGTGACGTACTTCGGTGCCCGCTGAGAAGCTCGACCCTCACCGCCAACGTCCTGCCGCGGCCATCCGCTCAGCAGCCGAGGCGTTTGTCGGTAATACTCGGCAGCCTCCACCACACCCAGGAGGCACGGCCATGGCCGGTCTAGTCCGCAAGAGCCTCGATTCGCCCGAGGAAACACGACCGTTCGAAGACGGCAAGGGCAAGCTCCAGTTGGTCAACCTGGAAGGCGGCCCGGTTGGCCGGGCCATCTTCGAGCCTGGCTGGCAGTGGTCCAAGCATGTCAAGCCGATCGCCAAGACGGACAGTTGCCAGGCAGCCCACATGGGTTACTTCGTGTCGGGACGGATGAAGGTCGTCCTGGACGACGGCGAGGAGGCCGAGTACGGCCCCGGCGACTTCATGATCTGCCCGCCCGGTCACGACGCCTGGATCGTCGGCGACGAGGCGTGCGTGGTCATCGACTGGCAAGGCGTCGCCGACTACGCCAAGCGGTAGTCGGGCGAGGCGTCGACTCGGGGAATCGGGCCCGGGTACGAGCATCGGCGACAAGGCGATCATGTGACCGTCTGCCTGCCGCTGGTCAGGCCCAACATCGAGCGCAGCCTGGCGTTCTCGTCCCGCAACCGTTCCAGCTCGGGACGTGGCCAGGCCGTCCGGACCCTCCGCTACTCCGCCTCGCATGGCTCCATAATGGGCACTGCCGAGTTTGCCATAATGGGCGCTGCCGAGTTTGCCGATGCGTACTCTCGTCGGGGCAGTGGCCGCAAGGGACTGGCGACTCGTAGCTTTCCGCAGAGGCGGGAGCAGTACGCTGGGCTGGTCACGCCATACAAGAAGGAGGGCCATGTCGGACAATCCTGCCAGCCGCGACACGGGTCCGAACCGGCCGCCAAACATCGCGGACGTTCTTCGGGGCGTCGAGCCGATGGGGGACCTTCGTCGCTTCGCGATCGATGACCTGACCGCCGACGACGAGGACGAGTTCTTCGGGATCCTTGAGGGCACCTGAGTGATCGCATCGGCGGTTGTCGTCGACACGATGATCGCCAGCGCCTGGCTCGGACTGCGCTACTCCCCCCGCAAGGCACGGTGGCAGCCGCTCCTCGAGCAAGCAGTCTGGATCCTGCCGTTCACCGTCGTCGCCGAAATGCGCTTCGGGGCAGAGGTCGCCGGTTGGGGTGCGCGGCGACGCGGCGTACTCGACCAACTCATCGCCCGCACGGGCGTCATGCCGCCCCTCGACGAGGTTACCGACGCCTACGTCGACCTACGAAGCTGGGCCGTCCGAACTGGCCACGGGCTCGGAGCGAAGGACCACGAGGCGGACCGGTGGGTTGCCGCCGTTGCGATGGCTGCCAGTCGCCGCTCGCCAGCGAGGACTCGATCTTCGACGGCGTAGCCGGACTGGCCCGGGCGGACCCCGCGGAGGCGTGAGCGAACTCAACTGCGAGCCCCCTATGGGCTCGTGCGCAATCCGACGAGTTCCACGACCGTGGGCAGAGGTGGGCCTTGTACCTGGTTCACTGTCGGCCCTTCTTGCCCAGTACACCGGTTCGATTCCGGTCGCCGCCTCCAAGGAATCGTCGCAGTTCAGGGGCGGTGTACTCGCTTTTGACTCGCTGGCTCGCCCGGACGCCATCCCGCGACCGGGGCTTGACACGGGAACCGGCTACTCGGTCTCCGGGACGAATGGCTGCGTAGGCGATTCCAGGTGGACGTGCCCGTCGTGCGAGAGCTTGGCGACGGTGTCGACCTCCGGAAAGCGTTGGATCACGTGCGACAGGTGCAGGAGCAGGAGGTCGTCGTCATCTCTGTCCCCGGGCTCGGTCGTGCCTGAGAAGATCCAGTCGCCGTCGCCGTCGTGGTGTACACGCAGGAGTGCCTCGCGTCCCTCCCAGACGGTGACGCGTGACGAAGACGCCGAGCTCAGGTGACTCTGGGAAGCTCCAGCCCGACTCTGACCCAGCGTCAGCGATGAGAAGGAACCTCGACGATCGTCGTACCGGTTGCGGTCGGCGCCGGCACGGGCTCGCCGGCCTCGCGCATGCCCTCGATGTGGAACTCGATCGCTTCACGAATCAGCTTCTCGACGTGGCGGAGGTCGTGGACGCGGAGACCAACGGGGGCGCAGGCCGCCGCACGGGGCCGCCTGCCATTCCCTCGACAGCAGCGCCCTGGTGATCGGCTCACCCCGCGGGCCGGTGAACAGCACGCCTTCCTCGCCTGCCTGGCCGTGGCTCGTCCGGTGCTTGTCCAGCGCCTCCACCGCCACCGTGGGCAGGCTGACCGTCCGCTGGCCGGCGTCCGACTTCGGGCCGGTGACGATGCGGCCCATGCCGACGACCTGCTGGGCCTGGACCAACACGTTCAGGCGGCGTTCGTCGAGGCCTGGCATCCGAGCAGTCAGCGTCGCTGCGTGGCTTGACGGGAACCCCCGGAGGACCACACAGACTTGCCATTATCGCAAAGCGATAATGGCGGGCGGAATCAGCGCAGCCCGAAGACGGTGCGGAGTGCGCCATCGACGTCGGTCAACGAGATTACTGAGAGCCGCCCGAGGGTCGAGCCGAGGAGGCGTTGCTCGAGGACGAGGAGGCGTCCGGCGCGCACCGTGGAGGGTGCCCGCAGCCCGGCTGCCTGCCAGTCTGCAACGACCACGTCGCCAAGGCCGGGTTCCTGCCGGCGACCCACCTGACTGGTGACCATCGCGACGATGACGTCGGGTCCCCGCTGGTAGGCGTCAGCCGAGACTACACAGGCCGGGCGTCGCTTCATCCCGCGGAGATCCGAGCAGGGGAACGGGACGAGCACGATGTCGCCCCGGGCAGGACCCGGCACCTACGAGGCGGTCGTCTCGGGCAAGTCGTCGTAGACAGCGTCCTCGTCCGAGAACCAGTCTGCAGTCAGGGCCGCGCTGGGTGCCCACGTTGGCCGGACCCAGCCGAGGAGTTCCTCTCGCAGGTGCCAGAGATGACGCTCGGCCGCCTCGACAGCCTGCTGGGCCGAGCGCATCTCCGTCAGGTCGTGCACAGGGACGGGCTGATCAGGCTGCAGCTCACCGCCGAGGAACTCCTCGTACGCCCTGACAGCACCCGCCAACTCGCAAAGCGCTCGTTCGAGGCGGGCGCGGTCAGGCTCTGACAGCTCGCGCTCGCTTCGCTGTGCAGCGTCGGTCACAACATCAGAGTACCGCTGCATTCCGGCCGGGTCCGGGAGCAATTCAATCCCGCGTCCATCCCGCGGTCGCACTCATTCGGGACCGTCCGCCGATGTCCGCGCACCCCGCCTGACCTGCATGTTCCTACCGTTGTCGTTCGCGTGCCCGCCCGGTTAGACGGTCCTTCGCGTGTTGACCTCGGGTTCCGCCCCGCCCTCTGCGAGATCGTCGAGCAGTTCCTGGGATCAGCGGTCGAGGGTGCCCTGTCTCGGCACTGGCGGGACCGGTTGATGCTCGTCGGTGACCGGGGATGGAGCGGAGAGTGCCGCGCTCGACGGTCGCCGCCCGGTCGACTGGCGGAGCCAGCGCACCCGGGGGGGCAGGTCGTGGCGCCTGGTCAACGTCTGGGCCCGAGGTCGCCCGTCGCGTGCCCGGCGGCGAGCGCGGCGGGCGACGAGCGAGCGTCAGCGATATGGCTCGCTTCGACGGCAGCAGCCGTGAGGTGGGTTGGGCGCACGGAATGTGCCGCCTGGAGCAGGCGCGGTGCCCGGCGCAGGGCGATCGGGGCGGCGGGGTGCGAACCAGCCATCTCCACGAGGACTTCTGCGCCTCGGTCGGCGCTGACCTCGGCTCGTAGCGCCGGCACGAGCGCCTTCGCCCGAAGTCGTTGATCGAAACCGCGATGCGCCCCGGCCCGATCCCCGCGCTGGAGGCCACCGTGACACACCGGTCGTTACAACCGCGGGTGTCCCCGGGGTCCCGGGTGACGAGATCCGTGCGAGGCCCTGGCTCCGTGAAGGAACGGCGCTGGAACTCCGACGATTCGGAACGTAGTCGCGTGGTCGTCCGATTGTCAAAGAGCCGTGGCCCGTCGGCGCCCATCGGGACGTACCACCGCAACCTCGCTCCCATCGAGGAGCGGCGGTCACTCGACGGATGGTCATGGGCAGGAGCGTGGTGCCAGTCACTCCAACGCGATTTCGTGATGTCGATCCCCGCCGACGCATCGCATGCCGCTTGTCGAGGAAGGGGGCGCGATGCCGGCGTCTACGTCGAGCTATGAAGCTGGGCCGTCCGAACCGGCCCCGGGGCGGATTGAGGGCTACCCCCCTTGCCAGGGCCACTTCATCTGGTACAGGTTCCCGTTCACGATCGGCAACTTCTCCCTCTGGGACACCCGGGCCGAGATGATGCGCTTCGCCGGGGGCGACGAGCACGTCGCCGCGGTGAAGTGGATGGTGAAACCGGGGGTGGCGCGGGCGGCGTTCGTCCGCCTGCTCCACGCCGACGACGCCGGCCACACCATCGGTGAGTGGCGGGCCGAGGAGGACGGGGATGCGTGGCGCAACGTCGTGCTCCCGTTCTCCACTCGCGGCGCCGGCGAGGCGGCGTCATGAGGCCCGACCGTTGGCCGCTGCGCGACGTTCTGCGCCCCGTCGATCCCCTCCTCGGGATGATGGGCCGCAGCTTCGACGCCTTCATGTGGACCGTGAAGCATGCCCCACCCCACCTCGTCGCCGACCTGGGCCGGTGGCGGGCGGTGCGGGCGGCATTCGAGGCCCGCCGGCGGGTACCGGCCCACCGGCGGTTCCTGGCCGACGCGGGTGTGACCGATGCAGACATCGGCGCGCTTCGTCTACCCGAGACCGACAAGGACAACTACATCCGACGCTTCAGCCTTGACGAGCGCTGCGTCGGCGGCTCGCTGCCGACGAGCAAGGTGGCCATCGACGAGTCCTCCGGGTCGACCGGCATCCCCTACAACTGGGTGCGGTCGATCGACGAGCGGCTCACCAGCCACACCTTCGTCAGCCATTTCGCCCGCTACTGCTTCGGTGACGAGCCGTTCTTCACGATCAACGCCTTTTCGATGGGAGCGTGGGCGACAGGGGTCAACATGGGTATCGCCCTTCAGCGCAACGGTGTGGTGAAGAACACGGGCCCGGACATCGACAAGATCCTGCACACCCTCGACTTCCTCGGCTCGGGTCGGAAGTACCTCATCTGTGGCTACCCGCCGTTCCTCAAGCTCCTCGTCGACACCGCCGTCGAGCGCTCGTTCCCCCTCGAGAAGTACCGGCTCATGGGCTTGGTAGGGGGCGAGGGCATGTCCGAGGGCCTGCGCGACTACCTGTCGGACCGGTTCGAACCGGTCCACAGCGGTTTCGGCGCCACGGACCTGGAGATAGGGATCGCAGGCGAGACGCCGGCCACTGTGGCCATCCGCCGAGCGGCCCGCACCGACGCCGAGCTGCGCACCGCCCTCTTCGGCGACGACCCGAGGCTGCCGATGGTGTTCCATTACAACCCACTGAGCCACTTCGTGGAGACCAACGAGCGCGGCGAGCTCGTGTTCACGATCTGCCGGCTGGAGCTGCTCTCCCCCCGCATCCGCTACAACGTGCACGACGCGGGCGGCGTCGCCACCTTCGCCGAGGTCGAAGCACGCATCCGCGCCGTCGGTCGCGATCCGCGGGAGTTCTTCGAGGCCCAGCCCGTACGCCTGCCCTTCCTGTGGATCTACGGCCGGAAGGATTCGACGGTGAGCGTCATGGGCGCCAACATCTACCCCGAGGACGTCGAGCAGGCGCTCTACGACGAACCGGAACTGGCCACGGTCACCAACTCGTTCTGCATCGGGCTGCTCGACGGGCCCGACGGCGGTGTGCGCCCATCGTTCTCCTTCGAGGTCCGGGGCAGCACCGACGAGGCGCTGCGGGCCAGGTTCGCCGAGCGGATCACCGAGCGCATCCGGCGCTCCAACGCCGACTTCCGGACTGCCCTCGAGGAGCATCCGGCGTCGGTGGTCCCCGACGTCCGGTTGTACCCACTGGGCTCCGGGCCCTTCCCAGGGGACTCAGGCCGGATAAAACAGGCTCGCACCGTCAAGATCGCCGTGCGGTGACGCCCCTTGAGGTCTTCCAGGCGCACCGCTCGCTCCTGATGGGCGGGGCCTGGGCCCGGATACTCCTGCTGTTCCCCATGGTTGTCCTGGGCATCGCCCTGCCCCGCCTCCTCGACGCCGACCTGCTCCAGACCCGTATCGCGACTGCCCTGGCCCTCCTCGGCGGTGCATTGAGCGCGGTGTCGGGCGTGGTCGCGGTCGCCGTCGGGGTGACAGCGGAGGAACTCCTGCCGCTCGACGGTTCCAGCCGCGCCGTGGCCGTGTTGGCCGACTCCCTCGACTGGGTGCAGGACAATCTGCTCACGCTTTCATTGATCACGTTCTCTGCCGCGCTGGCCGCGCTCTCCTCACCGCTGCGCAAGGCTGGGGCGCTCCCTTCATGGGGGCGGCGAGCAGGCCAGGTCAGCGTCGTGCTGGCCGGCGCCATACCCATGTCGTTCTACGTGGGTGGCGCCGACCACGGCTCCCCGCTCTACGCGCTGCCCGCCTTCGGCGCCGAGGCGGCGATCCTCCTGTGGTTCGTGGCGCTGACGAGCAGTGGTCCTGTGGATCGCGAGCGCCTGTTGGTATCATTGTCGACGCCATCTGGGAGCGCACGGTCAACGTGCGATGACCTCAGCGGAGCCGGCGTCGCCTGTGCCGTCAGCGAGACCGCCCTCGTCGGTCACCATGGAGATGGCGACCGGCGACGAGGGCCTTCTCGTCGCCGATCGTCGCCACCCGATCGCCTCGACCCGATGTCGGGCCGAGTGGACGTACTCGCTGCTACGGGACCGGGAAGGAGAAGAGCTCGCCTCCCGACGACACAAGGTCGTAGCCGCCGCGCTGGTTGGACCTGATGTCGATGAAGGTCCGCTCGCCGCCCTGCTTCGCCTCGGACGGGAGCCCGGGATACGAGCCAAGAAAAGGTGTCGCCTCGGTCGGGTCGTACGTGCGCACGCCCCCGTCGCGGGTGAGCACCCACACCCCGCCCTGCGGCGAGACGATTGCATCCACCGGATCAGCCATGTCCTCACGCTCCTCGTTGTTGTCGACGATCTCGTCGGTGATCACGGCCTCGGGCGAGCTGATGGCGCCGAGGATGACGTCCGGGTCCACGGCGACGTGGACGTGGTTGTGGTGGAGGGCCTCCGCGTACCGCCCCACCCAGCGCCCCGCCTTGACGTTGCGCGTGGCCTGGGGGCCGGCGTAGATGAGCTCGTTGAGGCTCCCGGCGATCGGCGCGAACACCTCGAAGATGGCGGCCATCGCATCGGTGTCGAGGCCCGGCACCGGGCCGGCGAAGTCCACGGCCAGATTGCGGCTGTGCCTGGAGAGGCGCCCTGCCCTGGTCATGGCTCCCGGACGGGCCGTGGAGGTGACCCGGCCCGGGACGCCGCTCGCCTCGAAGAAGGCGATGATGCCGGCCACCTCGGCCGAGCAGGTAAGGTCGACGCCCGGCAGGTGTGCCACGGCGGACCCGCGCGCGATTCTCACGTTCGCGCTCATGGCCGGCCCGCCGACGCCAGACCAGCCGGACTGCCGGCGGTGAAGCCGGCCGAGGTGGCCGGCGACGTGACGGTCTTGCGCACGACGACGCCGAGGGCGGCCTCCGTGAACAGGACCATGGCGCCGATCTGTGCCGGGTCCAGCTTGAGCCCGAAGGCGGACACCAGCACGACCGCCGCCCGGACCAGCGATGCGATCAGCACCGGTTCTCGATCCCACAACATGGGTGACTCCTCCTCTGTGACTAGGTTTCGTCATACGGAGGGACGGGCCGGGTCGGTGATGCACCCGATTCGGCCGGGGTTGGCAGCCCGCCAAGGAAGCCCCTGGGGTACGTTTCTGGCTTCCCGGAACAGGACGGTCCGACTGTGTTGATCGCGCATTGCACGGCGCCCAGCAGGGAGGTACTCCGGCCGTTCAAGGCGACTTTGACACCGTCGTTCCCGGTGTACCACGACCTGGCCGACCGCATGCTGGCGGCCACCGAGCATCCTGACGCGACGGTGGCCCACGCCCTCGCCACGTGTTCCGGCTACTCGTACTCGGATGCCGCAACGCTGGCCACGATCATGGCCAGGATGGGTCTCGACGAGAACCACTGCGTCCAGATGTCCACCACCGTCGACGCCATGTTCATCCGATCGACGGTGTTCGTGGTGCAAAGCGGCGACGGGCGCGTGGTGATCGTCTCGTACCGCGGCACCGAGCCGGCCAACATCGTCAACTGGCTCACCGACATCGATATCAACCCGGAGAAGGTGGCCCTGCCGTTCCCGGGGTCCGACGGTTCGTTCGACGTCCACGGCGGCTTCTACCGCAATGTGCGGGCCACGCGGTTCGAAGTCGCGGCCACCCTGCGGGCGGCGCTCGATGGCCGCTCCGTCCTACCCGGCGGCGCCAGGCTCGAGCACCGGTGCGAGGCGCTCTACATCACCGGTCACAGCCTGGGCGGCGCCCTGGGCGCCCTCCTCGGGCTCATGGTGGTCTCGGAGCCCGAGTACGCCGAGCTGGCCGCCAGGCTGCGCGCCGTCTACACCTTCGGCCAGCCGATCGTCGGTTCAACGGAACTGGCCGCCGTCAGCGATCGCCACCCCTTCCTCGGCCGCAATGTCATTCGGTACGTCTACGGCAACGACGTGGTGACGCGCCTTCCTCCCCGCGCCACCGGTGACTTCGCTCACTTCGGCCGGGAGTACCGCTGCGACGCACGGGCGATGCCGCGCACGTGGATGCCGAGCGCCAAGCCGAGGACGCAGATCAGCAACTTGCTGGAACTGGCCTTCGCACCCCTCGCCTTCGTGAGCCGCCAGGTCCCGTGGCTCACCAAGGTCCACACCGGAGCGTCGTTGCACGACCATCTGCCCCACCACTATGTGTCCGCCCTCACGCCGCCCGATGTGCGCAGCGAGTTCGGCGACTGAGGGCGACCCGGTCCGCCGGGACCCGGCTTCTCGCAGCCTGCGCCTGCCGACCTGCGGCCACTATGCGAACGGGTCATTTACGCTATGACCAGGACGGACCGGGACCGCCGGTCCCGCGAACTACCTGCAAACGACTGAAGCCCCTGATCGCACGATCCGGGTGGCACGCCCAGCCGGCGGCAAGGGGAGGACGGAACGGGTGTCGGACGTACCGACGGGAGGCGGCGGGCCTGGTGCGCGGTGGGTGGATCTGCGCCTACGCACCAAGGGCCTCGTCGTCGTCGCCATCCCCGTCGGCGCGCTCCTACTCGTGTCCGCGGTGTTTCTCGGTCTCCAGCTCCAGGAGGAACACAACCGCCAGCTGGTCGACGAGAGCTTCGCCGTCCGCCGTCAGATCGCAGCGGTGACCCTCGATCTGGTCAACGCCGAGACGGGCGCCCGCGGCTATGCCATCACCCGCCAGGAGGAGTTTCTGGAGCCGTTCCGGGCAGCGATGGCGACCCTCGCCGGCGACATGGCCAGGCTCCGCGAGCTGGTGGCGGGTAACGCCGTGCAGGAGCAGCAGGCCAGGCGGGTCGAAGAGTTGACCCGGGACGACATCGCCAGCCTGCAGCCCCTGGTCCAGGGCGGCCAGCTCACGCCTGCGCAACTGGTCAGCCTGGTGCGCCTGAGCAAGTCGTCGACCGACGCCGCCCGCGAGTCCCTCGCCCGGATGGACGCGACGGCAACGGAGCGCCTCACCGAGCGGATCGAACGGGAGGACCGCTTCTCGCAGTGGCTCCGCGTGGCCATGGGCGGGGTGGTGGCCCTCGGCCTGGGAGGGGGCCTGGTCGCCTCCAGCCTGTTCGCCAAGGGCGTGGCCCGACGGGTGGAGCTCCTGGGCCGTTCGGCCCTGGCCATCCGTGACGGGCGGCCCCTCGCCGAGTTGCCCACCGGTGACGATGAAGTGGGCCGGCTGGGCCGTGACCTGGCCGAGGCGAGCTTCCTGCTGGCCGACCGGTCGGCCAGCCTCAGACAGGCGCGGGCGTTTCTCGACTATGTGATCACCGCCAGCCCGGTCGTGGTGGTGCAGTCGCGTGTCGACGACGGGGTCGTCACGTACGTGAGCGCCAATGTCGAGTCCATCTTCGGGTACCGGCCCACCGAGATCGTCGGCCAGAGCGGCTTCTTCTCGTCCCGCACCCATCCTGACGACCGCCCGGCCCTCCTCGAAGCGGCGGGACGGCTCGCCACCGACGGCGACGGGCACGAGTTCCGGCTGCGGAGCGGCACCGGCGACCACCGGTGGGTGCGGGCGGTCGGCACGGTGGAGGACGGCGTCGGCGGCGGTCGGGGGATGCGGCTCTCCTACTTCACCGACATCACGGTGGCAAAGCGGATGGCCGAAGAGCTGGTGGTGGCCCACGAGCAGGCCGTGGACGCCTCCCGGCTCAAGTCGGAGTTCGTGGCCAACATGAGCCACGAGATACGCACGCCCCTCAACGGGGTCATCGGGATGACCGGCCTGTTGCTCGACACGGACATGACCGCCGAGCAGCGCCAGTACGCCGAAATGGCCCGGTCGTCGGGGGAGGCGCTGCTCACCGTCATCAACGACATCCTCGACTTCTCCAAGATCGAGGCGGGCCGCATGGACCTCGAGGAGCTCGACTTCGACCTCCGGAGCACTGTGGAGGGAGCCACTGAGCTGGTGGCCGAGCAGGCCCACGGCAAGGGCTTGGAGCTGGCTGTGCTTGTGCGCCCCGACGTACCGCTCGATGTGCGGGGCGACCCTGGACGGCTGCGCCAGATCCTGCTGAACCTGGTCGGCAACGCCGTGAAGTTCACCGATCGGGGGGAGGTGGTCGTCCGTGTCGGCCTCGACCCCCACGACCCGGCCCTCGTGCGCTTCGAGGTCCTCGACACCGGCATCGGCATCGGGCCCGAGGAGCAGGCCCGGCTGTTCCGGACCTTCTCCCAGGCCGACGCGTCGACCACCAGGCGCTACGGCGGCACCGGCCTGGGGCTCGCCATCTGCAAGCAGCTGGTGGAACTGATGGGTGGGCACATCGGGGTGGAGAGTGTGGCCGGGCAGGGCTCCACCTTCTGGTTCACGGCCCGCCTGGAGCGGGCGTCGGCGCCGGTGGAAGGCCTGCGCGGCGACCCGCCCGGCCTCGACGGGCTCGGCGCCCTCGTGGTGGACGACAACGCCACCAACCGCACGATCCTGGAGCAGAGCCTGGCCGCCTGGCACATGCGCCCGACGGCCACCGATGCCGGCGATGAGGCCCTCGCCCTGCTGCGGGCGGCCGCCGCCCGGTCGGACCCGTTCGAGCTGGCCATCCTCGACTACCACATGCCCGGCATGGACGGCCTGGAGCTGGCCCGGGCGATCCGCGCCGACCCCACGGTGTCGTCCACCAAGTTGGTCCTGCTCACGTCGTCGGGCCGGTGGGGCAGCGCCCAGTCTGCTGCCGGGTCGGAGATCGACGCGTTCCTCACCAAGCCGATCCGCCAGTCCGCCCTTTACGACGCGCTGGTGACCGTCACCGGTCTTCCGGAGGACCCAGACGGCGGCCGTGTGGTGACCGTGGCGACGGTGGCGGACGTGCGGGGCAAGTCGCGCGCCCATGTCCTGGTGGTCGAGGACAACATCGTCAACCAGAAGGTGGCGGCCGGCATGCTCGAACGCATTGGCTACCGCGTCGACGTGGCCGCCAACGGGCTCGAGGCGGTCGACGCCATCGGGCGGGTGCCGTACGCCCTCATCCTGATGGATTGCCAGATGCCGGAGATGGACGGGTACGAGGCCACCGCGGAGATCCGGCGCCGCCAGGAGGGCGGGCGGCGCACGCCCATCATCGCCATGACGGCGGGCGCCATGGAGGGCGACGAGGAGCGGGCACTCGCCGCCGGCATGGACGAGTTCGTCACCAAGCCGGTGAAGATGGCCGAGCTGGGCGCCGTTCTGGCCCGGTGGGTGGACAGGACCGGCATCTCGACGCCCGAACCGGCGCCCGAGCCTTTGGCAGCGCCCGAGCGGGTCGCGGTCGATGCGGTGCTCGACGCCGACATCCTGGCCGGGCTCCGCCAACTGGAGCGCGGCGGCCGTGCCGGCGCAGTGGACGAACTGGTACAGCTGTTCCTCGATACGGCCCGCGACCGGGTCGGTGAGCTGCGGGCCGCTGTTGACGGCGAGGACACGGCGGGAGTGAAGCGGGTGGCCCACAGCCTCAAGGGCAGCAGCGCCAACCTGGCCGCCACCGGCCTAGCCGCCATCGCCGCCCAGCTCGAGGTCGCCGCCGCCGGCGACGACCTTCCCGCTGCGACAGCGATCGTGGCCCGCCTGGAAGGTGAGATGGACCGGGTCGACGCCGCCCTACGCGCGGCATTCCCGGGCACCGCCCGCCCGGCCTGAGACTCCGGAAAAGATCCCGGCGGGTGCGATTTCCGTTCAGCCGGGTGCGCCGGCGCCGATGGGCGCCACGAGGGCCCCGCCGGCCGGAGCCGCCGTCCGGGCGTGGCGACGCCGGCCAGGGCGCGGAGCCGGTAGCGGCGCTTCTACGCGGGCGGCGCCGCCTCGTCCGGCTGCACTAGCGGCGCCTGCCCGGCCGGCGTCGGGAACTCGCCCGTGGCGTCGGCGTACTGCGCTTCCAGCGTCTCCGCGTCGAGCCGGAGTTCATCGCGCACCTGTCGCAGGGCCGTCTCCACGTCGAGCCCGTCGGCGGCGGGAGGGCCGGTCAGTTCCGCGCTCTGGCGCCTGCGTTGCTGTTCGGTGGCGAGCAATCCGGCCAGGGCATGCCAGAACGCAGCCCGGCGCGGCTCCTCCCTGCTGGCCCGTCCGACGGCCAGGAGGAGCTGCGCCTGGAGGTAGCCCTCGTCGAGGTCGGATATGGCGGAGGCCAGTTCGCGAGTGTCGGGCATGCCTCCAATGTACGGCGACCCGGGACGGCCCGGTCGCGTCAGCGGGCTGCCCCACCGCCGTGCCCACGGGGCAGCCGGTCCGTCAGCTCCCGGTCTCGGGCCGGGCGCGCAGCGGCCCGGCACCCCCTTCGGTGTGCCGGGCCGGAGAGGCGCAGTGCGAAGAGCTAGAAGCCCATGTTCGACGTGCCGGACGTGCGCCGCTTGGCCGCCCAGCCGACGTTGGCCGTCTGCGTCCCGATCGTCTTGCGTCGGGGCGGGCGGGCGCCGAGAAGCTCCTGGCGGATCCGGAACGCCTCGCTGCCCATCTCCATCAGGGTGTCGGGATAGCCCTTCTCGAGGATCGGGAAGAGGACCTTTTCCTCCTTCTCGACGTGGCGCATCACCGACTTCTGCAGCTGCATCATCATCGTGCGCACGGCCGGGTCGTCGGGATCGAGGTCCTCGATCTCGGCGATGAGCTCCTTGGTGGCCTCGTGGTCGTCCTCGGCGTCGTCCGCCATGCCCTTGTTCAGCTCCGCAAGGGCGGGATAGAAGACCTCGTCCTCGATGGTGGAGTGGATGATCAGCTCGTCGCAGACGTCGAGGGCGATGTCGAGGTCTTCGGATGACTGGTTGGCGCGGAGGAACAGCCGCTTTATGCGGGCGTGATCATCCCTGAGCACCTTGGTGATGTCGGACATCCGTCGGTTCTCCTCACTCGGCCGGGGCACGGCCGGGTCACGTCTGCCCACCCAGGGGAGACACGGTGTAGTCAGCACAAATCTACCGCGCCGGCCGCTCCGTGAACAGGGTAGTTGGTGTCAGGTCCCCGCCGTTTGGCGGCCGATCTCGGCCACGAAGGCGTCTCGCACGTCCCGCACGGTGGGGCAGTGGCCGAAATGTCGCGGAGTGATCTCGATCGACACGGTGGTGGCGCCGGCGTCCGGCACCAGCTCGAGCAGGCACTGGCAAGGACCGGGGTCGTCGAGCAGGACGGCCAGCAGGTACGGCTCCTCGGCCCTGATGACGTCGCCCAGGTTCACCGCCGCCAGCAGGGTGGCCTCAAAGGCGTCGACCGGCAGTGCCTCGATGGCGAAGGCGGCGTCGGCGAACACCTCGGCGTCCTGCGCCACCGGTGACGCCGGGACCCGGGCCGGAGCCGGGGACTCGTCCCGCCCGTGGCCCGCCAGGAGGTCGAAGGCCTGGTTCACGAGAGCCATCCGCCGCTCGGCGTCGGCCCGGGCGCCACCTGCGTGAAGGTCGGGGTGGAGGGCCTTGGCCAGTCGCCGCCGGGCGCGGCGGACGTCGGCATCGGTGGCGTCGGGGCCCACGCCGAGGACCGAGCGGGGGTCGTCCATGGCCCAATCCTGCCCGCGTGGCGTCCCGGCGGTGCGGGCGGGCGGAGATCAGCCGGTGGGCGGGGCGGCTTCGACGACCTGGAGCACGGCGGTGCCGGCCTCGGGGTCGAACACAGCCCGCACCACGTCGCCCAGCTGGGCGCCGGCCCGGCGCAGGAAGCCCGACCAGCCCCAGGAGTTGCCGTGGTGGTCGATGCCCACCGTGGCCACCTGGACGCCGCTGGCGTCCACACAGGGGAAGTGGCGGCCCTCGATCACCCGCCGCAGCTCGGCGGGGACGTGCACGACGCCGTTGGCCCACACGCCCGGCGTGACGGGCCACGCCAGCCAGGGCCGGCCGTCGGGTGTGAACCCGTGGACGGGCTCGAGCCTGCGGGCCGGCCGCCGCTTCACCACAGCTCGGGCATGCGGCGCCACGACCGACCCGCGGGCGGCGAACAGGCCCGGACCGACCCGCTCGAGGCACTCGGAGTAGGTGGTGTAGAGGTTGACCGAGGTGAGGTTGAGGCCCGCCCGGTGGCAGGCGTCGAGGAGCTGGGAACGGGGCAGGACGCCGCCAGGGGAGGCTCGCAGGATCTCGACCATCCGCCGGTTGAGTGGGCCCACCGCGTCGGGGTCGACGGGTCGGGTGGCGGAAACCTCGGCATCGTCGAGGCGGAAAGCCGGGTGGAAGCGGTAGATCGCGGCGAGCACGGGCACCGGCGGCGGGGCCGGCAGACGGCGGAACGAGTTGTGGCGGCGCAGGCCGTCGCGCAGCGAATCCACCGACAGCGACGAGCTGACGGCCAGCATGCGCAGCGACGCCCGAACGAACGGGCCCGACGACCGGGCGTCGCAGAACGTGAACCAGCCCTGCTGGAGGCATACGACCGTGCCGGAGGTCTCGAGGACGACCCGCAGCTGGCGCCGGTTGACGTCGAGGCCATCGCCGTCGACCAGCTCGCGCTCGAGCTCCTCGAGGGTGCTGGCGCCGCACCGCTCGGCCTGGCGCCGGGCCCGGGCCTCGATCGCAGGGGCGTGGGCCAGGGCGGCCGCCGCCGCCCTGGGCAGCAGGACGGTGGCCCGGCCGGTGCCCGAGAACACGAATGGCAGCTCGCGCCCGAGCAGCTCGGCCGCGCAGCGGAGACTCTCGGCGCTGAAGGCGTTGGCCGTGAGCCGGGCTTCGAGCAGGAGACGGGCGACTCCGGACGCCGGCAGGGGGATGGCCCGAAAGACGAGGTCGAGGGCGGCGTCGAGCTGGGGAAGGTCGGTGACGCCGCCGAGGTCGAGCTGCTGCTTGCGCAGGCGGGACTCCAGCTGGCGGACCCGCTCGCCGCTGAGCCCGGCCACCCGGCCCGCCTCGGCCAGGGTGAGGGGGGGCCGGCCGGCGAGGCCCAGGCGGTCGATCACCGCCCGCAGGCGGCGGTGCTTCAGCCGGTGGTGGCCGAGGGCGGCCACGTGGGTGGCGAGGGCGTCCTCCAGGAGCAGCTTGGCGGCCACCCGGGGCCTGTCCGGCACGCGCCTGATCGTCGGCGCCAGCGAGCCGTGCCCGGCGCCACCGCCCGGCAGGAGCGGCGCCAGCCGGCGTGTGTCGGTGGGCGCCAGCGAGCCGTGCCCGGCCGCCGCGTCGCCCAGCAGGAGGGCGGTGGCCGTGTGCCCAGGCGCGACACCCTCGTCGCCCGACGCGGTCGTGCCGATCAAGGTGGTGCTCATTTCGCGCATCCTCCGAGGCCGGCTGCTTCTCCCGGCGACCCCCTTATCTCCGCACATCATCCCAGACCTGGGAAAGGGGGCGGTCAGGTGTTTCTGGAAGGGGGTGCCAGCACCCCTCTCCGTCGCCGAGTTCGTAGACTTGCGGCAGCGAGGGGGAGGCTGCATGACCCAGGACCGTCTGGACACTGTGAAGGTCCTGATCGCCGACGACGAGTACCTGGTGCGCGAGGGCGCCCGCAGCGTGCTGTCGTCGGTGCCGGGGATCGAGGTCCTGGGCGTGGCCGGCGACCCGGCGGAGCTGCACGTGGCCATCGCGGCAACCCCTCCGGACGTCGTCGTGCTCGACATCCGCATGCCGCCCACCTACCAGACCGAGGGCATAGACGCCGCCCATGTCATCCGGGTCACCCACCCGGAGATCGGGATCGTGATCCTGTCCCAGTACGCCGACCCCGAGTACGCCCTCGAACTGCTCCGGGACGGGTCGAAAGGGCTGGCCTACCTGCTCAAGGAGCGGCTGGGGGAGCCCACCAAGCTGGCCGAGGCCATCCGCGAGGTGGCCCGGGGCGGCTCGGTACTGGACCCGAAGGTCGTGGACGGGCTCATCGAGGCGCAGCGCCGCCGCTCCCGCTCCCGCCTCCATGGCCTCACGCCCCGGGAGGGCGAGGTGCTGGAGATGATGGCCACCGGGCGCACCAACGCCGCTATCGGCGACGCCCTGTTCCTCAGCGAACGGGCCGTCGAGAAGCACATCAACTCGATCTTCCGGAAGCTCGGGCTGAGCGAGGAACTCGACATCAACCACCGGGTGGCAGCCGTGCTGTTCTTCCTCCAGCGCAACACGGGCATAGCCGACTAGAGCCCTTTTGCCCCGCCACCTCACGACGCCGGGGCAACCGCCTCCACTGCGGAGCGGATGGGGAAGGTGGCTCGCACCCGGGTACCGGCGGCGGGAGCGGAGTCGATGGTGAGCCGACCGCCGAAGGACCGGGCCCGGTCGTCCATGTGGAGCAGGCCGCCGTTGCGAGCCTGGGTGGCGGTGGCGAAGCCCCGCCCGTCGTCGCCCACCTCCACGACCAGCCAGTCGCCGGTCGCCTCAAGGCGCACGGTGATCTCGGTGGCCGCCGCGTGCTTGAGGGCGTTGGCCAGCGCCTCGCCCACCAGGAAGTAGGCCCCGCTCTCGACCTCGGGCGGCAGGCGGGGCAGGGGTTCGGGCACGCACACCAGCTGCGCCGGCAGCGGCAGGCGGCTGAGGGAACTGCGCAGGGCGGTGGCCAGGCCCCGGTCGATGAGGATCGACGGGTACAGGTCGTGGCTGACCTCGCGCAGCCGCTCGATGACGGCATCCAGCTCGGCGCTGAGATCGGCCAGGGTCGCGTGACCCGTCTCGGGGGACCGCTCGGCGGCTTCGGTGGCCATGCCGAACCCCATGCGCAGCACCACCAGGTGCTGCTGGATGCCGTCGTGGAGGTCGCGGGCCAGGCGGTGGCGCTCCTCGTCCTGGGCGGCCACGATGCGCTGCGAACTGTCCTGGAGGCCGGCCGCCTGCTGGGCGATGAGGTCGAGCTGGGCCCGCAGCTCGAGACGCATCCGTTCCAGGGCCTGGGCCAGCACGGCGACCTCGTCGCTCCCCGTCGCTGCGAACGAGGCCTCCAGGTCGCCGCCTGCGATGCGCCCGGCCGTCGAGGTGAGCCGTTCCAGGGGGCGGACGAGGGCACGGAAGCACAGCCATCCCACGACCAGCGCCACGGCGGCCAGGACGGCGGCGGCCAGCAGGCGGGTACGGGCCAGGGACCGGTCAAGTGGCGCCTCGGGGTCCGCCAGCGACACGCCGAGGGCGACGCTCACGGTGCCTGGCAGCGCGCCGAGGGTGCGGTACACGACCAGGTTGTCGACGCCGCCGATCGGGATCACCACCGGGGTGGCGGGCAGCCGGCCGGTGCCTTCGGCGGCCGGTGGTGCATCGGGCCGGTCGGGGAATGTGTGGCCGACGACCTCGCCGTCCGCCACCAACACCACGTGGGCCAGGTCGCCGAGCTGGGTGCGCAGGGCATAGGCGAAAGCGTCGCCGAACAGATAGCCGCCCACGAGCACGGGCGCATCGACCCCCGATCCGATTGGCAGGATCACCACCTGCATCCAGTTGCCGTCGGCCGTGGCCAGCAGGCGGCTGGCCGGCGCGTTGCGGTCCTCTGCCGTCACGACCGGTTCCGCGGCAAGGGTCGTGCCCACGGAGGCGTCTGGCGCCGAGGTGTCGCTGCCCACGACCTCGAGCATGTCGAAGCCGAGGTTCCCGGAGACGGCCCCGAGCTCGTAGATCAGGTCGTTGTGGCGGTCCGGGTCGAGCAGCCGGTCCCCGTCGAGCGACTGGCTGAAGTTGCGGAGGGCGCCCAGGAGGTTGCGCTCCCGCTGGGCGTACGCCTCAGTGAGGACCCGCAGGTTGCTGACCGTTACCCGGCGGGCCTGCTCGCGCAGGGCAGAGCGGGTCAGGTTGCCTTCGAGCAGGGCGGTGATGGCGCTCGAGCCCACGAGGGCCACCACCAGGGAGGCCAGGATCTTGAGCAGGAGCGACGACCGCAGCTTGGAGACCGGGGCCCGGAAGGGCCCCGGAGCGGGAGCGTGGCCCGCACGCCTCGGCTGCTGCTCGGGAGTCACTTCGTCCCGATGAGCGCCTGCGCCTGTTTCTGCGCCTTGGCCATCACCGGCCCGGCGTCGCTGCCTCCTCGTAGCACCTCGTCGATGGCCTTGGCGAACACGTCGTGCGCTTCCGGGAAGGCACTGAGCTTGAAGGGACTGGCCGTCGGGAGCTGTTCGATGACGGCCTGCAGGTCGGGTGTGGAGAAGTAGGGGTCGTCGTAGACTTTCGGTCGCACCGGCAGGCGCCCCTCCTCCTTGGCCAGCCGCAGGGCGTACTTGTCCGACACCAGATGCGCCATGAACTCGAACGCAAGCTCGCGGTTCTTCGAGCCCTTCGGGATGAACATGCTGCTGCCGCCCATGACCGAGCCGCGGGTGCCCGCAGTGCCGGCGGGCATCAGCGTGGACCGGAACCTGTCGCCAGGGGAGTCCTTCTTGAGCAGGGCGATGTCCCAGGACCCGCTCGCCAGCGTGGAGGCGCTGCCTGAGCGGAACAGGGCGAGGGCGTCGCCGCTGTGGGAGTCGGCGGCGCCGGGAGCGAAGGCGAGGTTCTGTTGCACCAGCGTGCGGAGGTAGTTGAGCGCACCGACCACTGCAGGGTCGTCCAGGCTGAGCTGCGCCTTCCCGTCGTCGCCCACCTTCAGCACCTCGCCGCCGTTGGCCTTGATCCAGCCGTAGGTCCACCACGTGCTCCGCGGGATGGCCAGCGCCCGCTTCGAGCCGTCGGCCGCGCTGAGGCTCCTGGCCGCCTCCTCGAAGGTGGCGAAGGTGAACGGCTGGCCAGGGGGCGTCACGTCGGCGGCTGCGAACTGGTCGGCGTCGTACAGGAGGAACAGGGCATTGGTGTCGAGGGGCACGCCGTAGAGGTGGCCGGCCCAGGTCACGTCGTCGATGGCGCCGGGGAGGAAGTCCGCCACCTTCAGCGGCTTGCCTTCGGCCCACAGGTCGTCCACCTCCTGGGCCAGGTCCTGGGCGGCAGCCGAGAAGGCGTGGGCCTGGACGACGTCGGGAGGTGTCCCGCTCTTGATAGCGGCAGTGACCGTGTCAAGCATGTGGCTGATCGGCGTCTTGCCCGGTTCGACGCGCACACCGGGATGCTCACGCTCGAAGTCGCGCACCGCCTCCAGGAACGGCGGAGTGACCCAGTCATCGGTCATCATCACCCGCAGGGTGACGGTCTTCTCCGCGGAGGGAGCGTCGTCGCTGCAGGCGGCGGCGAGCAAGGTGAACGTGAGGAGGGCGGCGACCAGTGGCCAGGCCCGTCGCCGGCGCCCTGTGTGCCACCCGCCGTCGCTGCGAACCGGGCTGAGCGTCTGCATGTCCTCGTCCCCTCGTCACCGGACACGGAAAGCATCGCACCTCTCGCCCCAGGACGTCCGAAGTCTCCGGACCCTGCCGCAGCCGGGGGCTCAGGGAACGGCGACGACCGCCCGCTTGAGGCAGCGGATCACGGTCCGGGCGCCGGCCGTTTCGGGCGTCACCTCGTCGGTGAAGGTGCGGACGAGCCACAGCCCCCGCCCGTGCTCGGCCTGGGGGTCGGGCGGCTCGAGGGCGAGGACCGGCCAGTGCAGCCCGCCGCCGTCGTCCTCCACCTCGAGGATGACGTCGGCGCCCTCGGTGCGGGCCCGGATCACGACGCCGTCACCCTCCCAGCTGGCGTGCTCCACCGCGTTGGCGCACAGCTCGGTGGCCGCAAGGAGCAGGTCGTGGACGGCGTCGGCGTCGACCGGCACCCGCACGAGCCACTCCCGCAGCAGGCCCCGGCTCACCGAGACGGCCGCCATGCTGGGCGACAGGTGATGCTCGAAGGGGCCGAGGGCCGAGCCCGATGTGCGGCTCGGCGGCATCCGCCGGCGCAGGATGAGGGCCAGCGAGTCGTCCCGGCGGGCTGCGCCCTGCAGCGTGCGCTCGACGAGGATCCGGGCCTGCTGGCCCGCCGGGTACGGCGCCGTCTCCTCGGCGAAGCGCCGCAGCGCCTCAAGGCCCTCGACCACGTCCTTGGTGCCCTCGACGAGGCCGTCGGTGTAGAGGATGACGCTGTCGGTGCGGCCCAGGGTGACCTCCACCAGGCCGTCGGATCCAGCCCCGGGCCAGCCGATAGGGATCCCCGGCGCCGGAAGCTCCCGGGCCGAGCCGTTGCGGACGAGGAAGGCGGGCGGGTGGCCGCCGCCTGCCAGGCGCAGTGCACCCGTCGTCGGGCGGTAGCGGCCGACCAGCACGGTGGCCACGAGCTCGGGGTTCTGGGCGGTGACGATCTCGTCGGCCCGCTTGACCACACCGGCCAGCGGGCATCCGTCGATGACCAGCAGGCGCAGGGCGTGGGTGACGGCCAGGGCGTCCTTGGTGGCCGCCACGCCCTTGCCCATCACGTCCACCACGGCGAAGTGCACGTCGCCGTCGGGCAGAACGATCCAGTCGTGCAGATCGCCGCCGGTCGCCACCCCTGGGTCGGCGGGGGAGTAGTAGCTGCCGAGTTCGGTGAAGGGCACATCGGGGCGTTCCGGCATCACCGCCGCCTGAAGCTGATTCACCATCTGCTGCTCGGTGGCCCGTAACTGCTCCATGGCCTGCCTGGTGGCCAGGTTGTCGAGGGCCACGCCGAGGTGGGCGGCCAGGATCCCCATGCTCTCGGCGACCGCCGCGAACTGTCCGAGCCGGCGGCTCACGAGGACGAGGACGCCGTGGTTGGTGCTTTCCGACGACGGCACCGGGACGGCGAGCAGGTCGACCATCCCCGGAAGGAGGGCGCCGAGTTCCCCGTCGCTGCCCACCGCCCGGCCCACGTCGGCCAGGTTGGCGATGCGCACGTCATCCGCGTTCCGCACCGCCGGCTGCAGCGCCGCGTACCGGCGCGGATCGGCGAGGGCGGCCAGGCGGGCGGCCGGCTCTCGCTGCGACGGGGCCGGGATCCAGCGGGCCGCGCCGTCCCCGCCGAGCTCCCAGAAGCCGACAGCGTCGGCGCCGGTGATGGACACCGTCGCGTCGAGAGCCCAGGCCAGGAGCCGGGAGCGGTCGCTCTCGCCGTGCAGCGCCCGGGCCGCCGCGAGGAGCACCGAGGCGGGCGGCCACTTTCCGGGCGGAAGGGGACCGACGCCCGGCGAGGCCACGGCCGCAGGGTAAGACCGGCCGCGGGGAACGGCAAGCACGTCGGGCGCAACACTCGGGTCGGCCGGCCCGCCCAGGACACCGACAACGGCGTGCCGTCCGGGGCGTGCCTCGACGGGCGCGGTCAGCACCGGCGTGGGCCACCGTCTCCGCCCTCGACCCAAAGTACGAAGGTCGGGGCCGGGAATTCAGTCCCGGTCGTGGTGGCCGTGGACCATCATCGGGTGCATGGGCGCGCAATCGGCGACGGACGGCGCCCGCGCCGGCACGCCCTTCAGCACGCGAGTGGCCGCCTTTCTCGTCGCTCTTGACGGCCGACGACTTCAGGACGATCGCCCTGCTCTCCGCGCTTCACGGCATGGTGTCCACCTTCTCCCACCCCGCCATCCAGTCGATGCCGCCGCGGCTGGTCGATGACACCCACCTGGCCCGCACTAACGCGCTCGTGTCGCTCACAGACGAGCTGGCCATCGTGCTCGGGCCGGTGGCGGCCGGCGTCGGGATCGGCCTGTTCGGCTTCCGCGGCGCATTCGTGTTCGACGCCGTCACCTATGCCGTGGGGCTGGCCGTCCTGCCCGTCGTGCGCCTCGCACCGGTGGCCGGCACCGGCGCAGATGGAGACGATGCCGCGCCGGCCGGGTTCCGCGACGCGCTCGATGGATGGAAGTTGGTCGTGCACACCGGCGTGCTCCGGCGCGTCGTCGCATGCACCTTCGTCGTGCACCTGCTCTACGGCGCTGCGCTGCTGGCCGAGCCGCTCTACGTCCGCGACGTGCCTCACCGGCCGCCGGGCGTCTTCGCCGCGCTGCAGACCGTGTTCGGCCTGTGCCTGGTCGGCGGCGGGGTGGTGGCGGCGAAGTTGGGCGACCGTGTGGCCTCGTTCCGCTTCGTCGCCCTCGGCGTGGGCATCAGCGGGATCACCGCTTTCATCTATCTCGGCACGCCCTGGGTGGCCGTCGCCTTCGCCGGGGTGGCCCTGTGGGGCGTGGCCACAGCGGTGATCGGCGGTCCTTCGCGCACCGTGCTCCACCGTGCCACCCCGCGGCGGGCGCACGGCCGCGTGCTCGCCGCCGACCTGGTGGCCGGCAGCGGCGCCGTTCTCGCCGCCGTCGTCGTGTCGCAGGGACCTCGCCGCCGGGCCGAGCGGGCGGTGCGCCGCCTCGTTTACGGCGACCGGCCGCAGGGCTACGCCGTGCTCGGGGGACTGGGTGACAACCTGGCGTCGGCCCACGACGCCGGCGAGGCAGCCGATCGCGTCGTCGACGCTGTGCGGCACGGGCTGAGCGTGCCGTGGGCGGCCGTTTGGCTCTACGTCGAGGTCGACGGCCGCAGGTCGTTGCGCCCGTTGTCCGCCGGGGGCATCGAGGTCGCTCCCCTGGACCTCCCCGAAGGCGTGGCCCGGGCGCTGGCCGCCGACCCCACGGCCGGACCGCTCGGCCGTGCCGCCTGGTCTCCCCTCGCCCCTCTGGTCGGTGACGAGCCGCCGCGGCTGCACCGCTGGTGGCGGGCGCCGACCTGGTGGGGCTGGTCGCCTGCGGCGACCGCTTCCGCGAGCCACTGGGGACGAGCGACTACGAGCTTCTCGGCCTCCTCGCACGCGAGGCGTCGCTCGGCCTCGTCAACCAGCGGCTCGAGACGGAGCTCCGCTTCCGGCTGGAGGAGCTGGCCCGGTCCCGCCAACGCCTGGTCAATGCCCAAGACGCCGAGCGGCGCCGGGTGGAGCGCGACCTCCACGACGGCGTGCAGGCGCAGCTGGTCGCCTTGGCCATCCAGCTCCGCCAGGTCGCGGCCCGGCCGGCGTACGCCACGCCGACGCGGATGACCGCCCTCGCCACCGAGGCGGAGGAGGCCCTGTTCGCCCTCCAGGACCTTGCCCGTGGGATCTACCCGTCGGTTCTCACCGACCAGGGGGTGTGCGAGTCGATCGAGGCCATCCACGTCCTCGACGGGGAGCGACTGCAGCTCGGCTGTGACAACAACTTCCCGAACAAGGGCCGCAACCCGGAACTGGCCGACGACAACGAGTTCATCGTGGTGAAGGCGCCGGGGCTCAAGGCCAGGCACGCGACCGGCGGCACCGGAGGCGGCATCTAATCTCCGGTCGGGGGAGTGCGTCGGACCCCCGGCGCACTCCCCATCGGCGGTTTTCCATCACGCCCCTCGGCGGTCCGATGCTACAGTCGCTTCCTGATCCGGGGGCCGTTAGCTCAGCCTGGTAGAGCACTTGCATGACACGCAAGGGGTCGCAGGTTCAAGTCCTGCACGGCCCACCCCGAAGTCGCAGGTCAACGTGTTGCGCCCCAGGTCTGCCGTCGTCGGACGCGCCGCGTTGGGCGACGCTTGTGGAGCCCAGTTGTTGGCGTGCCGACGCTACGGCCTGTGGCGACCCCAAGATCGTCGGCGCCTTGTTGCCTGCGGGCGATCCACCCGTCCCGCCTCCCCGGAACGCCGGCTACGCCGATACCGGCGGCGCCGAGGGATGTGACTGAACGACAGGGTTGCTTGCATGACTATGCGTCCTGTCGTATAGTGCCCGGATGATCTCGGCCGGCGTCTTCGGCGCCTCCGGCTATACGGGCGTTGAGTTGTTACGCCTGTGCGCAGGGCACCCCGAGCTCGACGTGGTCCTGGCCACCGGCGACTCCACCGCCGGCTCCGCCATCGGTGACCTGTACCCGAGCCTCGGCGCCGCCTACCCAGACCTCGTGCTGGCCGATACCGACCCGGCCCTCGCCGATGGGCTCGACGTGGTCTTCCTCGCCCTGCCCCACGGCGCCTCCCAGGCGGTCGTTCCCGACCTGCGCAAGCGGGTGGGGAAGGTCGTCGATCTGGCTGCCGACTTCCGCCTCCGCGACGCCGCCCTCTACCCGACCTGGTACGGCTCGCCCCACACGGCGCCGGAGCTGCTGGCCGACTTTGCCTTCGGCATCCCCGAGCTGTTCCGGGACGACCTGCGGGGCGCCGACCTGGTCGCCGCCGCCGGCTGCTACGTCACCGCCGCCGCGCTGGCCCTTGCGCCTCTGGTGCGGGCGGGCGCCATCGAGACCGACGGGGTGGTCGTCGACGCCGCCAGCGGGGTGTCCGGCGCCGGCAAGGCGCCCAAGCCCACCTCCCACTTCGCCACGGTGGACGGCGATTTCACCGCGTACGGCCTCCTCACCCACCGGCACACGCCCGAGATCGAGCAGGCCACCGGCACCACCGTCGTGTTCACGCCCCACCTGGCGCCGATGACCCGGGGCATCCTCACCACCTGCTACGCCCGGCCGGCGTCCGATGCCGATCCGCTCGAGGTGCTGCGGGAGTTCTACGCGGGCGAGCCGTTCGTCCAGGTGAGCGAGAAGCCTCCGTCCACCAAGGCCACCGTCGGCTCCAACTGCGCCCACATCACGGCCCGGCGCGACCCCCGTACCGGCTGGGTGCTCGTGCTGTGCGCCCTCGACAACCTGGTGAAGGGCGCCTCCGGCCAGGCCCTCCAGTGCGCCAACCTGGCCCTCGGGCTCGACGAGACGGCCGGCCTCCCGACAGCCGGGCTCTACCCGTGACCCTCCGCATCTCATTCTCGGTACGAAAACTCAATCTGCAGCGTGTGTTTCCGTACCGAGAAGCGGAAAAGGGGAGCCGGTGACCATCACCACCCCGCACGGGTTCGTGGCCAACGGCGTGGCCTGCGGCATCAAGGCGGAGGGCCGTGCCGACCTGTCGCTGGTGGCGACAGCCGACGCCCGCCCGGTGAACGCGGCCGCCGTGTTCACCACCAATCTGGCCACCGCCGCCCCTGTCCTCGTGAGCCGCGCCCACCTGGCCGCCACCGGCGGCCGGGCCGCCGCCGTCGTGCTCAACAGCGGCAACGCCAACGCCGCTACAGGGGCGACGGGGAAGGCTGCCAGCGAGCGCACCTGCGCCATTGTGGCCGAGGCCATGGGGTGCCGGCCCGAGGAGGTGCTGGTGTGCTCCACCGGCCTCATCGGCATCCCCCTGCCGATGGGTCCGATCGAGGCAGGCGTGGCCGGTCTGGTCGAAGGCCTGACGGCCGACGGCGGCACGCGAGCGGCCGACGCGATCCTCACGACCGACACTGTTCGCAAGGAGGTCGTGGTGTCGGGTGACGGGTGGACGGTGGCCGGCATGGCCAAGGGCGCCGCCATGCTCGCCCCCAACATGGCCACCATGCTGGCTGTCCTGACCACCGACGCCGTGGTCGATCCCGCGGTCCTGCGTGACGAGCTGGCCGCCGCCGTCGCCGCCTCGTTCAATCGGATCACCGTCGACGGTGCGACGTCCACCAACGACACGGTCATCATCCTGGCCAGCGGCACCGCAGGCGTGGCGGACCCGACTGCTTTCCGGATCGCGCTGCACGAAGCGTGCGCCGGCCTGGCTCTGCAGATGGTGGGCGACGCCGAGGGCGCCACCAAGCTCGTTCGGGTGCAGGTCGCCGGCGCCCGCTCCGATGCAGAGGCGGCCACTGCCGCCCGCAAGGTGGCGTCGAGCCTGCTGGTGAAGTGCTCGCTGTACGGCAAGGACCCCTACTGGGGAAGGGTCGTGAGCGAGCTCGGGTCCGCCGGCGTGGGCTTCGACCCCGACCTGGTGTCGGTGGCCTACGGCGGCGTGGAGGTGTGCCGGGACGGCGTGGCGTGCGAGCACGACGTCGCCGCCCTCGACGCCCTCATGGAGCGACGGGAGATCGTGCTGGTCGCCGACCTCGGCCTCGGGGAGGGCTCGGCCGAGATCGTCAGCAACGACCTCACCCACGCGTATGTCGACGAGAACATGACCACCTCATGACGCCAGAGGAGAAGGCCGCCGTGCTGGCCGAGGCGCTGCCCTACATCCGCCGATTCTGGGGCAAGGTCGTGGTAGTCAAGTACGGCGGCAACGCCATCGGTGACGATGAGTCCCTGGCCGGCTTCGCCCAGGACGTCGCCCTCATGCGGTCGGTCGGCATGCGCACCGTGGTCGTGCATGGCGGCGGGCCCCAGATCGGCGACCTCATGGCCCGCCTCGGCAAGGTGCCCGAGTTCCGCGAGGGCCTGCGGGTCACCGACGCCGACACCCTCGACATCGCCCGCATGGTGCTCGTGGGCAAGGTCAACCGCGACATCGTCTCGGCCATCAACGTGCACGGCCCGCTGGCGGTGGGCCTGTCGGGAGAGGACGCCGGCCTACTGACGGCCAGCGCCCGCTCGCCCGAGCTCGGGTTCGTGGGCGACGTGGAGTCGGTGAACGCGTCGATTATCGAGCGCCTGGTGGCCGAGGAGCTCATCCCGGTGATCGCCACCATCGGCTCCGACACCGAGGGGCAGGCCTACAACATCAACGCCGACACGGCGGCCGGCGCCATCGCCCAGGCCCTCCGGGCGGAGAAGCTCGTGTACCTGACGAACATCGAGGGTCTCCGCAAGGACGTGGCCGACCCCGACTCGCTCCTCAGCTCAATCTCGGTCGACGAGCTCGACGCCATGGTGGGCAACGGATCGATCGTCGCCGGGATGATCCCCAAGGTCGCCTCGTGCGTCCACGCCGTGCGTGGCGGCGTCGGCCATGCTCACATCCTCGACGGCCGCAGCCCCCACGCCTTGTTGCTGGAAGTGTTCACCCACCATGGCGTCGGAACGATGGTCTCGCCGTGATTTCGCAACCGAAATGACTACCTATCCGTCCGTTCTCATGGCGAACTACCCCTTGCAGGCGGTCACGTTCGTTCGGGGGTCGGGGACGCTGCTCTGGGACGACCAGGGGAAGCGGTATCTCGATTTCCTGGCCGGCATCGGGGTGACGTCTTTGGGCCACGCCAACCCGGTCGTGGCGGACGCCATCGCCGAGCAGGCCCGCACGCTGCTGCACGTCTCCAACCTCTACGGCACCACCATCGGGCCCGAGGTGGCCGCCACCCTCGATCGCCTCATCGGAGGCGACCCGGGGAAGGTGTTCTTCGCCAACTCGGGGGCCGAGGCCAACGAGTGCGCAATCAAGCTGGCTCGCAAGTGGGGCGGTCGGGGCCGCCACGTGGTGTTGAGCGCCTACGGCTCCTTCCACGGCCGCACCCTCGCGACCCTGCACGCCACCGGGCAGCCGGCCAAGCACGAGGCGTTCCAGCCCCTGCCCGAGGGCTTCCGGCACGTGGCCTATTCGGACCTGGCCGCCCTGGAGGCGGGCGTCGCACCCGACGTTGTGGCCGTGCTGATCGAGACCGTGCAGGGCGAGGGCGGCGTGCAGGTGCCCGACCCTGCCTACCTGGCCGGCGTGCGGCACCTGTGCGACGAGCGCCAACTGCTGCTGATCGTCGACGAGGTGCAGACCGGCCTGGGCCGCACCGGCCGCTGGTTCGGCTTCCAGCACGCCGGCATCAAACCCGACGTGGTGACCGTGGCCAAGGCCCTCGGCAACGGCGTGCCCATCGGGGCCTGCTGGGCCCGGGCCGACGTGGCCGACGCCTTCGTGGCCGGCGACCACGGCACCACCCTCGGCGGCCAGCCCCTGGCCGCCGCCGCCGCCCGCGCCGTGCTGGCCGAGATGGAGCGCCTCGACGTGCCCACCCGCGCTGCCGCAGCGGGGGAGCGTCTGGCCAAGGGTCTCGGCGCGCTGCCCGGTGTGGCCGGCGTCCGGGGTCAGGGCCTCCTCCTGGCGGCCGAGCTCGAGGCCGCCGGTACGGCCAAGGCGGTGGCGTCGGCCGCCCTCGACGCCGGCCTGGTGGTCAATCCCGTCACCGGGTCCGCCCTCCGCCTCGAGCCGTCCCTCCTCGTGACCGACGACGAGATCGACGAGGCGCTGTCCATCCTCGGCGCCGTCCTCGCCGGAGACCCGCAGTGACCGCCCCCCAGCCATTCTGGTCGGCATACCGTGGCGAACTCCGCAACGGTTCACCGACCAGAACCGGTGTCCGCCCGTGACCCGCCACTTCCTCGAGGTCGACGACCTGTCGCCGGCCGAGCTGGCGACCGTCCTCGACCTGGCCGAGCAGGCCGACCCGCCGAAGATCCTGGCCGGCAAGGGCATGGCCCTGCTGTTCGAGAAGCCCTCGCTGCGCACGCGCAATGCCACCGAGATGGCGGTCGTGCAGCTGGGCGGCCACCCGGTGTCGTTGCGGGCCGAAGAGGTCGACGTCGACGTGCGGGAGCCGGCAGCCGACGCGGCCCGGGTGCTCAGCCGCTACCACGCCGTCATCGGTGCCCGGGTGTTCGCCCACGCCAAGCTGGAGCGCCTGGCCGAGGCCGCCACCGTGCCCGTCGTCAATCTCCTCTCCGACGACAGCCACCCGTGCCAGGCGCTCGCCGACCTGCTGAGCCTGCGCCAGGTCTGGGGCGGGTTGCAGGGCCGCACGGTCGCCTACATCGGCGACGGCAATAACGTGTGCAAGTCTCTGGTCATAGCCGCCGCCCTGGCGGGCATGCGGGCCCACGTGGCCACGCCGTCAGGGTTCAGCCTCCCGGCAGCGGCGGTCGACCGGGCCCGGGCGCTCGGTGGCGAGGTCACCGTCACCACCAGCGCGGAGGAGGCGGCCGACGGGGCCGACGCGCTCTACGCCGACGTGTGGGCTTCGATGGGCCAGGAGGACGACTCGGCCCGCCGGCGCCAGGCGTTCGAGGGTTTCATGATCGACGAGCGGCTCATGGCCCGGGCCAACCCCGGCGCCGTCTTCCTCCATTGCCTGCCCGCCCACCGGGGCGAGGAGGTCAGCGCCGGCGTCCTCGACAGCCCGGCCAGCGTCGTGTGGCAGCAGGCCGAGAACCGAATGCACGCCATGCGCGGCCTCCTCCTGTTCCTCCTCGGCGAGGAGGCGACGTGACCGGCCCGGGAGGTCGGTCCATGAGCAGCTCGCTGGTGCGACATCACGAAGGGATGGTGCACCAGTGACCGCCACCAAAACCCAGCGCCAGCACCGCATCGCCGCCCTCCTCGAGCGTCACGCCGTCTCCTCGCAGGTCCAGCTGGTCGAGCTGCTGGCGGCCGACGGCGTGGTGGCCACCCAGGCCACGGTGTCGCGCGACCTCGACGACCTGGGCGCCGTGAAGGTGCGGGTGCCGGGCGGCGAGACGGTGTACGCCATCCCCGAACTGGCCAGGGACAGGCTGGCGCCCGAGGACCACCTCAAACGGGTGCTGGGGGAGTGGGTGGCCGAGGTGGCCCATTCCGGCAACATCGTGGTGCTGCGCACCCCGCCCGGGTCGGCCCACGTGGTGGGCTCGGCACTCGACCGGGCCGGGCTGGAGGAGATCGTCGGCACGGTGGCCGGCGACGACACGGTGATCGTGGTGGCGTCCGAGAAGTCGGGCGGTGCCAAGGTGGCGAGGCGGCTCTCCGTCCTCGCCGGGATCTGACGGACGACAACCAGAGAACAACGGGAAGAGAGCGAAACACGTGGGCAAGCGAGTGGTGCTGGCGTACAGCGGTGGCCTCGACACCTCGGTGGCGGTGAAGTGGCTGGGTGAGGAGCGGGGGATGGAGGTCATCGCCGTGGCCGCCGATGTGGGCCAGGGAGGCGACTTCGAGGAGATCCGCCAGCGGGCCCTGGTGGCCGGCGCGGTGGAGGCGGTGGTGGTGGACTGCAAGGAGGAGTACGCCCGCGACTTCGTCGTCCCCGCCCTGCGGGCCAACGCCAAGTACGAGGGCAAGTACCCGCTCGTCTCGTCCCTGTCGCGACCCGTCATCGTGAAGCACCTGGTGGCTGCCGCCCGCCAGTTCGGGGCCGACGCCATCGGTCACGGCTGCACGGGCAAGGGCAACGACCAGGTCCGCTTCGAGGTCTCCACCCGCGCCCTTGCTCCCGACCTCGACATCGTGGCGCCCGTGCGCGAGTGGGGCCTCACCCGCGAGCAGTCCATCGAATACGCCGCCCGCTTCGACATCCCGGTCACCGTCACCAAGGCCAGCCCGTATTCGATCGACCAGAATCTGTGGGGCCGCACCATCGAGTGCGGCATCCTTGAGGACCCGTGGGAGCAGCCGCCGGAGGAGGTCTACGAGCTGACGACCCCGACCGCCATCGAGGCCACCGAGCTCACCATCGGCTTCGTGGAGGGCGTCCCCGTCAGCATCGACGGCAAGGACATGCCGCTGCACGAGCTGATCGAGCTCGTCACCAAGGTCGTCGGCTCCTACGGCTGGGGGCGCATCGACATGGTGGAGAACCGCCGGGTCGGCATCAAGAGCCGGGAGATCTACGAGTGCCCGGGCTCGCTGGCCCTGCTCATGGCCCACGCCGACCTGGAGGACCTCACTCTCGAGCGCGATCTGGCCCACGAGAAGGCCCGCCTCGAGCCCCGCTACGCCGAGCTCGTCTACGACGGCCTGTGGTTCTCGCCCCTCAAGCAGGCCCTCGACGCCTTCGTGGCCGAGAGCCAGCGGTTCGTCACGGGCGAGGTCCGGTTGCGCTGCGAGGTGCCCGGCCGCTGCATCGTGGCCGGCCGGCGCAGCGAGGTCGGCCTGTACGACTACGGCCTCGCCACCTACGAGGCGGCCGACAAGTTCCGCCACCAGGACGCCGAGGGCTTCGTGCGGCTATGGGGCCTCGGTATCGAGACCTGGGCCAACCGCCAGGTCCGCAAGGGCGAGACCCGGTGAGGCTCTGGGACGGCCGGCTCCAGTCGACCCCGGCCCCCGAGCTCCTCGCCTTTACGTCCAGCCTGTCGTTCGACAAGCGGCTGGCGGCGGACGACATCGTCGCCTCCCGGTCCCACGTCAAGGGGCTGGGCGAGGGCGGCATCCTCGACTCCTCCGAGGTGAGCATCCTGCTCACCGCCCTGGCCAGGGTGGGCGAGGAGCTGGCCGACGGCAGCATCAGCTTCGCCCCCACAGACGAGGACGTGCACACGGTCATCGAGCGCCGTGTCACCGAGATCGCCGGCGACGTGGGCGCCAAGCTCCATACCGGCCGCAGCCGCAACGACCAGGTGGCCACCGCCCTGCGCCTGTTCACCCGCCGGGAGCTCACGGGAGTGGCCGCTTCGGTCCTCCGGCTGCAGGAGTCGCTGCTCGACCGGGCCGACGCCGCGGGCGATGCCTACCTACCGGGCTACACCCACCTCCAGCGGGCCCAGCCCGTCCTCCTGGCCCACCATCTCCTGGCCCACGGCTGGGCGTTGGGGCGCGACGTCGACCGCCTGCTGGCCACCGTCGGGCGCCTCGACGTCTCCCCGTTGGGGGCAGGCGCCCTCGCCGGTTCCTCCCTCAATCTGGTGCCCGACTGGGTGGCCGGCGACCTCGGTTTCGCCGCCCGCTTCGAGAATTCGCTCGACGCCGTGAGCGACCGCGACTTCGTGGCCGAAGCCCTGTTCGACCTCGCCCTGCTCGGGGTCCACCTGTCCCGGATGGGCGAGGAAGTCGTGCTGTGGTCGAGCGACGAGTTCGGCTTCCTGCACCTCGACGACGCCTACGCCACCGGCAGCTCCATGCTCCCGCAGAAGAAGAACCCCGACATCGCCGAGCTGGTGCGGGGCAAGTCGGGTCGCCTCATCGGCCACCTCACCGGGATGCTGGCCACGCTCAAGGGCCTGCCCCTGTCGTACAACCGCGACCTCCAGGAGGACAAGGAACCGCTGTTCGACGCCCTCGACCAGGTGAACCTGGGCCTGGCCGCCATGACCGGTCTGATTGCCTCTGCCCGTTTCGACCTCGACCGCATGCAGGCGGCGGCCGACCAGAGCGCATCGTCGGCTGTCGATCTGGCCGAGTGGCTGGTCGACAAGGGAATGCCGTTCCGGGATGCCCACAAGATCGTAGGGAGCCTGGTGCGGGCATGCCTCGAACGCCATGTCCCGCTCGCCGAGCTGGTCGAGGCCCACCCGGACCTCGGCACCGACGCCCTCTTCCTCCTGGAGCCGGGCACGGCCGTGGCCCGTCGCACCACCCCCGGCGGCGCCGGCCCCGGCCCGGTGGCCGACCAGATGGCCCGCTTCCGTGACCGCCTGGCCGAGGACGCCGAGCGGGTGGCGCGCACCTCGAAGTAGGGCCGACGGCACGCGCGCCGTTGGTGCATGCGCTGCGAGCGTTTCGATCCCGGATGCCGAGGCCACAGGCCAACGTGCGCCGGACCGGCCTGCGGCGCGCCCGGTAGTAGGCGGGTGGCCGGCCGGATGCTGCCGCGCTCAGGTGGTGGGTGCCCGGCCGGCCAAGCCCGGCCTGGGCCTGACCCGGTTTGACGGACATCCACCATCAGGCGCGAAGCGCCGGAAAGGATGCCCAGTGCGCGCCGCTGTCCTGGCCGACCTGTGGCGCAAGAGCCCGGGGCGTGATGACGAGGCCCGGATGGTGCTGGTACCCCCGTCCCGGGGCGGCAGCCCTCCGGCCCGCCCCTGGCGGCCACCACGGCGGGGCGCTCACACGCCGGCGAAGACTCCTGTCGCCACCCTCGAACCGGGCCCTGGCGGTGGCCGGTCTGGCGGCGTTGACAACGGTGGCTCCAGCAGGCCCGTGGGCGCGGTGAAGCTGACGGCGGAGGACGCCGTGCTGAACTACACCCCGGTGTCCTCCAACCCGCTGGCCGGCGTGACCGCCGAGGTGCGGTCTCTCACGACCCCAGCGGGCGCACCATCGTCACCCTGCACCTGGCGGGATTCGCCGAGAAGTACGAGGGGACGACCTTCGGGGCCCACGCCCACACCGGGCCGTGCTCGCCGACCGCGGCGGCGGCGGCGGGGCCCCACTACACGCAGGCAGGAACGACGGCGCTTGAGGAGCGGGAGGTCTGGCTGGACTTCACAGTGGACGACGAGGGCCATGCCTCCGCCCAGGCCAACTGCGACTGGGTCTTCGCCCCCGACGGCGCCAGCTCCGTCGTGGTCCACGCCCAGCCGACGGTGTCCACCGGATTCGCCGGCCCCCAGCTGGGATGCCTGGCGGTGGACTTCTGACCTGATCCTGCTGCCACTGGTAAGGGGGCCCGCCGGGGGTCCCTCCCCGTACCGTCACCCGAGGAGCGAGCAATGAACGTCACTGCGTCGTGATGCGCACGCTGCCCCGCCGCTTCTATCGCCGCGACCCCCGGGCTGTGGCGCCCGAGCTGCTGCACAAGATCCTGGTGCACGGCGGGCGGGCGGGCCGCATTGTGGAGGTGGAGGCCTACTGCGGCGCGGCCGACGCCGGCAGCCACGCCTTCCGGGGCCGCACGCCCCGCAACGCCACCATGTTCGGCCCGCCCGGCCTGCTGTACGTGTACCTCTCCTACGGCATGCACTGGTGCGCCAACGCCGTATGCGGCGACGAGGACGAGGGCGTCGCCGTCCTCCTGCGGGCGCTGGCCCCGGTGCGCGGCATCGACGAGATGCGGTCCGCCCGGGGGCCGGGCCGCCGGGACCGGGAGCTGTGCGCCGGACCCGGCCGGCTGTGCCAGGCCCTCGGCATCGACAAGGCCCATGACGGTGCCGACCTCGTCACCGTCGAGCGAGGGGTGCGCATCGCCGACGACGGCACGCCTCCGCCGGAGGCGCCCGGAAACAGTCTCCGGATTGGCCTCACGGCCGGCGCCGAGCACCCCTGGCGCTGGTACGTGACGGGGGACCCCAACCTCTCGCGCTCCCGAGGGCCGGCGACGCCCCCGCCGACGCCCCCGCCGACGGAGTAGCGCCAGCTCCGCCCAGTCCCGACGGCGCCAGGGCCCGGATTCCGCACCCTCACGCCGTCGCAAGGGCGACCCGCTGCGACTCATGCAGCCTGCGCCAGGTGGTGGGCGACGACATCGCAGACCCAGGCCGGCCGCTCGACGAGGTCTGCCCAGACGAACCGGAGGACCCGCCATCCGAGCATGCCGGCATCGATGTCGCGCTGGCGGTCCCGGGCGAAGTCGGCGACCCGGGTGTGCCAGCGTCGGCCGTCGGCCTCCAGTATGAGGCGGGCGTCGGGGTAGGCGGCATCGACCCGGCCCCGTGCCGTGATCGATGGTAGCGGGTGCTGATGGATCGGTTCGGGCAGGCCAGCCTTGCGGAGCGCGGCGAACAGCAGGCCCTCCAGGACGCTGGCCGGCGGTTCGTGGCCGGGCCCGAGGTCGTCGAGGATTTCGGCCAACATCGAGGCGCCGCGTCGCCGGTGGCGGCGGGCGTCGCCGGCGAGGGCGGTCATGGCCTCGAGCTCGAAGCGCCTCTCGCACAGGAGGTTCTCGACGAGGTGGGCCAGGGCGCGCCTGTCGATCACGGCCGCCAGGTGAAGCACGGTCGTCATGGGCGAGGTGACCGGGATGTGATCGATCAGGAGTGGGTTGGTCTCCGTCGCACCGCTCTCGTGGACACGCCACCGGTGGCTGCGACCCGCTCCTTTCGGCACCACGAGCTCGGGCGTACCGGGCCGGAAGCCGGGGAAGGCATGGAGTGCGGCGGCGGACCGGTGTGACACCACGGACCGAGGACCGAGATCGAGGTGGGCAAGCATGAGTTGGCGCCGCCAGGTGTGTAGTGCCCCGACAAGTCCGTAGACGCCGTGAGCCTGCTGCGTCCATGCGCCGCTCGCCAGGCGGCGGCCGCGCAGGGACTTGGACGCGCCGAGGGCGGTTGCCTGAGCCCAGGCGAACAGGTTGTGCTGGCGGTGCGCCAGCCGGGCGATCTCGTGGTCGACGTCTCGGTTCACGGCCACCAATCATGTCGGGGGCGTGTGACAGGCACGATCACCCGGGTGGCGACGGCGTCAGGGCCCGGATTCCGCACCCCCACGCCGCCGCAGCGAGGCGACCCGGGTTGCGACGGCGCCAGGCCCCGGATTCCGCACCCCCACTCCGTCGCAAGCTGCCCGCCGCGAGGGGCGGCGCCGGCCTACCGCGGCGTCGTGGTGGTGAAGCCCGGCACGTAGCCCGTCGGCGGCGGCGCCACCGGCGGCGGCGCCACCGGCTCGGGGTTGACGTAGACGGTGACCGTGTCGCCCCGGTCGACCAGCGCCCCCAGGGCGGGGGCCTGCTTCCACACCTTGCCGGCCCGGCCGGCGGACGTGGCGCTCGCAGGCTCCGCCTGCACGATGATCCTGGCCACCAGGCCGGCCGACTCGATGGCCCGTCGGGCCTCGTCGGTGGTGCGGCTCAACACGTCGGGGAGGGCGGCGGTGGCCCTGCCGGTGCTCACCAGCAGGACCACCGACGACGCGGCGGGCGCCAGCAGGCCGGCGTCGGGCGACGAACCGACCACGACGCCGGGCGGGTAGTCCTCGCTGGGCGTCGGCTCACGGGCGGCGGTGAATCCGTCGCGGGCGAGGGCCGCCTCCGCCTCCTCCACCGGCATGCCGATCACCGTGGTCACCTGCTGCAGCACAGGGGCGTCGGACGTGCCCTCGGCTGCGGACGCGGGCGGCGGGGCGAAGTCGCGTACGGGCTTCTCGGCCAGGGCGGCGGACATGTACAGCTGCCAGATCTGGGCCGGCCACGACCCGCCCGTGACGAGGATGCGGGTGTCCGGTGGCTTCATCGACCGCTGCCGCTCGGGGAACCCGACCCATACCGACGTCACCAGGTCGGGGGTGAAGCCCACGAACCAGGCGTCGCGCCACTCCTGGCCTGTGCCGGTCTTGCCCGCCACCGGGCGGCCGATCTTGGCGCCCACCGCCGTGCCCCGCTCCACCACCTGGCGCAGCACGCTGATCTCGGTGTCCACGTTCGCCTGTTCGAGCACCCGCTTCTGGGCGTGCTGGTGCTCGTAGATCACCCGGCCGTTGCTGTCGACCACCTTGGTGACGAAGGTGGGGGGGACGGCGATGCCCCGGTTGGCGAACGTGCCGTAGGCGGACGCCATCTCGAGCGGCGTGACGTCGTTGGTGCCCAGCACGGCCGACGGGTAGGGGAGCAGGGGCGAGGTGATGCCCATCCTGGCGGCCAGATTGACCGCCTTCGACGGTCCGACGTCGAGGATGAGCTGGGCGTAGACGGTGTTGACGGAGCGGATGGTGGCGTCCACCAGGGTCATCCGGCCGCCGCCCTGGCCCTCGTAGTTGGACACCTCCCACGGCTCGCGGGTGAGCGGGATGGTGAGGCTGCCGGGGGCGTCGTAGAACTTGGTGACCGGCACGCCCTGCTCGAGGGCGGCGGCCAGCACGAAGGGCTTGAACGACGAGCCCGCCGGGCGCTTGCCCTGGGTGGCCAGGTCGAACTTGGCCTCGGCCGCCGTGCCGAAGAAGTCCCGCCCGCCCACCAGGGCGCGCACGAACCCGGTCCCCGGCTCGATGGACACCACGGCGGCGGCCGGGTCCTTTTCGGGCGACGACAGCACCTTGGCCACCGCCTCCTCGGCCTGAGCCTGGGCCTTGAGGTCGAGCGTGGTGGAGATGCGCAGCCCGCCCTGGAGGAGCAGGTCGCGCCGGGCAGCGGGGGTGGGCCCGAAGCGGGGGTCGTCGAGCAGGAACCGCTTCACCCGTTCCACGAAGTAGGGGGCGGCGTAGCGCTCGTCGGTCACCGGCGCCGCCGCCGTCACCAGCGGCTCGGCGGCCGCCGCCGCCGCCGCCTCGGGCGTGGCCCACCCGAGCGACACCAACTTGTCGAGCACGACCTGGCGGCGCTCCCTGGCGACGTCGGGCTGCTGGTAGGGGTCGGAGCGGTTGGGGGAGCGGATGACGCCGGCCAGCAGGGCGGACTGCCCGAGCGTGATCCTGTCGACCCCCACGCCGAAGTACTCCGTGGACGCCGCCTGCACGCCGTAGGCGCCATTGCCGAAGTAGATCGTGTTCAGGTACAGCTCGAGGATGCGCTGTTTGGTGTAGCGCCGCTCCACCTCGTAGGCGAGGGCCGCCTCCCGGAGCTTGCGCCGCACCGTGCGGTCCGGTCCCACCAGCTCGTTCTTGACGTACTGCTGCGTGATGGTGGAGCCGCCCTCCACGACCTTGCCCTCGGTGGCGTTGGCGTACACGGCCCGCAGCACCGAGCGGGGGTCGACGCCCTTGTGGCCCCAGAAGCGCTCGTCCTCGATGGCCACCACCGCGTCGCGCAGGGTCTCGGGCATGCGGTCGAAGGGCACCGTCTCCCGGTTCTCCTCCCCGTGCAGATCGGTGATCACGGTGCCGTCGGCGGCCAGGATCCGGGAGGACTCGGCCAGGGGAGCGGGCTTGGTCGTCTCCAGGGACGGCGTCTTCCACGAGCAGGCGCTCGCCAGCAGGGCCAGGGCGACGGCGGTGGTGGCCGCGACGGATCTGTGCAAGAATCGCATGTTCCTCAGTGGTGATTGTCCCTCAGTAGTCATCGGCAACGGTGGAGGGCCGGTCGAGCAGTTTGACAGCTCGCGCTGAGGTGCTACAGTGAAAAGCCGCCCGGGATGCAGTCGGTCCGGGGCGGATCGCAGTAGAGCGTCGAGGTAGTACGCCGGATGTCCGGCGTGGCCCTCGGCCAGCGGATCTCGTACCTCCGTCTCCTTCTGGGAGGCGCGTGCGCTCCGCGGTGTGCTCCTTGAAAACGGAACAGAGGAAAGCCAAAAGCCAGTGCGGGCGATCATGCGAATGATCGCAACGTCAATGCACTGACAACGGACAACGTCCGTTTTGGTGCCAGTCGGCCGAGAGCAGAGTGATGCTCGAGGTTGGCTCTCCAGATCACGGGAGGTTCGCCTCCCATCGATCTCGATGGAGAGTTTGATCCTGGCTCAGGACGAACGCTGGCGGCGTGCTTAACACATGCAAGTCGAGCGGAGTCCATCCAGTAGCAATACTGGTGAAGACTTAGCGGCGAACGGGTGAGTAACACGTGAGCAACCTGCCCCGAAGTCTGGGATAACACCGGGAAACCGGTGCTAATACCGGATGTCCTCATCGAGTCACCTGGCTTGATGAGGAAAGATTTATCGCTTCGGGAGGGGCTCGCGGCCTATCAGCTTGTTGGTGGGGTAACGGCCCACCAAGGCTTCGACGGGTAGCTGGTCTGAGAGGACGACCAGCCACACTGGGACTGAGACACGGCCCAGACTCCTACGGGAGGCAGCAGTGGGGAATCTTGCGCAATGGGCGAAAGCCTGACGCAGC
>JBKJNA010000040.1:0-15331 GCA_046596195.1 Acidimicrobiales bacterium | reverse complement strand
CCCAGCCCTTCAGCCTGCGCAACCCCCTCATCGCCTTCCACGGCAACTACGGCTCGCCCGACTTCCCGGCGGCAGCCGAGCGCTACACGGAATGCCGGCTCTCGCCGCTTTCGATGCACATGCTGGCCTCGATCGACGAGGACACGGTCGACTTCGTCGACAACTACACGAACGAGTTCGAGGAGCCCACCGTGCTCCCGGGGCGCTTCCCCAACCTGCTGGTCAACGGCAGCCAGGGCATCGCCGTCGGCATGGCCACCAACATCCCGCCCCACAATCTGGGCGAGGTGATCGACGCCACCGTCCACCTCATCGACCACCCCGACGCCACGCCCGACGACCTCATGGCGTTCGTGAAGGGGCCCGACTTCCCCACCGGCGGGTTCATCCTCGGCCGCCAGGGCATCCTCGACGCCTACCGCACTGGTCGCGGCAGCATCCGCATGCGGGCGCGGGCCGAGATCACCGAGACCAAGACCGGCGGCGCCGCCATCGTCGTCACCGAACTGCCGTACCAGGGGAGCGCGGCGGCGCTGGAGACGCGTGTGGCCGAACTCGTGAACTCCCGCGAGCTCGAAGGCATCCGCGACATCCAGAACCTGTCGGCCGGTCTCGAGACCAAGATCGTCTTCCCGCTCAAGCGCGACGCCAACGCCAACGTCGTTTTGAACAACCTCTACAAGCACACCCCGCTGCAGACCAGCTTCGGCGTGAACATGGTGGCGCTCGTCGACGGCATTCCCCGCACGCTGAACCTGGCCCAGATCCTGTCGGCCTACATCGACCATCAGGTCGAGGTGGTCACCCGGCGCACGCAGTTCCGCCTGCGCAAGGCCGAGGACCGGGCCCACATCGTGGAGGGCCTCATCAAGGCGCTCGACATGATCGACGCCATCATCACGCTGATCCGGGGTTCAGCCGACCGGCCGGCCGCCCGCACCGGGCTGATGGCGGCGCCGTTCGAGTTCAGTGAGATCCAGGCCAACCACATCCTCGACATGACCCTCGGTCGCCTCACCCGCCTCGGCCGGGCCGAGCTCGAGGAGGAGATGGCCAAACTGCGCGAGACCATCGCCGATCTGCGGTCCATTCTCGACGACGAGGACAAGCTGCGGTCCGTCATCAAGACGGAGCTGGGCCAGGTGCGGGCGCAGTTCGCCACGCCCCGCCGGGCCCAGATCACCTACGACCCGGGCGACATCGGCGTCGAGGACCTCATCGACGACGAGCCGCTGGTCGTCACCATGACGCGCGCCGGCTACATCAAGACCGTCGCCGCCGGCGCATTCCGCTCCCAGGGCCGCGGCGGGCGCGGCATCCAGGGCGCGCGCCTCAAAGAAGAGGACCTGATCAGCACCGTCATCCACACCACGGCGCACGCCTACCTGCTCTTCTTCTCCAATCGGGGCAAGGTGTACCGGCTCAAGGCCCACGAGGTGCCGATGAAGGAGCGCACGGCCCGGGGCACCGCCATCGTGAACCTGCTGCCGCTGGCCAACGACGAGCGCATCCAAGCCATCATCGACACCCGCGAGTTCGGCGACGAGGAGTTCCTGGTCTTCGCCACCCGCCTCGGGCAGGTCAAGAAGACCACGTTCTCGGAGTACGACAAGTCCCGCCGAGACGGCTTCATCGCCATCACCCTGAAGGACGGCGACGAGTTGGTGCGGGTCATCCGCACGGCCGGCAACGACGACATCTTCATCGTGTCCCGGCTGGGCCAGACCATCCGGTTCGCCGAGGACGAGGTGCGCCCCACCGGACGGGCCGCCCAGGGCGTCATCGGCATGCGCATGCGCGACGGCGACGAGGTCGTGTCGTGCGACGTGGCGCGCGACGACGTGGCCATCCTCCTCGTCACCGACGCCGGCTTCGGCAAGCGCACCCAGCTCGACAGGTTCCCCCGCAAGGGCCGCGGCACCATGGGCGTCAAGGGCATCAAGCTCACCGCCCGCCGGGGCTACGTGGTGGCCGCCTTCATGGTCGGCCTCGACGACGAGATCATGTTCGTGTCGTCGGCCGGCGTCACCATGCGCCAGCCGGTGCGGGGCGTCCCCTCGCAGGGGCGCGACGCCACCGGCGTGCGGGTGATGAACCTCGACGCCGGCGCCACGGTCGCGTCGGTGGCGCCCATCCTGGCGGCCGAAGAGGCCGAGACGTCCCCCACGTAGCCCCACCCCTTCGCGGCCCCGGCCGCCGGCACCCCCCCTTCTCTGTTCGCCGGACCACACGGAGCGTCGTGAAATGGGAAAAGAACGATCTGACGGGCCTGGTCGCTGGTTGCACCATCCCTTCGTGATGTCGCACCAGCGAGTTGCCAATGGACCCGCCTCCCGGGCTGGTCACGAGTGCGGGCAGGTCCTGCCGCTGGTCACCTTGGTGATCGTGCTGGCCGGGCTGGTGTGCCTGGCCGCCGGCAAGCTCGGAGGTGCGGCCGTGGCGCGTGCGCAGGCGGTCACGGCCGCCGACGCGTCCGCGCTGGCCGGCGCGGCGGTTGGGCGAGCGGCGGCGCTCGAGGCGGCCACCGCCAACGGAGGCAGGGTCACGGGCTACCAGGAGGCGGGGGCCGACGCCCGCGTCGAAGTCGAGCTCGGGCGGGCCACGGCCAGCGCCCGGGCCAGGCGCAGCGGTGGCGCCGGCCCGGCCACGGGCGCCGGCCATGCGCCGGCCATGAGGGCCGCCCTGGCCCGGGTCGCCCAACTGCTCGGTCGTACCGTCCCGGTGGCCGCGTCTGTTGGTGACGCGCCCCTGCCGGGCGACGCGGCCGCCCGTCACCAGCGCGGCCTGGCCGTCGACGTGCCCGCCCCCTTCGTGGCGTCGCTGGCGCCGATTGCCGCCAGCGCCGGCCTGTGCCAGCCCTATCCCACCGTGCATCCGGTCCACTTCGAGGTCTGTGGCTACCGACTACCGTGAGCGGGTGTCGCAGGGGAGACGGGTGCGCCGGGTCGTCCGCAAAGTCGATCCCTGGAGTGTCCTGAAGTTCTCGATGCTGTTCTACGCCTGCATGCTGCTTGTCGGCATGGTGGCCGGCGTGCTCCTCTGGGTGGCGGCGACCACCACCGGCGTCGTCGACAACGTCGAGCGCTTTATCAAAGAGCTTTTCGCCCTGGAGTCGTTCGGCTTCAACGGCGCCCTCCTGCTCGAGTCCACTGTGATCGGCGGGCTCGTGCTGGTGCTGCTGGGCACGGGCGCCAACGTCTTGATGGCGGTGCTCTACAACCTCACGGCCGACGTGGTCGGTGGCGTCGAGGTCACGGTGCTCGAGGAGGAAGCCGCCCGCGGCCCCCTCGTGTGAGGCGGGCACGACCTCCAGGCGCTACCCTCGCGAGTCCCCCGGGGCTATAGCTCAGCTGGTTAGAGCGCAGCACTGATAATGCTGAGGTCAGAGGTTCGACTCCTCTTAGCCCCACTCCCGGAGACGCCGAAACCGCAGGTCAGGCGGGGTGCGGCGCCTGCGGGCATTGTCCGCCAGTTGCCCTGATTTCCCGCTGCTACGGGCACGTAGCGGGCACGACACGAGCCCGGCCGAGTGCGTCCGAGCCGCGGACCGCGAACGGCGGTGGCAAGAGTCGGCGCAGCGACCCTTGGTGTCGCACCGGCCCGGCGCCGCTCACGTCCGGGTCGCAGACTCCAGGATCAGGCCCGGGACGGCCCTGAAGATCTGGTCGTTGGAGACGAGCGGCACGCCGAGCCGGAGGGCGGTGGCTGCGATCCAGCGGTCCGCATCGTGGTCACGCTGGCCCAGAGCATGACCGACCCGCTCGCAGTCGACCCGTAGTTGGGCGTACACCAGGACGAGTTCCGGCCCGGAGTGGACCGTCTCCGCTTCGGCGATCCTCGCCTCGAGCTTGCGCATGCGCGCTGCACCCCAGTTCCGTCGGAGCGCTCCGTACCGGAGCTCCGCCGCTGTCTGGAAGGAGATGAACGCCGGCCGCCCGACGATGACGGGCTCGTAGATCGCCGCCAGCCGTGAGCCGGGCACGAGATCGGCGCCGTAGACGTCGGTGTCGATGACGACCGGGCCCCGCTGTGGCTGCGCGGTCACGCCTCCAGCGCGGCGAGGAAGGCGGCGCCCTCTTCCTCGCTGAGATCGTCGATCACCATCGCCTCATGTGGCGGCAGCGGCCGTGCGCGCCGGAACAGCTCCTCCACCGGCAGCTCCAGACTGTCGCTTGGGCGGGGCGGAACGGGTTCGGTCGACATCTCGTCCCCGATTCTACGAGGCCAGGCCCACCCGCCACGCTCCTCAACGACGATCGGTCTTCATCTGCGCCGTTCGGTCACTCCGCTCGTTGCTCGACAGGACCGCAAGGATCAGTCACGTCGGTACCAACGGTCCACGGAGACGGGGAAGTGAGCCGGTGGTGACGTTCGCTTTGTCGCCGAAGATGGGAAGCCTTGTCGAAGAGGCGAAGTCGCGCCCGCCTACGTCCATCATCACGACATCGACGACTCTGGCTTGGCCTCATCGCACACCCAGGCCACTACTTCACGTCGGACCAGCTCGGTCACGGACCCTCAGTAGGGCTCTTGTACAGGCCCAGCTGAACCTTGACCTTCGGCTTCGCACCTACCGAGACGGGCGCGCGGTATCGCATACGGACGACTTGACCGTCTGCGATGTCGATCGCCGCCTCATGGACGCCGACCTCGTCGCCCGCTAGGAACGCGTCGAACCAGGTGCCCAGCAAGAGCCGTCGCGCCCATGCTGATTGCTTGGTCGCGTCCGCTGTACTACCGACGAGCGCCAGCCGCACCAGGTGATGGCCGGGCCGAACAGGAAGTACTCGAGGGAGGCCCCACACGCACGCTTCAGTCGTCCTCTGATCGATGCGAACGGTCGGGTGCCAGAGGCCCCACGGGCCCTGGGTGACCGACTTTGAGAACCGCACTTCGACAGCGCTCTCGACGGCCGGCACGAAGCGATCTTCGCGTGCTCGCAACTCGGAGGACAGGATATCGCTGCAGCGGCGCCGAGGTCCTCGGAGCCCGAGTCGCTCCCTTCGCCTGATGCAATGACTGGTCGATCGATGCGCTCATCGGCGGCGAGGCCGCGCCGGATGACGACGCCGAGCACCGGGACCGACCGGCGCTGGCTCGGTGGGGGTACTCAGGTGGTGGGGGTACTCATGTCACGTCAGGCGGTGCCAGGAACTTCCGAAGCCATGCTGCCGTCCCGGCCTCATTTAATGTCCCAGCGGCGGCAGCGAGGACGGTCGTCTCGGCGTCGTCGATGTCCGGTTGGGTCCGCCACCTCCACCCATTGACTTCGACGAACATCCGCAACGAGACCCAGGCGGCCCGCTTGTTGCCATCGGGGAGCGGATGGTTCTTGGCGAGTCTGACGAGCAGTACGGCCGCCTTGTCGACGAATTCGGGTACAGGTCGACGTCACCGAATCCCGCAGCCGGCGCGTGCAGAGCCGAGTCAGCTAGCGACAGCCGAGTGACCTGCATGAGCGTCGTGACGTCGAGTCCTGTTACCTCGGCTGCGATGGCCAGGTAGTCGCTGACGTCCAGGTACTCGACCGTCACTGCGCCAGGCGTTCGAGCAACTCCCGATCCTGTTCGATGATCTTGCGAAGGCGCTTCTTAAACGCTGGATCCTGGCGCTTCCGCTCGACCGCCTCCGCGAGGGCCTCCTTGACCGTCTCGTTCAGGCTCCGGCCCTCCGCACGGGCGACAGCTTCAGCCTCCGCAGCGAGATCGTCGGGGAGGCGGACGGTGATGTGCTTCGTCATGGTGCCATGATGCCATGGCACGGCGCTTGGGACAGACTGCCGGGTCGCGAGGCCCGCTGGCCAACGCGAACAAGCGATCGGCGCGCGGTGGCCCGCGCGGTAGCGGCCGTGGCCCTACGCGATGTGCGCGCGAGAGAACGACACATCGGTGCGGGGCTGCGCCAGTCGCGGGGCGATCTGACGCTCAGGCGTCTGGCCAGAGATTCACCCAGGTGACCCCAGCCTTGTCTGGACGGCACTCCTCCGGGAGCTCGATCGGCACGGCAGTAGCGAGCTCGACGATCCGATCCCACGTGTACCCGGCGAACTGGACCGCCTCGGGCGCCGACTCCCAGTTGCTCTCGGCCCAGATTTCGTCGCGCACCCCATAGAGGCATTGCGTGTGGCTCGGAACACGGAAGAGGACGGCCAGGCTGGTGCGCGGGGGAGCGCCCTCCACCGTGTGGGCTACGAACTCGATGCCCTCACGGTTGCGCGAGACAAGGCGGACGACTTCGTCCACGTAGGCCTGCTCCATACCGATAGGATCGATGGTCACCCGCTCAGCTTGCCGGCCCGTGCGCGGTCGAGGCCAGCGCGAAGGAACAAGTCGGTACGGCCAACCGGTCCGACGCTGCGCAGGGCCAACCCGCATGGACCCCCTCGGTAGCCTCGCTACCATGGCGAACCAGCCGGCCTCGTCGATGAGCACCACGCTGCGGCGGTCGAGGCGCAGGCTCCCGTGCTCCAGGCGCCACACCAGCGAGGCCACCGTGCGGGACTCGACGCCGGCGCCCTCGGCCAGGGCTCTGGTGGCCTGGCCGCTCACCGCCGTGCCGAGGACCCGGTGGCCCTCGGCCTCGAAGGCGGCCCGCACCACGTCCAGGGCCGTCGTCTTGCCCGAGCTGGCCACCCCCACCACCATCTCCAGGCCGCGGCCCGACCCGCACACGGCCACCACCGCCCGTCGTTGGCCGGCGGTGAGGGGCCGCCCGAGCGCCGCCTCCTTGGCGGCGACGGCCACGGAGTGCTCGACGCTGGCTCGGTCTCCGGCGCCGGCCAGGCGCCCGGCCACGTCCTCCACCGCCAGCTCGGCGGCCAGAACGGAGGCGGCCACCCAGGCCCGGCTCCGGGCGCCTGCCCGGCCCACCAGGGCGACGGCCTCCGGGGAGGCCACCACGGCGTCAACCAGGCGGTCGAGCTCCCCGGGGTCAGCGCCGTAGAGGAGGGGGGCGCCGTGGCGCACGACATCGGTGCGGGTGAAGGCCTTGGCCTGCGCCAACGGGCCGCCCAGAAGGCCCCGAGCCAACGAAGTGCGTTCGGCGTCGCTGAGGCGGCGCAGGGGTTGGCTCCTTGCCTCGGAAACCAGGCGCAGGCGCTCGGACAGCTTCCTGGCCGGCCACCCCACCGCCTCGAGTACTTACGGACACACTCCACCAGCCGCCGTAGGTGCCTGGCCGACCCGGCCCTGCATCACCCGAGGGCGCACGTTCTCGTCGACGAGTGCGCTCATAGCGACGTGCCGGAGGCCGTGAAAGGTGAGGAACGGGTCCAGCCCGGCCCGGCTCGGTGGTGGCACTCACGTCACGTCAGGCGGTACCTCGTGCACCGGTTGCTCGTGGCGCTCTGGGCCCCGTCTCGTGCGGTCAACGCCGCGCAAGCGGGTCGCGCGTAACTCGCATAGATTCTGGAACAGGGCGCTATCGGTGTGGTAGTCCTTCCCGGCGGCCCGTGCATCCGGGGTATCCCCCCAAAGGAGCGAACAATGAGCAGCGAACAAGGCAAGATCGTGGGTCGTTGCCACAAGTGCGATCGACCGGTGCGGACCGGGGGCCACGAGGGCCGTCTGGCGTGCGAGGGCTGCGGCCTCCCCACCGACAACTGCACCTGCACCTCCGCCTGATTCCGCTGCCGTCTCGGCGGCGGAATCGGTCCGACTGCGCCACGTACGCAAATTATACGTACGTGCAGGAAACACTTATTGCACGCCCGTGTCTTGTCGCGGAGGATCGAGCAGGGTCGCCCGGGCCGTGTGCGCGGGTCAGATCCAATCGATCCGACGAACAGGGAGCAGGTCGACATGGCGGCAACGCGCAGGGGCGGAGCGACGGACAAGGCCACGTGGGGTTACCACTGGAAGGGCAGCGACAGGAACGACGAGAGCCAGGGGATGGTCGCGGCCCTGTGGGCTGACCTGCGGCGTAAGCAGCTCCCCAAGAGCGATACGTCCGATGTCGAGGACTGGTACGAAGAAGAGCAGGCCGAGCGTCGCGCCTACTCGGCGAGGATCGGCCTCGCCCACAACATCGACCCGGAGCGTCGCGAAAGCTTCCGCCGGCGGTACTGGAACTAGTCGCAGCCCCTACGAGACGAGAGAATCACCATGGCAACTCCTCTGTACCTGAAGTGCAAGTCCTGTGGCCGGCAGTTCTTCTCGGGCGTCGACATGCCGCCGCCCGAGGCCCGGCCGCATGAGTGCATGTGGTGCCACGCGGCACCCGTGTACGACAAGAGCGACTACCAGGCCGGCGTCGTCGAGATGTAGTCCGCCGGGTCGCCGCCTCCGGGCGGCGACCCGAGCGAACACGTACCGCACGGGATGGCCCGAACGGGCTATGGCCGGTCGTGGACCGGATCACGTACCGTCGGGCTCAGATGGCCACGCTGATCTGTGACGATGACTGGCGCCTGCGCCTCCTCTACCGCCAGGAGTTCGAGTGGGCAGGGGTCGACGTGGTCGAAGCGGGCGACGGCGACCAGTGCATCGAGATGGCGCGGCGCGAGCAGCCGGACCTGATCGTGCTGGATCTGTCGATGCCGCGGCGCGGCGGTCTGTCGGCCCTGCCCGAGCTGCGGCTGCGCTGTCCCGACACACCCGTGGTTGTGGTGACGGCCCACGCCGCCGTCGAGGTCCTCAGCCGCTCCCGGGAGCTCGGCGCCACCGCCTGCTACTCCAAGCCGGGCTTCCTGGCCCGGATCCCCGACGTCGTCGCGCGGTTCGGGCTGTCGCACCCGGGCCCCAGGGCGGACCGGCACCCCACAGCGGGCCCCGTACTAGCGTCGGCTCCCGTCGACGACGCCTCGGCCGCCCCTCAGCGCCCGCCCGGCGTCGCCCGCCTTCCGTGAAGACCCTCCGCCGCACCCTCGTCGCCCTCTGCGGGGCCGGCCTCGTGGCCGGTGCCCTGCGGCTGCGGGGCGGCGCGCGGCCATCGCGTAGCGGCGGGTGGCGGGAACTCAACGGGCCCGACCTCCGGTGACGTCCCCTGCGTCCCCAAAGTGAGGGCGGTCGTGGTGGGCGCCGGTGCCGTGGGCGCCCGCGCCGCCCGCCAACTGCTGTCGGTCGCCTCCGTCGACGCCCTCACCGTCGTCGACGTCGACCCCCAGCAGGCGGCGGCGGTGGCCAACTCGCTCGGTGCCCCGGTCGCCGTCGGTGCGTGGGATCCCGACGCCCTGCAGCCCGGCGACGCAGTGGTCCTGGCTTTCCCCGGGTCCCACGTCGGCCCTGCGAAGGCGGCGGTCGAGCGGGGAGCGTCGGTGGTGTCGCTGGCTGACGCCATCGACGATGTCCGTGCCCTCCTCGCCCTCGACGGTGACGCCCAGGCGGCGGACGCCACCGTGGCGGTCGGAGCAGGCTTCGCACCTGGCCTCACCTGTGTGCTGGCCCGCCACGCGGCGGCGGGCTTCGACTCGGTGGACGAGGTGCATGTGGCCAAGGCGGGCACGGGCGGGCCCGCCTGCGCCCGCCACCACCACGAGGCGCTCACCGGCGAGGCGGTCGAGTGGCGCGACGGCGCGTGGTCCCGGCGGCGGGCCGGGTCGGGCCGGGAGCTGTGCTGGTTTCCCGACCCTCTCGGCGCGCTCGACTGCTACCGAGGAGGCCTGGCCGACGCCCTGCTGCTGGTGCCCGCCTTCCCCGGCGTGCGCAGGGTGACGGCACGGGTCGCCGCCTCGCGTCGCGACCGGATCACGGCCAGGCTCCCCATGCTCCGCCAGCCCCATCCGGAAGGACTGCTCGGTGCGGCTCGGGTGGAGGTGCGGGGCCGGCGGGGCCCGGCCACCGACGTGCGCGTGCTCGGTGCCCTCGACCGGCCTGCCATCGCCGCCGGCATCGTCGCCGGTGTGACCGCCGCCTGGCTGCTCGACGGCCGGCTCGGCCGCCGGGGAGCGACCGGCCTGGGCGAACTCGTCACCGAGCCGGTGCCGTTCCTCCACGAGTTGGCCCGCCGCGGCGTCCGGGCCGCCGTCTTCGAGGGCGCCGCCGCCGCCGCTGAGCCCGCCACCCGCTGAGCCCGCCAGCGTCTGTCCTTCGGCCGCCTGCGGCAAGGGCCGTCGCCGTCCGACACGCCCTGCCAACTCGACCGGCTGCCACGGACCTTCTGCCGTCAGTCGAGGGCGGCGCCGGTGTCAGGTTCCAGCGGGTCCGGCTCGAGCAGACCCTCTTCGCGTGCATCCGCAACGGGCGGGATCTCGTCGTCCATGCCCGACCTGTACCCGACGTCGCGGGTCCTCGCCCTCCGTCCCGGTCGTCGCCCGCTTGCCAACAATGAGGGCCCGCAGCACGCTGGGGGCATGGGCGACGGGGGGGAGCGGCTCGGCCGGTTGGTCTCGGTGAACGTCGGCCGCTCCCGGACGGTGGAATGGCAGGGCCGCACGATCCGCACGGCGATCTGGAAGGATCCGGTGGACGGCCCCGTCGAGGTCCGGGGCGGGAACCTGGCCGGCGACGACCAGGCCGACCGGCGGGTCCACGGCGGCACCCACAAGGCGGTCTACTCCTACGCCGTCGAGGACTACGCGTGGTGGAGCGACAACCTCGGCACCGAGCTCGGCCCGGGCACCTTCGGCGACAACCTCACCACCGAGGGCTTCGACCTGCGCCTGGCCTGGGTAGGGGAGCGGTGGCGTGTCGGCTCGTGCCTGTTCGAGGTGAGCGAGCCCCGGGAGCCGTGCTACAAGCTCGGCGCCCGCATGGGCACGGCCGACTTCGTCGACCTGTTCGACGTGGCGGGCCGCCTCGGCACGTACCTCCGCATCATCGAGGAGGGCACGGTCACTGCAGGCGACGAGGTGCACCTGGTGGCACGGCCCGACGCCGAGCTGACGGTGGGCGACCTCGGCGCGGCGAGTGGTGGCGGCGACGCGGCCTTGCTGCAGCGGGTCGTGGAGCACCCGGCGGTCTCGCCGAAGTGGGTCAACAGCGCCCGCCGGGCCCTCCGCCGCCTGGAGGGCGACAAGCAGTAGAGCGTCAAACTCCGAAGGTCGGCGCCCATGGCTGCGAGACTGCCGGCCGTGGCCCCCGAGATGCAGACCGACAGCCTTCGGGCCGACATCCGCCTCCTTGGCTCACTACTCGGCGAGACGCTGGTGCGCCAGGTCGACGCCGAGCTGTTCGCGCTCGTGGAGCGGGTCCGGGAGCTGAGCAGGCGGGGCCGCCAGCTGGCCGGCACGGACGACATGGCCAACCTTCTCGGCCAGGCCGACCTGCGTACCACCATCTGGCTGGCCCGGGCTTTCTCGACCTACTTCCACCTGGCCAACACGGCCGAGCAGGTCCACCGGGCGGCCGCCCTCGACCGTCAGCGGGCCGAGCAGGGCAGCGCCATCCAGCAGATGGCCCGGCGGGTGAACGCCGACCCGGAGGCGGGGGCCGACATCCAGGATCTCGTCGGCCGCATCGAGCTGTGGCCCGTGTTCACCGCCCATCCCACCGAGGTGGCCCGGCGGTCGATCCTCACCAAGCTGCGCAAGGTGGGCGAGTTGCTCGAGCGCCGCCGCCGCAGCGCGCCGACCGAGCACGCTGCCATAGACGAACGGCTGGCCGAGATCGTCGACGTGCTGTGGCAGACCGACGAGTTGCGCCGGGAACGGCCCACCCCGGTGGAGGAGGCGGGCACCGTCGGCTACTACCTGGACGACCTGGCCCGTACCGTCGTGCCCGAGGTCGTCGACCGGTTCGTCAACGAGATGCGCCGCATCGGCGCCGAGGTCCCGGCCGGCGCCAGGCCGATCCGCTTCGGCACCTGGGTGGGTGGCGACCGGGACGGCAACCCCAATGTCACCCCGGAGGTCACGGCCGCCGTCCTCGCCCGCCAGCACGAGCTGGGCCTGCAGGTCATCATGGCCAACGTCGAGGCGCTGGTCACCGAGCTCAGCTCGTCGATCCGCATTGCTCCCATCTCGCCCGCCCTCAAGGCCAGTCTGGAGGAGGACGCGCTGCTGCTGCCAGAGGTCGTGCTGCGCTACGGCCGCCTCAACGCCGAGGAGCCGTACCGGCTCAAGGCGTCCTTCGTCCTGCAGCGCCTGCTCAATACGGCGGCGCGGGTGCGGGAGGGGCGGCTGTCGGCGCCAAGCACGGAGTATGCCGACGTGAGCGGCCTGCTGGCAGACCTCGAGTTGATGCGGGCGTCGCTGGCCGCCAACCGGGGCGGCCTCGTCGCCTGCGGCTCGCTGGCCCGCCTCATCCGCACGGTCACCTGCTTCGGCTTCATGCTGGCCACGCTCGACATCCGCGAGCACGCCGAGGCCCATCATGCCGTCCTGGCCGCCGCCTTCGACCGCCTCGGCGAGATCGGCCGCCCGTACGCGTCGCTCGACCGCGACGAGCGGGTGGCACTGCTCGGTAGCGAGCTGGAGAGCCGCCGGCCGCTGCTCAGCCTCACCGCCAAGCTCGACGGTCCCGCCGCTGCCACACTCGCCCACTTCGTCGCCTTGCGGGCGGCGCTCGACCGCTTCGGGCCCGACGCCGTCGAGAGCTACATCGTCTCGATGACCAAGGACGCCGACGATGTCCTGGCCCCTGTGGTGCTGGCCCGGGAAGCGGGGCTGGTCGACGTCCACAGCGGCGTGGCCCGCATCGGCTTCGTGCCCCTGCTCGAGACGGTGGACGAGCTGCGGTCGGCCGGCACCATCCTCGACCGCCTGCTGTCGGTGGCGTCGTACCGGGTCATCGTCAGCCTCCGGGGCGACGTGCAGGAGGTGATGCTCGGGTACTCCGACTCCAACAAGGAGTCGGGCATCACCACGTCGCAGTGGGAGATCCACAAGGCCCAGCGGGCCCTCCGTGACACGGCCCAGCGACACGGGGTGTTCCTGCGCCTGTTCCATGGCCGCGGCGGCACCGTAGGCCGCGGCGGCGGCCCCACCCACGCTGCCGTGCTGGCCCAACCGTTTGGCGTGCTCCAGGGCTCCATGAAGGTCACCGAGCAGGGCGAGGTGATCTCAGACAAGTACCTGCTGCCCACCCTGGCCCGCCACAACCTCGAGCAGGCGCTGGCCGCGGTCACCGAGGCCACCGTCCTGCACCGCACCTCGCGACTCACCGACGAGGTGCTCGAAGGATGGGACCGCTCCATGGACGCCGTGTCCGACGCAGCTGCGACCTCGTACCGGGGCCTGCTGGCGAGGGACGGGTTCGTGCCGTACTTCATGGCCTCGACGCCGGTGGAGGAGCTGAGCGAGCTCAACATCGGCTCCCGGCCCGCAAGGCGCGGGGGCCAGGCCGATCTGGCCTCGTTGCGGGCCATCCCGTGGGTGTTCGCCTGGACGCAGTCCCGCCAGATCATCCCCGGCTGGTTCGGCGTGGGTTCGGGCCTGGCCGCCGCCCGGGCCGCCGGCCACGGCCCGGCCCTGGCCGAGATGTACGAGGGATGGCATTTCTTCCGCACCTTCGTGTCGAACGTCGAGATGCTGCTCACCAAGGTCGACCTCGGCATCGCCGCCCTCTACGTCGACCGCCTGGTGGACCCGGGACTGCGCTCCCACTTCGACGCCATCCGGGCCGAGTACGACCTCACCGTGGCCGAGCTGCTGGCCGTCACCGGTGACTCGAGCCTGCTCGAGCGTCAGCCGGCGCTGAAGAGCACCCTCGCCGTGCGCGACCTCTACCTCGACCCCATCAGCCACCTCCAGGTGAACCTGCTGGCCCGCTGGCGCCGCAGCGGCGACCCCGACCCGTTGCTTCGCCGGGCCCTCATGCTCACCATCAACGGCATCGCCGCCGGCCTGCGCAACACGGGCTGATCCGCCCGCGATAGCCGGTCGGGAAGGGGTCAGGACCCGCGCCGCCACGTGGGCGCCGAGAAACGCACCCGGCCGGCGACCCGGTCGACCTGCTCGACCTCACGCCCGGCGTTGAGCCAGGCGCACGCCTGCACGTTCGGGGAGCCTCCAGGGGTGTTGGCCCACCAGGAGGGGGAGCGTGTGGCCGACGGGGGGAGGGCGCCGACGAGGACGGCGATCTCTTCGAACGTCATTTCGACGGGCGCGTCGGCGGCCCGGCAGAGGTGCTCGAAAAGCGGGTCGTACTTGCCCATGGTCACAGCATGCCCGCACGGCGTGCTTGGGCCCGGCCGTAGCTCCTCACTGCCAGAGAGCGGCCACCTCCCCGAGAACTGGATCCTCGGCCACCTGCGCCTCGCCCACGCTGACGGTGTCGAAGACGGAGGCCGACCGGATGAGGAATCGGCTGCACTGACCGTAGGTGTGCACGTCGTCGAGCACGTGACGGCGCACGTAGTACCGCATCGGGTACGAGACGACGAGCGTGTCGCGGGCGCGGGTGAGGGCGACGTAGAGCAGGCGACGCTCCTCCTCCACCTCCTCGGCCGAGCCGAGCGCCATGTCGGACGGGATGTTCCCGTCGGACGCGTGGATAAGGTGAACCACCTGCCACTCGCCCCCCTTGGCCGAGTGGATGGTGGACAGCACGAGCCAGTCGTCGTCGAGGTGGGGCGGCCCGGCCAGGTCGCCGGTGGCAGACGGCGGATCGAGGGTGAGCTCGGCCAGGAAGCGGCTGCGCGACGGGTAGGCTGTGGCCATGGCCCGCAGCTGGTCGAGGTCGGCCAGGCGCACCGACGAGGTGCCCGGGTAGCGGCGGGCGAACAGGGCCACGCAGGCCCGGCCCAGTCGCTCCACCTGGGCTGCGGGCGCGACGTTGTCCCCCACGCAGTCGGCCAGGGCCGAGCGCACGGCGGCCACGTCGGCCGCCGAGGCGGTCGGGAAGCGGGGGCAGTTGTCACCCAGGAAGCGGGCCAGCGCCTCTGTCTCGGCCACGCCCAGCTCGTCGATGAGGCGGCGGGTGGTGGCCGGCCCCACGCCTTCGAGCAGCCCGAGCACGCGCAGCCAGGCCAGCTCGTCGCTCGGGTTCTCCAGGATGCGCAGCAGGCTGAGCAGGTCCTTCACGTGGGCGCCTTCGAGGAACTTGAGGCCGCCGTACTTCACGAACGGGATGTTGCGGCGGGCCAGCTCGAGTTCGAGGCCGTCACTGTGGTGGCCGGTGCGGAAGAGCACGGCCTGCTGGCGCAGGGGCACGCCCCGCTCCCGGTGCTCGAGGACGCTGTCGCACACGAACGTCGACTGGGCCAGCTCGTCGGCGCACGACGCCAGGGTCGGCCGCTCCTCGCCCGGCCGCATGGCGCGGAGGCACTTGGCGAAGCCGTCGTTCGCCTCGGCGATGACGGCGTTGGCGGCGGCCACGATGGGGGGCGTGGAGCGGTAGTTGCGGTCGAGGGTGACGATCTCGGCGCCGGGATAGCGCTCACCGAACTCGAGCATGTGACGGGCTGACCCCGACCGGAAGCCGTAGATGGCCTGGGCGTCGTCGCCGACAGCTGC
>JBKJNA010000165.1:0-6353 GCA_046596195.1 Acidimicrobiales bacterium | reverse complement strand
GCCGCTCCCGCCCGGTGGGCGGCGCGCCGAGCCGGGGCAGCTGCGACGTGGCCAGCCGAGCCGTCGCCACCAGGGCCGTGGCCGCAGCGGCGACGAACCCGGCGAGCAGCAGCGGCTCGTCGCCCAGCGAGGCGCGCGAGCTGAGGAGCCCGGCACAGCTCAGCACCACAGAGGCGCTCAGGGGTCCTGGACGGGGCCAGAACACGCTGAGCGGGACGACACCGAGCACCAGCAGGGCGATGACCGTCTCCACCGTCGGGTTCGTCCTGCTCAGGAGCGTGGTGAGGCCGCCTCCGACGGTGGCCCCGACGAGGACGGTGGCGACGTAGTCCATCCGCTTCGTCGGCCTCCACGTGAGCAGGCGCAACGGTCCGCGCTTCGGCCCGCGGATGGCAGCTGCCGTACCGGGCACGAGGGCCAGGGCGTAGACCAGGATCGGCACCGTCCAGGCCCCGATCGTCACCCCGCCCAGGGCGGCCCCGCAGCAGGCGGTGACCGCGGCGGCGAGCACGGCGATCACTCCCATGTGTCACCCTCCGGACCGACCCGCAGCACCCGCTGGCCCGGTGCAGGCGCGGGCGCCGGCGCCGCAGCGACGGCTGCGGACGGGCCGGTCGTCGAGCCGGCGGCGGTCACCCAGGGGGGTGGAGCCTCGTCGGCTCGGCCCGGGACCGGGGTGCGCAGGCCGACGACAGCGCTGGCCAGCCGTCGGATGATCTCGGCCGGCGAGTCGACCGGCCCGGTGCGCAGCCCGGTGGCCTCGCGGCTGGCCAGCACGACCTTCACGCCCCGCCGCAGGGCCTCGTGCAGGTACCAGGCCGCCCGCCCGGCGGCCTGCTCGCCGGCCGGGCTGCCGGAGCCCAGGTCCAGGACCATGACCAGGACCGGGGTGAAGGGCTCCTCCAGCTCCTTCACCACCAGGCGGCCGGTGCGGGCCGATGCCCGCCAGTGGACCAGGGAGCGGCGATCGCCCGGCACGTAGTCCCGCACCCCCCGCACCACGTCGCCGTTGGGCGACGGCAGGTGGCTCCCCTCCCCCCAGGCGCCGCCGAGCTGGGGGAACGGACGGGCCGGGACCACCGGCCGGGGGCCCACGTAGATCGGCGTCGAGAGCGGCACCGACCGGCGGCGGAGGCAGCCGAGAACGCCGCACAGCCCGGTGCTCCGCACCTCGACCGGCAGAGCGGGCACCACCCCTCTCGAGCCGGCCTGGATGTGCAGGGTGCCTCGGGCGGACGGGTCGACCACGAGCCGGGTGGCGCCGAGCTGCACCGTCACGGGCAGCGGCGGGCCGCCGACGCCCACCGACATGGTGGCGTCCTCGTCGACCAGGACCTCGGCCCGGTCGGGATCGATGGTCGTGGTCACCCGGCGGGTGAGTTCCGCGGCCACCACGACGTCGACGAAGGCGATGGTCAGGACCGCACCGCACAGGAAAGCGCCGACCCGGGCCGACAGGTAGCTGTGCGTCGGGAACGACAACCAGATCACGGCGAAGGCCACGGCCGTGCCCACGGTGAACACCAGGTGGCGATCCTCCCCCGGCCGCGACCCGGCGCGCGACAGCGCCCTGACCCCGAAGAAGATCACGGCCCCGACCACGACGAGGCAGAGGAGCTGGGGGCCTACCAGGACGAAGGCCAGGAAGAACAGCTGCGGCGCCAGGAAGTACGTGGCCGCCAGGACCGCCGGGATGCCGACCCGCCACATCGCCTGCGAGCGGGTCATGCTGGCGGCGCCGGCACCTTCTGAAGAAGGTCGGACACGGTGGCCCGCGAGCTGGCCGTCCCGGCGCCGGAGATGGCGCCCAGGCGGTGGGCCAGCACGGGCACCGCCACCGCCTTGACGTCGTCGGGCGACACGAAGCCCCGGTCGTCGAGGACGGCGCGGGCCTTGGCCACCTGGAGGAGGGTGCGGGCCGCTCGGGGGCTGGCTCCGTGGCGCAGGCTCGGGTGGGCGCGGGTGGCGGCGATCAGGTCGAGGACGTAGTCGCTCACCGGCTCGGCCACGTGGGTGGCGTCGACGGCGGTCATCGCCGCGGCGAGCGCCGCCGGGTCGGTGACGGGCCCCAGCCGGTCGAGGCTGGGCTGGCCTCCCTCTCCCCGGATCACGGCCCGCTCGGCGTCCCGGCCGGGGAGGCCGAGGGAGACGACGAGGCTGAAGCGGTCGCACTGGCTCTCGCCAAGGGGGAAGGTGCCCGCCTCACCCCCGGGGTTCTGGGTGGCGATCACGAAGAAGGGCCGCGGCAGCGGGTGCCGGGCGCCGTCCATGGTGACCTGCACCTCGGCCATCGCCTCGAGCAGGGCCGACTGCGCCCGAGGGGTGGCCCGGTTGATCTCGTCGATCAGCACGACGTTGTGGAAGAGCGGCCCCGGGTGGAACTCCCAGGCGTGCGCCCCGGGGTCCCAGATGGTCACACCGGTGATGTCGGTCGGCATCAGGTCGGTCGTGCCCTGGACCCGGCCCATGGTCCCACCGAGCGACACGGCCAGGCTCTTGGCCAGGATGGTCTTGCCCACGCCCGGCACGTCGTCGAGCAGGACGTGGCCGCCGGCCAGGAGCCCGGCCACCACCAGCTGGATCTCCTCCCGCTTTCCGAGCACGACGCTGGCGACGTTGTCGACCAGCGCCTGCGCCAGGGAGGTGGGCGAGGCGGCGACCGGGGGGCTCACATTTTCATCTTCACCCAGAACGCATCGGCGCCGCCTCAGGGTCCTGGAGCCACCACGACGGTGCCGTCCATGCCCGTGTGCAGCGTGCACCGGTAGGGGAAGGTGCCGCTGCGGTCGAAGCGGATGGCGTAGGCCCCGCCGCCCTGCGCCTTGGAGCTGGCGAAGTCGGTGCTCACGACGTTGTGAACGACGGAGTCGGTCCACTGCCACCGCACGCGCTTGCCCACCGGCACCTGGATGGTGACCGGCTTGAACACGAGGCCGACCAGCTCGACCACGGCATCGTCGGGCTGTGGCGTGGCCTCGCCCGTTCCGGGACCCTTCTCGGTGGTGGCGCAGCCGGCCAGGATCAGCCCGACGCCGAGCAGGACGGCGGCTCGGGTCCGACGAGGTGAAGGTCGCATGGTCCGGGGGAACCTACGGGCGCTCAGCTCCACTCGGCCACCCATCGCAGCAGCTCGGGGAGGGCGTCGATCCTCGCGTCGGGACGGACCTCGCTCGGGCGAACGACGGTGCCGTCGGGCCAGGAGCCCGTCCTGCCGACCAGCGCGGTCCGCATGCCCATCTGCGATGCGCCGAAGACGTCGTCGAAGAGGCGGTCGCCGACGAACACGGCCCGGCGGGCGTCGGGCACGTCGAGCAGGTGCAGCACGGCCTTGAAGGCGGCGGGATGGGGCTTGGTGCGGGGCAGCTCGGAGGTGTACACGGTGGCGTCGAGGTAGGGGGCCAGCCCGTCGCGCTCCAGGAAGTGCTCGTGGAACCTCCGGGGCCAGTGGGTGTTCGACAGCAGCCCGCAGCGGTAGCCGGCGTCCTGCAGCGCCTGGAGCACCGGCACGGCGTCGGGGACGTGGCGGATGTGCGGCGTCCACGAGTCGAGGTGGGCCGCGGCGGCCTCGCTGCGCACCGCGGCCCGCACGTCGAGGCCGGTGGCCCGGCAGGCCTCGTCCAGGATCCGGTCGAGGGTGAACGACATCTGGTCCTCGGCCACGCGCCGCCACGTGCCGGCCTCGACGCGTCCCAGGACGGCGGCCAGCTCGTCCGCCCGCTCCGGCGCCAGCACCTGGGCGGCGTGGCGCCACAGGTCGTCCAGGTCGTCGGGGTGGACCGACAGCGTGCCGCCCCAGTCGAAGACCACCGCGTCCAGCAGCCGCCTCACGTGGCGGAGGACGAGGGTCGGGTCTGCTCCAGCCAGCGGCGCAGCCCGGCGGCGTTGCTGTGCACGCCGTTGAGCGTGGCCAGCTTCTCCCGGTGCGCCTCGGGCACGTCGTCGAGGTCGGCGCCGAAGGCCTGCTCGAGCGCCTCCGCCACGTCGGTGCCGGCGCGCCAGGCGGCCTCAGCCACCTCGGCCCACCGGCGCAGGGTGCCGTCGGCCTCGTCGAGCACCGCGTCGGGGTCGGGCAGCAGGCCGTAGTGGGCCAGGCACAGGGCGCTGGGCCGCCGGTCGCGGAAGCGCTGCAGCGAGGCCAGGGCCTGGTCGAGGTCGAAGTCGGGCGGCGGCGTCGCCGGGCGCAGCACGCCGCCGTCGGGGAGGCGGACGCCCACGGCGTCACCGCTGAACAGCAGCCCGCTCCCCGCCTCGCCCTCGTCGTGGATGCCGAGGTGGTGCTTGGCGTGCCCGGGGGAATCGACGCACACCAGGCGGCGTCCAGGACCGACCTCGATGAAGTCGCCGTCGCCGAGGACGTGGACCCGGTCGGCCGGCGTGGGGTCGAGCCGGCCGTACAGCGAGTCGAGCAGCGGCCCGTAGACCTGGGCGGCGCTGGCCACCAGGCGGCTGGGGTCGACGAGGTGGCGGGCCCCCTTCTCGTGCACGTGCACCGTGGCCTTCGAAAAGGCGCGAGCCACGTCGCCGACCCCGCCGGCGTGGTCGAGGTGGATGTGGGTGACGACCACGTGGGCCAGGTCGTCGGGCCCGATGCCGAGGTCGGCCAGGGCGGCCAAGAGCGTCGGCACCGACGACTGGCTGCCGGTCTCGACGAGGACTGGCACCGGGCCGGTGATGAGGTAGCCGGCGGTCACCCGCTCCCACCCGCCGAGGAGGGTGTCGATCTCCACCACACCCGGGGCCAGCTCGATCGTGGTCGCGCCCATGCGGCGCGACGCTAGGGCCGTGCCCGTCGCCCTGTCCGACCCGTGCCCCACCTGCGGCTTCGACGGACGCGGCCTCCGGCCCCCGGACATCCTCGCCACCCTCCGCTCCCTGGGCCGTCGCTGGAAGAGCGTCCTGGCCTCCGACACCGAGGGCCGAGCCCGCCCCCACGCTGCCGCCGCCGTCGAGGCCCTGGTCGCCGCCGCCCGCGTGGCCCGGGCCGACGTCGGCCGCTTCGGCACCCGCCCCGAGCCCACCGCCGCCGGCATCGGGGCTTCCGCCGAGTCCATCGCCGATGCCCTCGAGGGCCCCGACCTGCCCTTCGAGCGCGAGGGTGTCCACGAAGCAGCCGTGGCCGCGGCACACGCCGGCACCCACCACCTCAGGCTGGCCGAGAAGGCGCTCGGCGACGGCTAGCCACGTCAGCGCCCTGTATCGGCTGCCTTGCTCGGAAGATGGCGGTCAAGGCGAGGCTGGCGAAGCGCGTCGAGGGGGACCTCGCTCCGGGAGAGGAGGTGGTCGTCACCGCCGCTGCCAGATGAAGGGCAGCATGGCCGCCACCGCCCCCGGTGGCGCCGCCGGGTGCTCATCGCCAGGAAGGCGGGCGAGGCCAAGGGCGAGGAGGCCGAGGCGCCGGCTTCCCGCTGGCGAGACCATGGTGCTCATCGACCCCAACCGCGTTAAGCACACGCTCGGCACCGGGGCGACCGACCTGGCGGGGGCGTCCGTCGTGATGAAGAACACGTTGAGCCCCCGGTAGGGGGCAGGACCGGCCCGACTGGCGCCCATATGTATGCTGATCTGCATGCAGAGCACGAGCGTTCGCATCGACGTCACCACGCACGAGCAGCTCAAGCGCTTGGCCGCCGAGTTGAACACGACCGTCGGCAACACCGTCTCGCTTGCGGTCCGAGCACTTCGCCAGGACCAAATCGCGACGGACCTGAACGCGCCATTGGGTGACGAGGAGATCGCCTGGCTCGATGCCGACCACGGGTGACGTCGTCGATCTGGAACATGGCGCGCCTGAGGGACGGGAAGCCGGCTTCCGTCATCCGGCCGTGCTGGTGACGGCGCAACGAATCCTCGAAGCCGAGCCCTCGGTCGTCCACGTCGTCCCGCTCACGAGCACGATCCGCTCCTTCCACTCCGATGTGTTGGTCGAGCCCGATGACGTGAACGGGCTCGACGTGGTCTCCGCCGCTCAGTGCCAGCACATCCGGGCTGTTTCGCTCCATCGAGTTATCCGCGTCCGGGGCAACGTGGGCGCGACCGTGCTGACCCAGGTCCGCGAGACCATCGCTGTCATCCTCGACCTCCCCTGACCGGGATCCCGGAGGCGTGGCCACCACCCGGCGTTCAGGGACAACTCGGGCTCGTGGGGCGGCCGTGGTTATGGGGCGAGGGTCCAGGGAGCGTGGCCGGCCTGGCATCGCCGGATCCGTCGATCTGTGCCTGGTCGGCCGATCAGGTGGGGCCACTTCGTTGCCGTGAAGCGCACCCGTGCGGGGCGGTGACGTCCCCGAAGTCGGTGAACGCAGTCGGGCGCGGCGAGTCGGGCGTGGCGTGCCTCGATGAGATGATCGGTGCTG
>JBKJNA010000055.1:0-5655 GCA_046596195.1 Acidimicrobiales bacterium | reverse complement strand
GAGGTGGCCTCGTCGGGTGGGCGTGGCGCCTCGAACACGAAGCGGGCTCGTCCGTCGGGCGTGAAGAAGCGCCCGTCCTCGAAGAGTCGGCGCTCGCCGGCCGCCTCTCCGCCGGCGACAGCAGGCCACTGAACACCGCCTGAGCGCTCAAGCTCCTGGTAGCCGCCGATCCCAGTCATGTCGCACGGGCGGCCAGCGGAGAGGCGCTGGAGGATTTCGAACACCGCCTCGGGCGACGACCATTCCTCGAACAGGTCCCCGCAGCCCCAGGCGTCGGCCACCAGCTTGAAGATGGAGAAATCGGCCAGGGCCTGGCCGGGCGCCCGCACGACCCGGCGGATCCGGCCGTACCGGCGCTCGGAGTTGATAAACGTACCCTCCTTCTCCCCCCAGCCGGCCGCCGGCAGCACGATGTCGGCCAGCTGAGCCGTCTCGGTGGTCGGGTAGAGATCCTGGACGACGAGAACGTCGAGTTGCCCGAACAGCTCGGCGAGGTCCCGCTTGGCGATCCAGGAGTGGGCGGTGTTCGTGGCCACGATCCACAGGGCCTTGATCCTCCCCTCTCGGATGCCGTCGATGATCTGGTCGTAGGCCCAGCTCGCCCGGTCGGGGATCCGGTCCTCGTCCAGGCCCAGGATCCCCGCGACCTCCGCGCGTGCGTCGGGATCGGTGAAAGCCCGTCCACCGAACAGGTTCGTGGTGTTCGACCAAAGCCGCGACCCCATGGCGTTGCACTGGCCCGTGATCGAGTTGGCGCCGGTGCCGGGCCGACCGATGTTCCCGGTCAGCAGGGCCAGGTCGATGATGGCCTGGGCCACACGGACGCCCTCGTGGCTCTGGTTGACGCCCATCGTCCACCAGAACGACACCCGCTTCCCCAAGGCGATGGTGTCGGCCAGTAGCTCCAGGGCGTCGGCCGGCAGGCCCGTCGCCGCACTCACCCGCTCGGGCGTGAAGGCCTCGACGTGGGCGGCGAAACCCTCGAAACCGTCGGTCGCACGGCCCACGAAGTCGTGGTCGACGGCCCCCCATGCGATGAGCAGGTGGGCCAGGCCGTACAGCAGCGTCAGGTCGGACTTGGGCAGGAGCGGGTAGTGCTGGGTGGCCGCCGCCGCGGTCTCGGTGACCCGGGGGTCGATGACGACGATCTCGGGGTGGTGAGGGTTCCGGAGGATCCGCTCCCACAGGATGGGATGGGCGATGCACGGGTTCGCCCCCCAGAGGACGACGACGTCGGACTCCTCCAGGTCGGCATAGGTGTAGGGCGGGGCGTCGAAGCCGAACGACTCCTTGTAGGCCACGACCGCGGTGGCCATGCACTGGCGGGTGTTGCCGTCGCCGTGGACCATCCCCATCCCGAACTTGGCTACGGCTCCAAGCAGCGCCATCTCCTCGGACGCGATCTGGCCGGTGGAGATGAACGCCACGGCCTCGGGACCGTGCTCGGCCTGTACGGCCTTGAACCTGGTCACCATGGCCTCCAGCGCCGTCGGCCAGTCCACCGGGGCCAGGTCATCGCTGCGGGTCGCCCGCAGCAACGGCGTCGTCGCCCGGTCCGGGGCGCGCAAGGGGGTCAGCGCCTCCCAGCCCTTCGGGCAGGCCATCCCGAGGTTGACCGGGTAGTCCTTCGTGGGGGTCAGCGAGACGGCCACGCCGTCCTTGACGTTGACATCGAGCGAGCAGCCCACCGAGCAGAAGCCGCACACCATCGCCGCCTTGGGAGGGACCGCCGCGGCCATCAGCGCGTGGGCCCGGGCATCCCCGTCCAGCTGGCGGCCGAGAAGAACCGCGAGCGCTCGATGAGCTCCCCGACCAGCACGGCGACCAGGGCGAGCGCCGCACCGGGGCCTCCGGTGGAGTTGAGGGCCAGGAACACCGCTGAAGTGCCCAGCAGGAACCGGGCCAGACCGGGGGCGGGCACCGGGCCGAGCCAACGCTGCGGCGGACGTTCGGGGTCCCGGCGCCACACGACGGCAGCCTCCCACGTCAACTTTGCCGCCAGGGCGACGGCGAGCACCACCGCCGCCGGCCGCCCCCCGCCGGCGGCCAGCGCCACTCCCGCGCCCCCGACGATCGCCCCGAGCACGAACCGGGGCATTGTGACGGCGGCCCGCCACGAGGGTCGGCGGGTCACGACGTAGAGCATGCCCGAGCAGGCGACGCCGGCGAGTCCGGCGACGGCGGCGCCGGCCTGCACCAGCGCCGAGTCGGTGGCCACGGCCCCGAACGCCAGCCCGGCGAAGAGGCTGAGAGTGCCCACCTCCCGGCTCAGCCAGGAGTGCCGCCAGCCGGCCAGCGCCCGCCACGCCCGTTCGGGGCGGCCGAGATGGAAGATACTGATGGCCAGGCCGACCAGGGCCAAAACGAGGGCGGTCACCGCCGTGGACCGCTGGTGCCCGACGGCGAGGTCGACGGCCATAGCGCCGGCCGCGGCCTGGGTCAGCACCAGCATGACCACCAGAGGGTCGTGGGACCGCCCACCGCCGCCGAGCGTGGCGCCGGCGGCGGTGAGGCCACCGGGCAGCCCCCACTCGCTGTGGTAGGTCGTGGTCGGGAGGGTGATGTCCGAAGGCGGGGCGGTCGGCACCAGCGTCTCGCCCCTGACCGCCTGGCTGAGGGCGGTGGTGTCGACGACCATGATCGTGATGGCGCCGTTGGGGCAGGCGGACACGCACGCCGGCGCCTCGCCGACGGCGAGGCGGTCCCGGCACATGTCGCACTTGCGGACCACGCCGCGAGCGCTGTTGAACCGAGGGACCTCGTACGGGCAGGTCCAGGTGCAGTAGCCGCAGCCGATGCACCGGCCCTCGATGTGGGCGACGATCCCGTTGAAGGCGTCCTTCTCATACGCGTTTGTCGGGCACCCGTTTAGGCAGGCGGGGTCGACGCAGTGATGGCAGGCGGTGGTTACCGTCTGCTGGAAGGGCTGCACCGGCGTCCCGCCCCTGAGGAGACCAACGGTGCGGTACGACTCGCCCTCGTCGAGCTCGTTCAGGTTGTGGCACGCGGTGACGCACGCCTTGCAGCCCGTGCAGGTGTCGAGGTTGACGTCGAAGGCGTATTGCTGACCGGCCTGGGGTGCCGACAGGGGGATGCGGGCCTGCCAGGTGCCGGAGTCAGGCACGGTACAGGCGTCACTGTCGAGGGAGAAGCGTTCGACCGGGGCAAGGTCGGCCTGCTCGGCGAGGTACCGCTCGAGTGGCGTCGCGCTCAAGGCGAAGCGACCTGCACCATGCCGTCGAGAACACGCACCTCGAAGGTACGGACCGACACCGTGGCGTCGTCAAGGCAGACACCGGTGTCGAGGTCGAAGCTCTGCTTGTAGATCGGCGAAGCCACCTTGAGTCGCTCGGCCCGGGACCCGACGATGCCCCGGGACAGGACGAACGCCCCACTGAAGGGGTCGAAGTTGGAGATGGCATAGATCTCCTCGCCGGCGATCCGGAAGACGGCGACCTGGAGCCCGCCGACGAGGGCGCCCACGCCCCGGCCGGGAATGAGCTTCTCCAGTGGACAGATGTCGACCCAGATGCGATTGACGAGCATCGTCATGGCAGCATCGTCATGGCTTCGCTCCGATCGCCAGGAGGGCGGGATCCTGCTTCTCGTGGATGTAGGCCGGCCGGGGCTGGCCCCGCTCGGTGACGAAGACCACGTTGGGGTCCTCCTCGTCGGAGTTCACGAACGTGCGGAAGCGCTCCATGCGCTGGGGGTCGTCGACCACGGCCTTCCATTCGCACTCGTAGGTCTCGACGTGGCGGGCCATGTCGGCCTCGAGCTCGGCGCAGATGCCCAGGGCGTCGTCGATAATCACCCGGCGGAGGTACTCGATGCCACCGTCGAGCTTGTCGAGCCACACCGAGGTGCGCTCGAGGCGGTCGGCGGTGCGCACGTAGAACATCAGGAACCGGTCGATGTAGGCGAACACGGTGTCCCGGTCGAGGTCGGAAGCCAGCAGCTCGGCGTGCTTGGGGCGCATGCCGCCGTTCCCGCCGACATAGACGTTCCAGCCCCGCTCGGTGGCGATGACGCCGAAGTCCTTGCCCTGGGCCTCGGCGCACTCCCGGGTGCAGCCGGACACGGCGCCCTTGATCTTGTGGGGCGCCCGCAGGCCCCGGTACCGCAGCTCGAGGTCGATGGCCAGTGCGGTGGAATCCTGGACGCCGTACCGGCACCAGGTCTGGCCCACGCACGACTTCACCGTGCGCAGCGCCTTGCCGTAGGCGTGCCCGGACTCCATGCCTGCGTCGATCAACTTCCGCCAGATGTGGGGCAGTTGGTCGACCCGGGCGCCGAACAGGTCGATGCGCTGGCCGCCGGTGATCTTGGTGTAGAGGCTGAACTCCTTGGCCACCTGGCCCAGGGCGATGAGCTGGTCGGGAGTGATCTCGCCGCCGGGAACGCGGGGCACGACCGAGTAGGTGCCGTCGCGCTGGAGGTTGGCCAGAAAGTGGTCGTTGGTATCCTGCAGCGCGGCCTGCTCGCCGTCGAGGATGTGGCCGTTGGCCAGCGACGCCAGCATCGACGCCACCGCCGGCTTGCAGATCTCACAGCCCTCGCCCTGGCCGTGAGCGGCCAGCACCACGGAGAACGATGTGATCCGGTGGACCCGCACAATGTCGAAAAGCTCCTGGCGGGAGTAGGCGAAGTGCTCGCACAGGGTGTTGAGGACGACGATGCCAGCCTTCTTCTGCTCGTCGCGCAAAATGTCGGTGACAAGTGGGACGCACCCGCCGCAGCCTGTGCCGGCCTTGGTGATGCTCTTGATGGTGGCCACGCTGTCGCAGCCGGCGCCGACCGCGGCGCAGATCGTGCCCTTGTCGACGTTGTTGCACGAGCAGACCATGGCGGTGGGCGGCAGCGCGCCGACGCCGACGACCGGCCCTGCCGTGCCGTTGCCGGCCGGGAAGATGAGCTCCTCGGGGTGACTGGGGGTGGGCATGTCGCCCCGGCACATCTGCACGAGGGTCTGGTAGACGGTGGCGTCGCCGACGAGAATGCCGCCGGCCACGACGCGGTCGCCACGGCGGTCGGGCGGGCCGAGGACCAGCCGCTTGTAGATGTTGGCGACGGGGTCGTGGTAGGTGATGGCTTCGCACCCGTCACCCGTGGCGAAGGCGTCGCCAAAACTGCCGACGTCGATACCCATCAGGTTCAGGTTGGTGGACATGTCGGCGCCGGTGAACGACATCTCGCCACCCAGGATGCGGTCAGCGGCGACCCGGGCCATCTGGTAGCCGGGCGACACCAGGCCATAGATGCGGTTGCCGTAGAGGGCACACTCGCCGATGGCGAAGATGTTCGGGTCCGAGGTGCGGCAGGCGTCGTCCACGACCACCCCGCCCCGCTCGCCGATCGCCAGGCCGGCGTCGCGGGCCAGCTGGTCTCGGGGGCGGATGCCGGCGGAGAAGACCACCATCTCGACCCGGAGGTCGTCACCCTCCTTGAACCGCATGGCCTCGACGTTGCCGGTTGGGCCGGGGATGATCTCGGTGGTGGCCATGCCGGTGTGCACCGACACGCCCAGGTCTTCGATGCGCCGGCGCAGGACCGATCCCCCGCCCTCGTCGACTTGCACGGGCATCAGTCGCTCGGCGAACTCCACGACATGGGTGTCCAGCCCCAGGCTGCGCAGGGCGTTGGCCGCCTCCAGGC
>JBKJNA010000206.1:0-5004 GCA_046596195.1 Acidimicrobiales bacterium | reverse complement strand
GTACCTGTCGCCCGACCTCCCGGACTACGTGAAGTGGGCCGAGGCCATGGGCTGCGTGGGGCTGCGGGTCGAGCGCCCCGAGGAGGTCCTGCCGGCCATCGAGAAGGCCAACTCGATCGACGACCGCCCGGTGGTCATCGACTTCCGCACCGACTCGTCCGAGAAGGTGTACCCGATGGTGGCGGCCGGCCATTCCAACGACGACATCATCGTCGACCCCGCCCACGGCGAGGGTGGCCGATGAGCCCGTCCGCAGCCACGCCGGCTCACCACACCCTGTCGGTCCTGGTCGAGAACAAGGCCGGCGTTCTCACCCGTATCGCCGGGTTGTTCGCCCGCCGCGGGTTCAACATCTATTCGCTGGCGGTGGCTCCCACCGATGACGAGCGGTTCAGCCGCATCACCATCGTGGTCGACGTGGAGTCCAAGCCCCTCGAGCAGATCACCAAGCAGCTGTTCAAGCTGATCAACGTGGTGAAGATCAACGAGCTCGACCCCGACGAGTCGGTGGAACGGGAGCTCGTCCTGTGCTCGGTCCGCGCCGGCGCCGGCGGCACCCGGGGCCAGGTCATCGAGCTGGTGCAGGTGTTCGAGGGCAAGATCGTCGACGTCGGCCCCGACCAGCTCACCGTGATGATGGCGGGCACGCCGTCCAAGGTCGACGACTTCGAGGAACTGATGCGACCGTACGGGATCATCGAACTGCAGCGCACCGGCCGGGTGGCGCTGCCCAAGTTGGAGCGGCAGGCACCTCGCCTGCGCAGCGTGAGTGGAAAGGTGGGCTGACCCATGGTCGCCAAGATCTCCTACGAGAACGACGCCGACGCAGGGCTGGTCGGCAGCCGCAAGGTCGCCGTCATCGGCTACGGGTCGCAGGGCCACGCCCACGCCCTGAACCTGAAGGACTCGGGCATCGACGTGCGCGTCGGCCTGCGGGACGGCTCGTCGTCGTGGGCCAAGGCAGAGGCGGCCGGGCTGTCGGTGAAGACGGTGGCCGACGCCACGGCCGAGGCCGACCTCGTCATGATCCTGCTGCCAGACACCGAGCAGCAGTCGGTGTACGACGAGTCCATCGCCCCCAACCTGTCCGAGGGCGACGCCATCTTCTTCGCCCACGGCTTCAACATCCGCTTCAACCTGATCACGCCCCCGCCGGGGGTCGACTCGGCCATGGTCGCCCCCAAGGGCCCGGGCCACCTGGTGCGGCGCACCTACACCGAGGGTGGTGGTGTGCCGGCGCTCATCGCCGTCTCCCAGGACGCCTCCGGCAAGGCCCGCGACCTCGCCCTGTCCTACGCGCACGCCATCGGCGCCACCCGCGCCGGCGTGCTGGAGACCACCTTCGACGAGGAGACCGAGACCGACCTGTTCGGCGAGCAGGTCGTCCTGTGCGGGGGTCTCACGGCGCTGGTGATGGCCGGCTACGAGACCCTGGTGGGCGCCGGCTACCAGCCCGAGTCCGCCTACTTCGAGTGCCTCCACGAGCTCAAGCTCATCGTCGACCTCATGTACGAGAACGGCATCGCCGGCATGCGCTTCTCCATCTCCGACACCGCCGAGTACGGCGACGTGACGCGGGGCCCGAGGATCATCAACGACGGCGTGAAGGCCGAGATGCGCAAGATCCTGGACGAGATCCGCAGCGGCAAGTTCGCCGAGGAATGGATCGCCGAGAACAAGGCCGGCCGGCCCAATTTCGAGGCCTTGCGCGCCGCCGGCAAGGACCACCCCATCGAGAAGGTCGGCGCCGAGCTCCGCGCCATGATGCCCTTCATCTCCGCCGGCAAAGTGCGCCCCCAGGACGTCAGCGGCGGCTAACCTTATCGCTTTCGAGTAAATAAGGTCCGGATTCCGGACCATATTTACTCGAAAGCCTGCGTACGGCCCTCTCGCAACAAGGAGTTGCGATGGTTGACCACCTTCTCGCCGAGCTGGCGAGGCCGCAGTACGGCTTGTTCACCCGCGCCCAGGCGATCGCGCTCGGCGCCTCACTCGGACTGATAAAGCGGCGGGTGGCGGCCGGGCGCTGGATCGTCATCGCGCCTGGCGTGTACTCGTTTCCCGGCGTGGCGCCAACGTGGCGCCGGGACCTGCTGGCGGCGTGCCTCCAGGCCGGCCATGGGGCGGTGGTGTCGCACGAGGCGGCCGCCGGCCTGCACGGCATGGCCACGTTCCCGCCGGGCTCCGTGGTGGTGATGCTTCGCCACGGCGACCACCAGCACCTCCGCAAGGGCAGCTTGCGTCAGTCCACCGACCTGGGTGCCCACCACTGCACGGAGGTCGACGGCATACCGGTGACGACCGTGGCCAGGACGCTGGTCGACCTGGCTGCCACCGTGCGACCGGGCCGGTTGCGCGTCGCCGTCGAGGACGCCCTGGCGGCCAAGGCATGCACGCTCGAAGACCTGTCACGGTGCCACGCCGAGCTCCGCCGGCCGGGCAAACGGGGCATGGGGGCGCTGACGCTGGTGCTGCGGTCGCTGGGTCCCGGGCCCGTCCGCAAGGCCAGCGAACTCGAGCGCCGGCTACGTCGTGTCCTCGAGAACCACGGGCTGCCCCAACCGGTCCGGGAGTACGACCTGCCGTGGGACCGCAGCACCCCCGGGCGCGTCGATTTCGCCTACCCCGAACGGCGGATCATCGTAGAGGCCGACAGCCGCCGTTGGCACACCCGGGAACGGGACTTCGAGGTCGACCGCCGGCGCGACCGCGAGGCGCAACTCGCCGGTTGGGACGTCTACCGGTTCACCTGGCGGGACCTGGAGGACGATCCGGAGGACGTCGCCCGCACCGTCCGCCGCGCCCTCGACCTATCGAGTAAATAAGGTCCGGATTCCGGACCTTATTTACTCGAAGTCGGTAGGGCGGCGACGACGTGGTCGACGCAGCGGGTGAGGGCGGCGACGTCTTCGGGGTCGACGGCGGGGAACATGGCGACCCGGAGCTGGTTGCGACCGAGCTTGCGGTAGGGCTCGGTGTCGAGGATGCCGTTGGCCCGCAGCGCCTTGGTGACGGCGGTCGCATCGATGGAGGCGTCGAGGTCGATGGTGCCGACAACGTGGCTGCGCTCGGCCGGCTTCGCCACGAAGGGCATGGCGTAGGGCGAGGCCTCGGCCCAGCCGTAGAGGTACTCGGCCGAGCGGTCGCAGCGGGAGGCGGCCCACTCGAGCCCGCCGTTGGTGAGCATCCACTCGACCTGGTCGACGAACAGGAACAGGGTGGCCAGGGCGGGCGTGTTGTAGGTCTGGTCGAGGCGGGAGTTCTCGAGGGCGATGTGCAGGTCGAGCGAGGCCGGCACCCAGCGTTCGGCCCGGTGCAGGTTCTCCACGCGCTCCACGGCGGCGGGGGACAGGAGCGCCACCCAGAGGCCACCGTCGGAGGCGAAGCACTTCTGGGGGGCGAAGTAGTAGGCGTCGGTCTGGCCGGCGTCGACGCGCAGGCCGCCGGCGGCGGAGGTGGCGTCGACCGCCACCAGCGACCCGGCGGGCGCCCCCTCGGGGCGGGCGATGGGCATGGCCACGCCGGTGGACGTCTCATTGTGGGTGAGGGCGTAGAGGTCGACGTCGGCCCGGGCCTCGGGGAGCGGGTGGGTGCCCGGGGGCGACTCGATGACCTCGGGCGCATCCAGGTGGGGGGCGGCGCCGGCGGCGGCGGCGAACTTGGAGGAGAACTCCCCGAACACCAGGTGCTGGCTGCGCCGGCCGATGAGGCAGAAGGTGGCGACGTCCCAAAAGCAGGTGGCGCCGCCGTTGCCGAGGACGACCTCGTAGCCGTCGGGCAGGTCGAAGAGGGTGGACAGGCCCTCCCGCAGTCGCCCGACGACGGATCGGACGCCGGCCTGGCGGTGGCTCGTGCCGAGGAAAGCGGCGGCGGCGGCGGCCAGCGCCGAGCCGGCTTCGGGCCGGACCTTGGACGGGCCGCACCCGAACCTCCCGTCGGCGGGGAGGAGTGATGTGGGGATGCGGATGTCGGCTGGGGACTGGGTGCTCACTGTGACAGCATGGCCCCATGGGACGCATTTCCGCACGTGTGGCTGCCGTCACCGAGTCCGCCACCCTCGCCATCGACGCCAAGGCGAAGGCCCTCAAGGCAGCCGGTGAGGACGTCATCGGGTTCGGCGCCGGGGAGCCCGACTTCCCCACGCCCGCCCATATCGTCGACGCTGCAGCCGAGGCCTGCCGGGACCCGAAGAACCACCGGTACACCCCGGCCGCCGGGCTGCCGGAGCTGCGCCAGGCGGTGGCCGACAAGACCGGGCGGGACTCCGGCCTCGAGGTGAAGGCCAACCAGGTCCTCATCACCAACGGCGGCAAGCACGCCGTCTACAACACCTTCGCCACCCTTCTCGACGAGGGCGACGAGGTCCTCCTGCCTGCCCCGTACTGGACCACCTACCCCGAGGCCATCGCCCTGCCGGGCGGCGTGAGCGTGGTGGTGCCCACCGACGAGACCACCGGCTTCCGGGCCACCGTCGACCAGCTGGAAGCGGCCCGTACCGACCGCACCAAGGTCCTCCTGTTCGTCTCGCCGTCGAACCCCACGGGCGCGGTCTACAGCCGGGCCGAGATCGAGGCGGTCGGCCAGTGGGCGGCCGAGCACGGGCTGTGGGTGGTGACCGACGAGATCTACGAGCACCTTGTCTACGGCGACGCCGAGCACCACTCGATGCCCGTCGTCGTGCCCGAGCTGGCTGAGCGCTGCGTGGTGGTGAACGGCGTGGCCAAGACCTACGCCATGACCGGCTGGCGGGTGGGGTGGATGGTCGGGCCGGCCGACGTCATCGCGGCAGCCGCCAACCTCCAGTCCCACGCCACGTCCAACGTGGCCAACGTCTCGCAGCGGGCCGCACTGGCGGCGGTGACCGGCGACCTGTCAGCCGTCGACGAGATGCGCGCCACCTACGACCGCCGGCGCCGCAAGATGCTCGAGATGCTCCGGGACATCCCCGGCATCGAATGTGCCGAGCCGCAGGGGGCGTTCTACGCCTTCCCGTCCTTCAAGGGC
>JBKJNA010000026.1:0-16962 GCA_046596195.1 Acidimicrobiales bacterium | reverse complement strand
TACAACAAGGACCTTGCCGGGCGCACGGCCGCGCTCAGCAGGCCCACCGACATCCTCAGCGACCGCACCCGCACCGGCACCGTCGTACTCACGCTGTCCAAGTCGCTCCAGCAGGTGGCCAAGGACGCCCTCGGGAACCGCACCGGCGCCGTCGTCGCCCTGAACCCCACCGGCGGCGCCGTGCTCGCCATGTGGAGCAACCCCTCCTTCGACCCCAACCCGCTGGCCGCCCACGACCAGAAGGCGGTGCAGTCGTCGTACACGTCGCTCACGGCCGACCCCGGCAAGCCGTTGCTGCCCCGGGCCTTCCGCCGCAGCTACGCCCCCGGCTCGACCTTCAAAGCGGTGACTGCCGCCGCCGCGCTGGAGCGCCGGCCCGAGCTGGCCATGAAGGTCTACCCGTCGCTCCGCCAGCTGGACCTGCCCCAGACCACCACCGACCTACCCAACTTCGGCGGCAGTTCGTGCGGCGGCACCCTGCCCGACCTGCTGCGGGTCTCGTGCAACACGGGCTTCGCCCAGCTGGGTCTCGACATGGGCGCAGAGTCGCTGGCCGGCGAGGCCGGCGACTTCGGCTTCAACCAGAAGCCACCGCTCGACCTTCCCGCCACCGCAACGTCGACGTTCCCCGGCGTGGACACGTTCCGCCAGGACCAGCCGGCGCTGGCCAAGTCGGCCATCGGCCAGCAGGACGTGGCCGCCACGCCGCTCCAGATGGCGCTGGTGGCGGCCGGGGTGGGCAACAGCGGTGTGATCATGAAGCCGCACGTAATGGCCGAGGTCCGCGACAGCGAGGGCGGCGTGGTGCGCACGTACCAGCCCGAGCAGTGGCTCAAGGCGATGGAGCCGCAGAATGCGGCTGCCCTGCGGGACATGATGATCACCGTCGTCAACAACGGCACGGCCGGCCGCGCCGCAGTGCCGGGTGTCCAGGTGGCGGCCAAGACCGGCACCGCACAGACCGTCGGCGACAACTCCCACGCGTGGCTCATCGCCTTCGCACCGGCCATGCAGCCGACCGTCGCCGTCGCCGTCATCGTCGAGAGCCAGCCCGGCCTCGGCGACACCGTCACCGGTGGCCGCATCGCCGCCCCGATCGCCCAGGCCGTCCTCAAAGCAGCTTTGGGCACCCCGTAGGCTGGAGATCCAGATGCCCCCGCAGCCCGCCCAGGTCTACAGCGACCGCTACGAGATCCTCCGCCAGGTCGCCCGCGGGGGCATGGCCGAGGTCTACCTGGCCCGCGATCAGCTCCTCGACCGGCGGGTGGCGCTCAAGGTGCTGTTCCCCGAGCTGTCGATCGACCGGTCCTTCGTGGAGCGCTTCCGGCGGGAGGCCCAGTCGGCCGCCAATCTCAGCCATCCCAACATCGTCTCCGTCTACGACTGGGGCGAGGAGGACGACACCTACTACATCGTCATGGAGTACATCGACGGCCGCCCGCTGTCGACGCTGATCCGGACCCAGGGCCCGCTCCTGGCCGACCGGGCCGCCACCATCGGCGCCGATGTGGCCGCCGCCCTCGCCTTCGCCCACCGCAACGGCGTGGTGCACCGCGACGTGAAGCCGGGCAACGTGCTGCTCGATGCCAACGAGCACGTGAAGGTCACCGACTTCGGCATCGCCAGGGCCAAGAACACCCAGGAGAACCTGACCCAGACCGGCGCCGTGATGGGCACCGCCACCTACTTCTCCCCGGAACAGGCCCAGGGCCTCGGGGTCGACCAGCGCAGCGACGTGTACTCGCTCGGCGTCGTGCTCTACGAGATGGTCACCGGCAAGCCGCCCTTCGCCGGGGACAACCCCGTCACCATCGCCTACAAGCACGTGCGTGAGCAGCCGGTGCCGCCCCGCCAGCTCAACCCGGCGATCCCGGCCGCCTTCGAGGCCATCGTCCTGCAAGCCATGGCCAAGGACCCGGACGACCGTTATGCCAGCGCCGAGGAGCTCCGGGCCGACCTTGTGCGCTACCAGCAGGGCCGCACCGTCATGGCCAATCCGGTCGTGTGGGCCGAACCGGCGCCGGCCAACGCCACCGTGGTGCAACCGGCTGCGTCGCGCGCCCAGGCCACCACCGTCACCCGGCGTGCACCCGGCCCGGTGCCAGCGCCCGAGTACGGGCCGCCCCGGCGCACCGGCGCCTACGTGATCCTGCTGTTCGCCATGCTCGCCGCCCTGGTCGTGCTGCTCTTCCTGCTGGGCAAGACGCTCGGCATCTTCGGCGAGGACACCGGCGCCCAGACGATCACCGTGCCCAATGTGAAGGGCCAGACCTTCGATGCGGCCGAGCAGACCCTCACCCGCCTCGGCCTCAACGTCGACCGCCAGCTGGAGGACAACGAGGCGGACGCCAACGTGGTGTTCGACCAGGACCCCGAAGGCGACACCAAGGTCGAGAAGGGCGCCAAGGTCGTCCTGAAGGTGAGCCAGGGCGCCAAGCCGGTGGAGGTGCCCAATGTGGTCGGCACCGACGAGGAGGACGCCCTCAGCGCCCTCGAACGGCTGGAGTTGCAGGCCGAGACCACCCGCGAGTCCAGCGACACCGCCACCCTCGGCCGGGTCACTGCCCAGAACCCCACCCCGGGCACACCCGCGCCCAAGGGGTCAACCGTGAAGCTCACGGTGTCGTCGGGCAAGCCCAAGGTGGCCGTGCCCGACGTGGTGAACAAGGACGCGGTGGCGGCGTCGGACGACATCGTCAACGCCGGCTTGCGGGTGAAGACCTCGCAGGAGGCGTCGCCCACAGTCACCAAGGGCAACGTGATCCGCACCGACCCGCCGCCGGCCAGCGAGCTCGACAAGGGAGCCACGGTGACGATCTTCGTGTCCACCGGGGCGGACACCACCACCTCGTCGTCGTCGACGACGTCGTCCTCGACACCCACGTCGTCCTCGGCAACCACGTCGACCACTTCCACGACCATCCCCACCACCGGAGTGACGCTCTTCCCGTAGGCGTGCGGGCTCAGGTGGGGACGTCGGCGGTGCGGAGGAAGTTGGCCAGCAGTGCCTTGCCCTCGCCGGTGAGGATCGACTCAGGGTGGAACTGCACGCCCTCGATGGGCAGCGTGCGGTGGCGCAGGCCCATGATCACGCCGTCGTCGGTCTCCGCCGTCACCTCGAGCACATCGGGCAGCGACGACGGCTCGACCACCAGGGAGTGGTAGCGGGTGGCCTCGAACGGGTCGGGCAGTCCGGCCATGACACCCACCCCCCGGTGGCGCACCAGCGAGGTCTTGCCGTGCATGATCTGCGGCGCCCGCACCACCTCCCCACCGAACACCTCGCCGATGCACTGGTGGCCGAGGCACACGCCGAGCAGCGGGGTGTCCCGGCCCATGCGCTCGATCACGGCGTTGCTGATGCCGGCGTCGGCCGGGCGGCCCGGCCCGGGGCTGATCACCACGGCGTCGGGCCGCAGAGCCACCGCCTCGTCAACGGTGATGGCGTCGTTGCGGTGGACCACCGGGTCGGCGCCCAGCTCGCCCAGGTACTGGACCAGGTTGTAGACGAACGAGTCGTAGTTGTCGACGACCAGCACCCGGGCACCCACAGGGGAACGGTAGCCCGGCGGGGTCCGGCGGCCGGCGATTTCAGGAGGCCGGGCGGGCGTAGGTGAGGGTGGTGGCGCCCCGGAAGGCGGGGACCTCGACGGTGTCCTCACGGTCCACCGAGAAGCGCAGAGCGAAGGTGGCGGCGTCGTCATGGAGGCGGCGGACGAGGGCATCGGCCTCGAAGCGGTCCTTGCCCGCCCCGACGGCGGCCACCGTGTACGGAGGCGAGTGCACGGTGCCGTTGAGCAGCAGCGTGTTTCCCACGCACAGCACGGCGCTGGTCGACACGAGGCGCTGGCCGTTGATCGCCACCGCCTCCGCCCCCGCCTTCCAGAGGGCGTTCACCACCGCCTGCACGTCCTGGGAGTGGATAACCAGGTCGTTGATGTTGCCGGTGGGCGCCCGGTCGAGGTCGGAGTCGTCGAGGGTGACCCGGACCCCCGGTCCCTCCATGGGGACGAGGCCGGCGGCCAGCCCGAGGTCGGCCAGGTCCCGCGCACGGGCCGCCGCCCGACCCTCGCCGCCCGCCTGGGCGCCCCGCACCTCTTCGACCTCGGCCCGCAGGCTCGCCACCTGGCGGCGCAGCACCGTGGTGGACAGCTGCTGACGCTCGATCAGGTCGGCCAGCCGATATTCCCGGGTCAGCCGGGAAGCCGGGTCGGCTGGGCGGGTTCGCACGACGGTTGCCGCCAGGAAGCCGAGCAGGACGCAGCCCACGGCAAGCAGGGGGCGGTACCGGCGACCGGTCACTTGACTACCCTTTCCCCATGGCCCGGTCTGAGCGCAGCAACCCGAAGGTCAAAGAAGCGCCCGGCAAGGGCGCCCGCAAGCCCGGCCCGGGCTCCCGGCCGACGACGGGGCGGGTGACGCCGAAGGGTGGCCATCAGGTGGCCCCCACGCTATCCGGGCGGTACACCCCGCCCGTGCCCCGCGAGGTGAAGGTGAGCCCGAGGTGGGTGCCGGTGCTGATGTTCGCGCTCCTGCTCGGCGGGATGTTCGTGATCGTCGCCAACTACCTCGAAGTCCTTCCCGGGAACGCCAAGAACACCTACCTGTTCGTCGGCCTCGGCATGATCACCGCCGGCTTCATCACCGCCACCAAGTACCGGTAGTGTCGCACTCGGAAGCGGAGCTTCCTCGGCGAGTCTGCTGGTGCTCCGAACGCCGGCGGAGCCGGCGTTCTCCGCGCTGACTGCCTCATTCTCGCCCTTGCCGGCAGCCGGGGGGCCGCCTTCGGCGGGCCGGCGGCCTCCGGCTCTGCCCCCCATCGCCTCGGTGCCGTTACCCGTCACGGTGTAAAGAAACCCTCCTCTACCGCGTCGAGCAGGAGACTGGCGACGATGTCGGGTTTTTGGACGTGGATGTCGTGGTCGGCCGGGCTGACCCAGTGGGAGCGACCTTTCGGGAGGATCCTGGTGGCTCGTTCGGTCGCCGCCCGTTTGTCGGGAGACCAGACGTCGGCCGAGCCGGCAGTGATCAACAGCACGGGCACGTCGAGGTCGGGGAAGACGAGGGACGGTCGGTGCTCCCAGAGGGCCCGGAGGATGCGCATGTGGTGGTCGAAGGCGAGGTGGGCGGCGACGGTGCCGTCGGGACGGACCTCCATGTTGGCGAGGGTGGCGTCGATGCCCCAGTCGTCCCAATCGGGGTGGGCCCGGCGCAGCATGGCCCGCAGGTCCGCCGCCGGGGTGCCGGCCAGGCGGGGCGGGGCGAGGGCGGCCGCGCAGTCATCCCAGTGGGGCCAGCGCTCCTGGAGCTCGAGGCTCCCGCCGTCCACGCCGGCCACGCCGGCCAACCTGCCCCCCGCCCGCCGGGCCAGTTCCACCGCGATGTTGCCGCCGGTGGACTGCCCCACCACGACTGCCCGGTCGAAGCCCAGCCCGTCCAGGGCCTTCTCCAGGTCGTCGCACAGGGTGGCGAAGTCGTACCCGTCGTCAGGGTCGTCACTCAGGCCGTGGCCCCGTTGGTCGACCGCCGCCACCCGGTGACCCCTGGCCGCGAGTAGCCCTCCGACCGCCTCCCAGGTCCGGCAGTTGGAGGCCAGGCCGTGCACCAGGAGGAACGGCGGCAGGTCGCCGAGTCCGGGTCCTTCGTCGGCGCCCCACTCCAGGCAGTGCAGCCCGACACCGCCGGTCACTTCCAGGCGTCGAGCCCGGGCCGGCGGCCCGTCGCCCGGGCTCATCGACGGGTCCGGGCGTGCGGCGACGCGAGCATGGCGGGGCACGCTACGGCCTGTCGACGCGCCTGAGGGACCACCGCACAGGAACTTCCCAGCATTCTGGCCAGGCGCTGCTTTGACGTGCTGAAATAGAGGCATGGACTCATCGATGCTGGCCGCCTTCGTGGCCCTGGCCCTCTGCATCCCGCTGATCGGCCTGGTGTTCGCCGCCCGCATGATGCTCCTGATGAACCGCATCGGTGCCGGCAAGGACGACAAGGGCGGCAAGGGCCGCACCCCGCCCCGCCGCACCACCACCTCCCTCGGACGCAACCCCTACCACCTGCCGTAAGCCGGCCGGCGGGTAGTCGGGCCACAGCTGGTCGGGTGACCCAGGTCACCGGTGCGGTCAGACGCGGGCGATGTCGTACTGCTGGAGCTTGGCCTTGTTGGCGGTGGTGGGTGCCTGCAGCCGCAGCAGTTCGGCGAAGATCCCGTCCGACTCGGCCAGTTCCGCCGGGGAGCCGATCTCGGCCACGCCGCCATCGCTGATGCCGACGATGACGTCGACGTTCTGGATGGTGGACAGCCGGTGGGCGATGATCATCGTGGTGCGACCCTGCATCAGCCGCTCCAGGGCGTCCTGCACCTCCCGCTCCGCCTTGCTGTCGAGCGAGCTCGTCGCCTCATCCAAGAGAAGGATGGGCGGATCCTTCATGAGGGCGCGAGCGATGGCGATGCGCTGCTTCTGGCCTCCCGACAGCTTCACGCCCCGCTCGCCGATCTGGGTCTTGTAGCCCTCCGGCAGGCGCTCGATGAAGTCGTGTGCGTTGGCGGCGCGGGCCGCAGCCACCACCTTGTCGTGGTCGATCCCGTCCTGGCCGTACGAGATGTTCTCCTCCACCGAGCCCGAGAACAGCGCCGGCTCCTGGAAGACCACGCCGATGTTGCCGCGGAGGGATCGCTGTGTGACGCCGGCGATGTCGACCCCGTCGATGGCGATGCTGCCGGCGCCGGGCTCGTAGAAGCGGAGCAGGAGGTTGGCCAGCGTGGTCTTTCCCTGCCCGCTCTCCCCCACCAACGCCAGCTTGGTGCCCGGCTCGATTGTGAAGCTCACGTCGGTGAGAACGGGCTGGCCGCCCTGGTAGCGGAACGAGACGTCGCGGTACTCGACCTTGCCCGCAGGCACCTCGAGCTCGGACGCACCGTCGGCGTCCCTGATCGCCGGCTGCAGGTCCATGACGGTGAAGAAGTCCTTGCTGTCCGCCGCCGCCCGCTGGATCTGGTCGACGATGAACGACGAGGCGAACAGCGGGAACTGGGCCTGGAGGGAGAGCTGCAGCATGAGCACCACGGTGCCGATCGACGTCTCCAGCGGGCCGAACTCACCGTTGAACGCCTGCCAGATGATGATGGCGTAGATGGCGAAGAAGATGATGTTGAGACTCAGGCCGCGATAGACGTCGTTGCGGTGCCACTCGATGGACTGGTCCTTGACCTGGGCCTCGATGTTGCGGCGGGCACGAGCGAAGATGCGGCTCTCGGTGGGCTCGTGGATGAACGACTTCACCACCCGGATGTTGCCGATCACCTCGATGAAGCGGCCGTTGCCGAAGTCACTCTCCTTGTTGATCCCGCCCTGGCGCTTCTGCCAGCTCGAGCTCGTTCGGGTGGTCAGCCAGATGTAGAGCGGGAACAGCACGGCCAGCAGCAGGGCGACCAGCGGTGAGTAGCGGGCCAGGATGACCAGCGTGAACAGGCTGGTGAGGAAGAAACTGATGAAGTTGTTGGCCATGGCCTGCACCAGCTGCGAGATGCCGGCGATGCTGCGCTCCAACCGGGCCGTCATCGCGCCCGTGATGGCGTTGTCGTAATACTCCAGCGGCAGCTGGAGGAGGTGGTCGTAGTAGCGCTGGCTGAGCAGCGTCTGCAGCCGCGCTCCCAACAGGTCGCCGATGTGGCCCTGAATGTTGCTGATGACCGAGATGAGGACGCCGGCGACGAAGAGGAGGCCGAGCAGCTTGACGAGATGGCTGGTCGCCACCGTTCCGCCGGCGCCCTTCTTGACCACCGCATCGACCAGGTACCGAAGAAGGAACGGGTTGGCCTGGTTCAGGAGGGACACGACGACGACGAAGGCGGCCGTGATCAGGTAGTACCGCTTCAGGTCCCAGGTGTACCGGATGATCCGGAGGATGTCTCGCACTCGCTCGTCCCCGTCGTAGATAGCCCGTCAGCAGGCTGCCACGACTACGACCGAACGGCGAAAGCAAATTCATCGGAGCGGCTCTCTGCGTTCTGACCGCGGAGGCGATGGCGCACTCACCGGGCAGTGCGGCGAATCCCGCCCAGGCCGCCGCCAGCCGGCGGACGCCCTCGTCGAGTTCCTCGGAGAGCCCGGCGAAGGACAGCCGCAGCCGGTCGGCGTGGTCGTCGGAGGGCGACAGCGTTCGAGGGGTGGCGACGCCCACGTCATAGCGGAGGTCGTGCTGGGCGAAGTTCTCAGATCCAGAGCCGGCCCGCGCAAGGAGCCATCGAACCGCTCCTGGCCCGCGCCGGATCCGGATCCGATCCGCCCTACTGGACGGTGCGGGTCGTCAGGCCCCGTTCGATCAGGGGAATCGAGTCGTCCTGCGAGAGGGCTGCGGTATTGACCACGCCGGCGACAGCAATGATCGCCACCGCCACCAGGGTCGGCTTGCGCACGGCGGTCGCCAGCTGACGACCGAGCGGCTGGGTCAACCACGGCGTGGGCGTGTCACCCGCCCGCCGGGCCTCGATCCGGGCCGCCATCTTCTCGAAGACGGGTACAAGAGCGCACGAGGCGAGCAGCGAGGCGAGGATCGCCACCTTGATGCCGAACTCCGTGGTCTGCACGCCGATGAGGGCGGCTGCGACCAGGGCCGTGGTCGCAGCGTAGATCTTGCGGCCGAGTTGCGACTTCGGCGACGTCTGCGGATCGGAGATCATGAAGAAGACGAAGATCAACAGTTCGGGCGACAGGGCGATGGTGAGCCAGTAAAAGCTGCCCCCCACCAGGCCGTCGTGCCAAGTGGCCCAGTAGGTCCGGCCGGCGACGGCGAAGATGCCGATGGCGACGGAGAAGGTGGCCAGGAAGGTGATCGCCATCGGCAGCATCTTCACCTGACGCAGCACCCAGAAGCCGCCAGCGAAGATGACCAGCATGGAGAAAAGCACGGCCGGACCGAGCGGCTTCCACCAGAGGTGCTCGGAGAACACGTGGCTGGGCCCGATCACCAGCAGGCCCCATGCCAGCCCGATGTTGGAAGGGTTGAATACGTGGCGGCCGTTCCGGCGCAACACGTACTTCGGCACCATTGACAACAGGACGACCAGCACGAAGATGTGCAGCCCCCGCACGCTCCACAGGTCGCCGTGACGGGTGCCGCCCACCCGGAAGATGAAGGCCACGCTGATGCCGGTCTGGATCCCGCTGGCCGGCCACACGAGCACCTTGGCCGAGCGGTAGGTCATGACGATGTCAATCGCCGCGCAGAGGATGACGCAGGTGAGGATCTGCGGAATGGAGACCTGGAAGTTCAGGATCGTCTGCCCGAGGATCGTCAGCGTGATGATCGTGGCCGACAGCTTGAGCCTGGGGTCGTGCAGCTTGGGCAGGACGACGGGGATGCTGCGGCCCCGTAGCGTCAACGTCGGCCCGGCCTTGGCGACGGGCGGGTCGACGGCGACGGGAGCCGTGACAGGAGTGATGGTCATTGGACAGGCTCCAGGGTCGCCGCCGCGTAGGCGCTCCTGACCAGCTGGCACCAGATGACGATCGATCCGTAGTCTTCGGGATCGATCTCACTCGGGATGACGAAGTTCAGCGACCCGGTCGTGACGTCCAGGTAGGTCACCACCTCGGATGGGGCAGCCAGGTACTCGTCGGTTGACTTCGGCGACTTCAGCGGGCTCATCCGGACCTCGAGCTCGGCGTTCTGACTCACGAAGAAGTCATCGAGGCGCAGGGCGTGCGAGCCGTCCGCCAGGCGGTAGACGGTGACACGGCCGGTGGCTCGCTGGTCGATGTTGTAGAAGCTGCCCCTGGAGATCGCCGCAGCTCCGGGCGCCGTCATCGCAGGAAGCGGCTCCTCCACCAGCGGGACGTCCACCTGCTGTTCCACCTCGAGCTTCCAGGGTCCGTCCGCCGCTACCTTCATCCTCACCGATCCGGTCTTGGTGGCGAAGCCCTCCTTGCCCTCCTTGCCACCGGGGCACGCTCCGTCGACGAGGGGCTTCTTGCTCTGGGGCGCCTCCACCAGGAGGTGACCGGCCTGGCACGTCCACTTCACCCGCCACTGGATGGCGTCGTCGTCGATCGTGAAGGGGGTCGAGGTGGTCGGCCCGCTGCCCTCGAGGGTCGTCACCGCCTGCCACCAAGGCTGGGAACGGAGGCGAGTGGGGTTGGGCATGGTGGTGGCAGTGGTGCCGCCGGCGACCCGGCTCCCCGCTGCGACCGCCGGCGCCGGAGTGGCCGACCCGAACAGGCTGTCCCTCACGCCGAACAGGTTGCTGCCCACGAACGCGCTGGCCGCCAAGGCGATCAGCCCCACCGAGGTGGCCAGGCGGCGGACAGGGGACACGTGGACGGACTCGTGCGCCGGGTGCTCGTCCACGTCAGCCCTCTCTGTCGCCGCCGTTGGTCATGGGGTGAAGATACCGGGGAGCCGTAAACGAAACGTAAATGGGGTCGGCGCCCGTGGATCGACCCTCAGACAGCGGCGATGGACGGCGACCCGGGCACGGCGAGTTCTTCCGCCGTGATCTGCTCGAGGCCCTTCTTGCGGGTTTCGACGCCGAACAAGACCATCAACACGATGGCCGTGACGAGCGGGATCGCTCCGAGGAGGGCGGTTGTGGAGATCGACGGTGCGGCCACCGCTGCCGCCACAGCGGCCAGGATGAGGACGCCGCCGAGCTTGGTGCCCGCCGCCGCCAGGCCTGAGCCTCGGGCCCGGATCCGGGTCGGATAGATCTCCGAGGCGTAGGCGGCGGTGACCGCCGTCAAGGAGCTGATACCCCAGATCGGGACGATGAGCAGGACGTGCAGCAGGGCGCTGTTGTCGGCCACCCGCTCGCCGGCCACGACGAAACCGAGCAGCGCAGCCGCCGTGAGCGCCGCCATGGCGATGATCGTTTTCCTGCTGCTCCAGAAGCCGTAGAGGAAGGCGATGGGGAAGTTGAGGGGGAAGCCGATGAGGGCCGAGTCACGCAGGATCTTGCTGGCGTTGACCTCGTCGTAGCCGAGCTTCTGGAGGTTTGAGGGGATCCACTGCTGGAAGCCGTACTGAACGGCGCCGATGCCGAGCGCCAGCATCACCAGTACCAGCGTCAGGCCGGTGAATGGACGGCGGAAGAGCTGGCCGAAGTGGCCGTGGACGTGCTTCTCGATCTCCAGCTCCGACACGTCGGCCTTGACGACAGCGGCGCCATAGCGCCTCATGATGGCGGTCGCCTCGTCGTCGCGACCGTGTTGCAGCAGGAACCGGGGCGATTCGGGGATCCAGCGGTTCAGCAGCACCAGGAAAACGCTGACGGGGATGCCGATCAGCCACAACACCCGCCAGCCGTAACGATCGGGTGCGCCGATGGTGGAGGCCAGCCAGCTCATGATGATGTACGCCCCGGCCACGTCCCCGCCGATCAGGACCACCACCCAGCCCCGGTGGCGGGCCGGGATGGTCTCCGACACGAGGGAGAAGATGATCGGCAGCATCCCGCCCACCCCGAGCCCCATGATGAAGCACATCACCAGGTTGAGCGAATAGGCCGGCATGGCACCGCAGGTCGACGTTGCGATGAACATCACGGCTGCGATCAGGATCGACGATCGACGCCCGATCCGGTCGGCCAGCCAACCCCACAGGAAGGACCCGACGACGGTGCCCGAGATGCCCGCCAGCGGGTAGAGGGCGATCGGCAGGCCGGAGGAGTCAGGGTTCAGCGCCGATCGCAGCCCGTACTCGGCGGCGGCCCCTGGAGCCACGAAGGCCAGGGTCGTGGGCTTCATCACGTCGATGGTGATGGCGGCCGCCATCACCAGGATGAGCCCGACGTGGGCCCCGGTGATCGGCGCATCATCGAGGGCGGTGACCTTTATCCGCGACACTGCGCCCTGGGTCACGTCGGCGAAGCGGGGGAACAGCCCGTAGACGACGAGCCCGATACCCAGGACTATCAGGACCATGCCGCCGGTCATCGTTGCGTCGAAGGGCATGCCCTTGAGCTTGTAGCCCATGTCCTTGGCGTCGAAGTACATCGGGAGCTGCAGCAGCGTTCCCGCCGTGACCGCCGCCACGCCCGACCAGAACGCCATCGGATGCTCGTAGGTGACGCCGAGGGCGGAGCGGCGCCTACCCATGCTCGACAGCGCCGGCTGCTCCGGGCCCGATCCTAGTGACATAACCCGAAGGTAGGAAGTGCGCGTAAACGGGCTGTAACTGCGCCGTAAACTACCTCCAGCCGGGCCCAACAAAGGTGCCTCCTAGCGCTGGTGGTCGAAGTGGGCGGTCAGCTCCTCGGCCGTGCCAGGCCCGAACGTCACCACGCGTTCGCTGCACGGGGGGGCACCTCTCATCATCGTCGCGTGCTGTCCGCGCCGACGTGGGGGCGTACGATCGGCGTCGTGGCATTCGAGCGCATCTCCGCCGACCTCCGGATCATGGGTGGTCGCCCTTGCATCAAGGGAACGCGCATTCCTGTCGCCACGGTGGTGGGCATGGTCGCCGACGGGATGACCATCGAGGAGATCCTGACCGATTTCCCCCAGTTGAGCGACGACGACGTCCGTGATGCACTTCGCTTCGCGGCGGCTGCCGTCGACGAACGAGGACTGCCGCTGCGTTCGTCGGTTGAGATTCCTGATCGACGAGTCGTTGTCGGCGCGAGTCGCCCGGCTTCTCGGTGTCGAGGTCACGACGCGGTGCAGGCCCACGGGAACATCGACCGGTGGCCGGCATGGAACAACAGCGGCTCCTCGTCGTCGATGAGGAATGGTTGAACGTGAAGCCGCCGGGGCCGATCCTCGGCGCGAGCGTCGACAGGCGGTAGATCCTCGGAGCGATCCCGTCGACCTTGGTCGTCACTGCTGCACCATCCCTTCGGGCCGGCGCACCAGCGACCCGTCGACGGACCGCCCTGCCGGGCCGGGTCACGTTCGCGCTGTTCTCGTCGTGGGCCGGGGCCGCGCCGGGCGACCGGCGGGCTTGCAGTAGGCGAGGAACATGGATATGAAGTCGTCGATCAGGCGGGCCCAGCGGTCACCCCCGGGGTCGTTGGAGATCTGCTGGTCGACAAGACCTGTGGTCCACGCCGTCCACATGTCGAGGTGGCGCTCGTCGGTGATGCCGGCCTCGGCGAGGTTCTGGCGGAGACCGGCCAGCGTGCGCTGCGCCGGCGCATAGGACGCAGGCGAGGGCTCGAAACCCGGGATCGTCCGCTGGAAAAGGAGGTGGTAGCGGGCCAGGTCGCTCGTGCAGAAATCCACGAACCGCCGGACTCTCCCCCGCAGCGCCTCCTCTGGGTCGTCGGTTTCGTGCGGAGCGGTGATGTGCAACTCGAACTCGGTCGCCGCGTCGCCGAACATGGAGTCGTAGATGTCGTTCTTGGAGGCGAAGTACGCGTACACCGTCGGCGTCGTGATCCCCGCCCGGCGGGCCAGGTCGCGCAGGGACAACGCGGCAAGGCCCTGCTCGCGCACGGCGTCCCACGCCGCCTCGACGATGGTGGCGCGGGCGGAACGGCGGCGGGACTCCCGCCAGTCGACCGACGACGCGCTGTTCACCGACGACGCGCCGTTCACGATGTTCGACAAATTTATACGATGTACACGTTTTGTCAAGACCCGTCTCGGACCTGGCGGGCTCAGCCGGTGAGGCCCAGGTCCTCGTACAGGGCGTTCACCACCGCTTGGCCCCGCCGGTGGTGACCCGGCTCGCCGGCCATGCCATTGAAAATGAGCACCGCCGCCAGGCCGGCGTCGGGATCGGCGAACGACACGGACGACTGGCTTCCCCCGTGGCCGAAGGCGCGCAGCGAGGCATGGTCGCCATACCCGTACGGCGCCGGCCGGCGCTCGTACTGCCAGGAGTTCACCATCACGCCCAGACCCCAGTCGACGACAGCGCCGAACGTCTCGTCCTCCAGGCCGGCGCGGTGGCGGGCGCACATGGCGTCCACCGTCTGGGCCGACAGGACGCGTACGCCTTCGAGTTCGCCGCCTCCCATCAACGCGCGCACCAGGCGCAGGAGGTCGACCGCCGGCCCGAGCCCACTGCTGCTCGCCAACACGGCAGCAAAGCCGTCGGGCGTGGTCAGCGACTCGATGACGCGAGGCGTGGCTCCGCCCGTGTGGTGCATCACGCCGATGCGGTCGCCGTACGCCTTCCAGCGTCCGGGCGTGAGCGCCAGCCAGGCGTCGGCCATGCCGAGGGGCTCGAACACCTCTTGGCTCACATACGCGTCGAAGGCCCGCCCATCGGTGCGCCGCACAACCTCACCGAGCACGTGGAACCCCAAACGCGGCGAGTAGGCGGCGCGGCGCCCGGGTTCCCAACCGGCAACGAGGGACGACGAGCAGGCGGTGGCGAGCAACTCGTCCGAGGACTGCCCTGCGCCGGCGGTGGCGGCCAGGCCGGCGGTGTGGGTCAGCAGGTGGCGGATCGTGACCCGGTTCTTGCCCCCGGCGCCGAACTCGGGCACGTGGGCCACGACCGGGTCGTCCGGGGTGAGGCGACCCCGCTCCCATTGCTGGAGGACGGCGACGGCGGTCACCAGCTTGGTCATCGAGAACCAGGGCAGCAACGTGTCGTCGCGCATCGGCCGGTCCGGCGCGGCCAAGCCGTCTGCCAGAGTGGCCGACCGGTCCTCGAAGGAGACGGCGACTTGGCCGCCCACATGCAGCCCGTCGGCCACGCCGGCACGGATGGCGGCGAGCGTGGCCGGCAGATCGAGCGGGGCGCCCGGCGATGTCAGGGGTGCGACGCCTCCACCGTCGTCGAGATGCCGCCGCGTACGAGCCAGTCGGTGTGCACCGTCATGCGACGCGGCGCCACCGCGGCCACGAGGTCATCGAGGATGCGGTTGGTGACGTCCTCGTGGAACGCGCCCTCGTCCCGGAAGCTCCACAGGTAGAGCTTGAGCGACTTGAGCTCGACGATGGACTCGTCCGGCACGTAGGTGATCGTGACGGTGGCGAAGTCGGGCTGCCCGGTGAGCGGGCAGACGCAGGTGAACTCGGGTGTCCGGCATCGGACCTCGTAGTCCCGACCCGGCTTCGGATTGGGAACAGCGGCGAGGGTCCGGCACGGCTGGCTGGGCACGCCCCGACGCTACCGGCGACCCGGGGTCAGGCGTCCTTGCCCAGCATCCGGTTCATCTTCGTGCCGCAGGTGGGACAGGTGCCCTGAGCGGCGCGCCGGCCGTTCGCCATCTCGACAACCTCGCCGTCGAACGTCCGCTTCTCGCGGCACTTCACGCAGTAACCCTCGTAACTGGCCATTCCGAGACGCTAGTGCACCATGAGGCAACGTCTGCCGCGCTCACGGGTCGCCGTGAGTATCGCCGACGCTTCCTGACGGAACACCAGTGCGCACTGCGGCGGCGCTAGTCGCCGAGGATGAGACCGTCGACGTCGGGGGCGAGGAGCAGCGCCGTCCCCTCGACACCGGCGTCCGCCAGCAGTGCCTCCCCCGCTGCGCGGACGTGTGCGGCAGTGTCCGTCGTGCACAGCGCAAGCAGCGTGGGACCGGCACCGGACCAGCACGACGCCAGCGCACCGACGTCGACCAGCCCGGCCAGCAGGGCCGGCGCCTCCGGGAACAGCGACGCCCGCCGCTCCTGGTGCAACCGGTCCTCGGTGGCGGCGGGCACCAGCAGGCGGTGGTCGGCCAGTCCGGCGATGAGCAACCCCATGCGGCCGAGGTTGAAGGCGGCGTCGGCGTGGGGCACGAACTCGGGCAGAGCGGCCCGCGCCTCCTTGGTCGCCAGCGTGCGGTGCGGCACCAGCACGACGAAGGCGAGGGCGGGGTCCAGCGCAAGCTTGCGGGCGACAGCCGAACCGTCGACGGTGCTCGCTGCGACGAGTCCACCGAGCACCGACGCCGCTGCGTTGTCGGGGTGGCCGTCGACCATCGTGGCGATGGCGAGCGGGTTGGTGGCGCCCGCCGCCGCTGCTGCCGCCGCCGCCAGCGCAGCGGATGAGCCGAGGCCGCGCCCGACCGGGATAGACGAGCGGACGGTTATGGCCAGACGGTCGTGGCCGACAACGGCGGACGCGACCCTGGCGGCCAGGTGCGACTCGTCGGCCGGATACTCCGAGCCCTCGCCTTCGGTCACCACCGACAGCTCGCCGGAGGCGACGACCTCGACCTCGACGTAGAGCGCTAGCGCGAGCCCGAGGGCGTCGAATCCAGGACCGAGGTTGGCGGAGGAGGCAGGGGCACGGGCGCGCACGGCGTCACGGTAATCCTGTTACCCCGCAGCCCTCCCGACGGTCATAGATGCGACGGGAACCCAACATCCCGTCAGGAGGAATCAAACAGCCATGTACACCTTCGCCGTGATCCTGCTCCTGGGGCTGGCGCTGTTCAAGATCGTCGATGCGTTCGAGGATCTGGCGCCCGGTACCGCCAAGCTGCACGGCCTGCTGACCCTCGGCATCGCCGTGCTCGGCACCTTCGCCATCGACTTCTCACTGTTCGATGGCTGGGGCGTCGCCCTCCGGGAGAACTGGATGGGCACTTTCCTCACCGGCGCAGCCGTCGCCGGCACCACCAGCGTGTGGCGGGCCGCGTTCCACTGGCTCGGCTCATCCGAGGGCGAGGAGCCCGAGGTGCGCCACACGCACCGCGCTTCGGTGCGAGCCGCCTAGCCCCTCGACCTCACCGCACCTACGGAGGCGCCCTCAACGGAGAGGGCGCCTCCGGCGCGTCCGGGCAGCGGCGTCATCCCGCCGTGCTTTCGAGGCGCCGAGCCGGCAGGGCCAGCGGTAGCCTGAAGGTGTGGCGTCACGGCACCAGGAGCCGGCTAGACCCGGCGTGACTGGGCGCACGGCTTCGATCGAGCGCACGCCAATGGTGCCCGTCAGGCCGGGTGAGTGCTCCTGGATTCCAACAGCCACTCGCCGCCTGCGTCGAACGCCGCGGATGCCACCGTGGCAGCTGCCTCCAGGCGGGCCAGGGCGTGGTGCAGGCGCTCGATGCTCTCGCCGTCCGACAGCGAAGCGGCCTCGC
>JBKJNA010000093.1:0-5392 GCA_046596195.1 Acidimicrobiales bacterium | reverse complement strand
ACCACCATGACCGTGGAGCTGGGCAAGCCCATCGCCATGGACGAGGGCCTGCGCTTCGCCATCCGTGAGGGTGGCCGCACCGTGGGCGCCGGCCGCGTCACCAAGATCCTCAAGTAGGCGACGGCAGATAAACGGCGCCGTATACTGGCAGGGTGGAGCCCGGGCCCGGATTGCGATCTGCCGGGCGCCCGAAGGTGGGTGACCGGGTGGCGGTGCGGCTGCCCCCCGACCTCCTGGCGATGGTGGACGCCAGGGCCCGGTCCGGCGGCCACTCGCGGGCCGGCACCGTCCGCCAGCTGCTCGTCGAGGCGCTCCGCGCCACGCCACCCGACGCCACGCCACCCGACGGCATCGACCGGGCGCAGATCCGGCGGATGCTCGCCCTGACGCCCCGCGACCGAATTCGGCACATGGCCGATGTCGTCAATGCCGTCCGTCCGTTCCGGGGCGCGGCTCGCAGACCGACCGGGTGAGCTTCGACCCGGAGCGCCTCCTGCGGACGCTGAACCGCAACGGGGTGGCGTACGTGCTGGTCGGCGGCTTCGCCGCCGTTGCCCACGGTTCGAGCCTCCCGACGGAGGATGTCGACATCTCGCCCTCCCGCGACCGGGCCAACCTCGACCGGTTGGCAGGCGCGCTCGGGGAGGTCGGGGCGAGGATCCGTACCGACAACGAACCGGCCGGTGTGGCGTTCCCGTGTGACGGCGCCTTCCTGGCCGCCCAGCCGCTCATGCTCAACCTGGTGACGACGTTCGGCGACCTCGACCTCACGCTGGCGCCGGCCGGATTCCCCAACGGGTACGACGATCTGGTCGGCAACGCCGTGGTCATCGACGTGGGCGACGGAGCGGGGACTCGGGTGGCGTCCCTCGACGACGTCATCACTTCCAAGCGGGCGGCTGGGCGGACAAAGGACCTGGCCGCGATGCCGCACCTCGAGGCGCTTGCCCAGGAGGTTGCCCGCACGGGTGAGTGACTCCACAACTGCGCCGATGCGGCGTCCGATCCGAGGAGTGTCGTAGACTCCCCCGATGGCTCGCAACGAGAAGCGCATCAAGGTCACCCTCGCCTGCGAGGTGTGCAAGCGCCGGAACTACATCACCAAGAAGAATAAGACGAACGACCGCGAGCGGATCGAGCTCCAGAAGTACTGCCGGTGGGACCGTAAGCACACGGCCCACAAGGAGACTCGCTAGTCCCGCTCCACCACCGTCCGTAACTTTCGTCCCACCCCTGGAGTCGAACGAGCAATGGCGCTGGACCTGGCCGAACTGGTCACCGCCGCCAAAGCGGGTGACAAGGCGGCCTTCACCAAGTTGGTGGAGGCGACAACCGCCGAGATGTACACGCTCGCGTACCGGCTCACCGGCAATGTGGAGGACGCACAGGACGTGGTGCAGGAGGCGTATGTCCGGGCCTACAAGGGCCTGAGGAAGTTCCGTGGCGACGCGGAGTTCACCAGCTGGATGTACCGCATCACGGCGAACTGCGCGAACACGCACCTGGTCAGGAGTTCGCGGCACCGCCACGACGCCATGGACGAGACCGAGGAGCTCACCGACGAGCGTCCCGGCCCCGAGGCCCGCCTCACGTCGGCCGACGAGCGCTCCCAGCTGAACCTCGCCCTCCAGAGCCTGTCACCGGAGATGCGGGCCGTCGTCGTCCTCCGTGACGTCTACGACCTGCCCCACGAGGCCATCGCGGCCGAGCTCGGGATCAGCGAGGGGGCGGCCAAGGTGCGCCTCCACAGGGCCCGCCGCAAGCTGCGGGAGCGGCTGTTCCCGCTACGGGGCGACGAGCACACGGACGAGGAGGACGCCCGTGCAGTGTGAGCAGGTGGCCGACCGGCTTCCCCAGATCGTCGACGGCGGCGAGCGGGCCGCCCCCGCCGTCCTCGCCCATGTCGACTCCTGCCTGCGCTGCCAGGCCGAGCTGGTGCAGTACCGCAAGCTCCTCAAGGCGCTGCGGACCCTGCGAACCGACATCCTCGAGCCGGCGCCGGGGACTCTCACCGCCATCCTGGCCAGCCTGGAGGCGGTCGGGGAGCGGGGCGCCATGCGGTCGCTGCTGAACGGTCGCCGGGCCGCCTACGTGGGCGGCATCGCTGCCGCCACGGCCGCCGCAGGAGCGGCCGGCGCCATCGTCCTGGCCAACCGGGGCCGACGGAAGATGCGCCTGGCCGGGTAGCTGCCGTACGTGCTGCGGGCGTCGCCCGCGGCCATCGGAAGGGGCCGGGTGCTATCCTCACCCGGTGCAAGAGCCCCTTCGGGATGTCGTTCACGCGCGATCCCATAGGGCAGTAGCTCAACTGGTAGAGCACCGGTCTCCAAAACCGGCGGTTGGGGGTTCGAGTCCCTCCTGCCCTGCTCTCCCCACCCCGCGTCCGAGGTCGCTATGAACCGAGAGATGAAGCGTCAGTTGCAACGTCAGGGCCAGGTCGGCCCCGACGGCACCCCCGAGTCGGCGCCGCGCGCCCCGCAACAGCGGCGCTCGCCGGCTCCGGCCAAGGAACGCACCTCGCCGGGGCAGTTCGTCAAAGAGGTCCGCGGCGAGCTCCGCAAGGTGGCGTGGCCCACCCGGGCCGAGGTCACGAACTACTCCACCATCGTGCTGTTCACGCTCGTCCTCCTCATCACGCTGATCTTCCTGCTCGACCTGGCCTTCGCCAAGAGCATCCTCTTCCTCTTCAAGACATGAGTGACTCCACTGGAACCGACGACAGCGAGACCAACCCCGTGACCGACCTGGCGGCCGACGAGGCCGCACCCGAGATCCCCGAGCACGAGCAGCGGATCATCGAGGACGCCCTGGCCGGCGCGGTTCTCGAGGTCGACGCAGACGCTGGCACAGGCCCGGCTGCCGAGGCCGAGGACAGTGCTGTCTCGGGCGACGAGGTCGTGTCCGCCGAGGACCTGCTCGACGAGGAGACCGACGGCGAAGAGGACGAGGACATCGTCGTCGAGAGCCCCTACGACCGTCCTGGCCAGTGGTTCGTGGTCCACACCTACGCCGGCTACGAGAACAAGGTGAAGTCGAACCTCGAGAGCCGCATCTCCTCCATGAACATGGAGGACCGGATCTACGAGGTCGTCATCCCCGTCGAGGACGTCATTGAGTTCAAGGGCGGCAAGAAGGTGGTGGTCCAGAAGAAGGTGTTCCCTGGCTACCTCCTGGTGCGCTGCGAGCTCGACGACGACTCGTGGTACGTCGTGCGCAACACCCCCGGCGTCACCGGCTTCGTGGGTCACGGCTCCAAGCCCGTCCCCCTCGCCCGCAAGGACGTCGAGACGTTCCTCGGCGTGAAGGCGGAGGGCGCCGATCCGGCCAAGAAGACCCGGCCCCGCCTGGAGTACGAGGTGGGGGAGAGCGTGCGGGTCCGGGAAGGGCCCTTCGCCGACTTCTCCGGCCAGATCGCAGAGATCAACGAGGACCAGCTCAAGCTCAAGGTGCTCGTCAACATCTTCGGGCGCGAGACTCCGGTCGAGCTCGAGTTCAGCCAGGTCGCCAAGCTCTAAGCGCGGCCGGACGAAAAAGGAAAGAAGGAACCCACCATGGCGAAGAAGCGCGTCGCCGCGATCGTCAAGATCCAGCTCCCGGCCGGTGCGGCAACGCCCGCGCCTCCCGTCGGTACGGCCCTCGGCCCCCACGGTGTCTCCACGCCCGAGTTCTGCAAGCAGTACAACGCAGCCACGGAGAACCAGCGGGGCAGCGTCATCCCGGTCGAGATCACCGTGTTCGAGGACCGCTCGTTCACGTTCGTCCTGAAGACGCCCCCCACGCCGGTGCTCCTGCGCCAGGCCGCCGGCATCGACAAGGGCTCCACCACCCCGGGCAAGACCGGGGCGGGCACGGTCACGGCGTCCCAGCTGGCCGAGATCGCCCAGACCAAGATGCCTGACCTCAACGCCAACGACCTGGATGCGGCCAAGCGCCAGATCGCCGGTACCGCCCGCTCGATGGGCATCACCGTCAAGTAAGCAGCACGCCCACCGGGTAGGGACGACCTCGCCCGCCCGGTTCCACCCACGACACGGAGGAAGGCAACCATGCCGACTGGAAAGCGTTACACCGATGCCGCACGCCGCTTCGACTGCCAGCACCTGCACGGGGTGGCGGAGGCGGTGGATGTGGTGAAGAGCCTGGCCACCGCCAAGTTCGACGAGACCGTCGAGTTGGCCGTGCGGCTGGGCGTCGACCCTCGCCGGGCCGATCAGATCGTACGCGGCACCGTCGCCCTGCCGGCGGGTACGGGCAAAGACGTCCGCGTGGTCGTCTTCGCCTCCGGGCCCGCCGCCGAGGACGCACGGGCTGCGGGCGCCGACGCAGTCGGTGCCGACGACCTCGTCCAGCGCGTGCAGGAAGGGTTCCTCGACTTCGACATCGCCATCGCCACCCAGGATCTCATGGCCCAGGTCGCCAAGCTGGGCCGCGTGCTCGGGCCCCGCGGCCTGATGCCGAACCCCAAGACGGGCACGGTCACCGCCGACGTGGGCAAGGCTGTCACAGAGTTCAAGGGCGGGCGGGTGGAGTACCGCACCGACAAGTTCGGCAACGTGCATGTCCCCGTGGGCAAGGCCTCCTTCGCCCGCAACGCCCTGCTCACCAACTCCCGCGCCGTGATCGACGAACTCCAGCGGGCCAAGCCGGCGGCGGCCAAGGGCAAGTACATCCGATCCGTCACCCTGGCCTCCACCATGGGCCCGGGCGTGAAGATCGACCCGACCCGCATCCGCATCACCGACGAGGAGCTCGCAGAGCACGCAGCCTCGTAGTAGCCTGCACACCCGCAGTACCAACCTGTCGCCGCAGACCTCTGGTGCGCCCCCGGGCGCGTAATGGGCATCCGCCCGCCTGACGAGGCGAACCCTCCTGGAAGCAGGGGCGTTCGGCCGTGGCCGGGCGCCCGCTGTCGTTTCGAGGAGGTGGAACCGTTGGACAACCCGAGGCCGGAGAAGGTGGCCGTGGTCAACGAGGTGCGAGAGCGCCTCAGCGCCGCTGACGCCGCCATCCTCACGGAGTACCGCGGCCTGTCGGTGAAGGATCTGGCCACACTGCGCCGGTCCCTCGTTCCGGCCGGCGGTACCTACAAGATCTACAAGAACACACTGGTGGCTTTCGCCGTCCGGGAGCTCGGTCTCGTCGAGTTGGAGTCGATGCTCCAGGGTCCCACGGCCATCGCCTTCGTCGAGGGCGACGCCGTCGAGGTGGCCAAGGCCCTCCGGGACTTCTCCAAGACCCACCCCCTGCTGGTGGTGAAGGGCGGCGTCCTGGGCCAGAGCGTGTTGTCGTCGGCCGACGCCGCCGCTTTGGCCGACGTGCCGCCCCGTGAGGTGCTGCTGGCCCGTATCGCCGGCGCTTTCGCCGCCCCGATGGTGCAGTTCGCCGGCCTGCT
>JBKJNA010000145.1:0-27120 GCA_046596195.1 Acidimicrobiales bacterium | reverse complement strand
GCTGTCCCTCGGTCAGGCGACGGCCGAGGGACCGCTCCTTGGCCGCCATGGCCTCCTCGACAGCTCTCGGCGTGACGGCGGGAGCGTCGGTGCGGACAGCAAGCTTGGCGACGGTGGCGGCGATGGCCGCCTCGGTGGCCAGCACGCACGCCGGGACGTAGGCGCGCTCGCGCACCGCCGCCACGCCCAGGAGGGGTATCGCGTTGGGACTGGCCAGCACGGCGTCGACCGCTCGGGTCAACTGGTCGGGCCGGCGGCCGAACAGGCGGGGACCGACCGCCACGATGGCGTCGGCCCTGGTGAAGACCTTCTGCTCGGCCAGCGGCCCGGCCGGACCGAGCATCTCGGCCACCAGGGAGCGCAGCTCGCGCGCCGTCAACTGCCCCGGCTCCCCGCCGTGGGTCCTCCCGACGTTCCCGATCAGGTCGGCGAGCGGCTCGACGCCGAAGCCGGCGGCCTCGAGCTCCGCCCGCCATGCCGGCATCAGTTCGGTCACCGGCGTGTGACGCTTGGCCACGCGGGTGGTCCGGGCGGCGACGCCACGGGCCCGGTAGGTGTCGACGCCGCGAGCCTCCACCGCCGCCGTGATCTCGGCCGAACGCTTGGAGAACACCTCGCAGGCCGCCGACGGGATGCCGCCGATCCGCCAGTGGCCAAGGCGCCCCGAAGGTCCGTGGTCGGCCTCGATGGCGTAGCCCAGCTCCAGCGCCCGGGCGGCAGAGGCCATGCGGCCGACGATCGTGGCGGCGTGCAACAGGTCACGGACGCTGGCGGTGTCGAGCGCCTTCCAGCCGCCGGCGGCGTCGGCCATCTCCGTGAGGTTGGCCACCAGCACGTGGTCGTGGGGCTCGGGGTCTGCCGCCCGGCTGGTGGCGTGGCGGGTGCGGGCCCACACCAGTCCGGCCGTCGGGGCACGGTGCTGCGCCCTGCCCCGGCGCCCGCCGGCGGTGCGGGCCCAGTCGTCCAGGTAGGCCAGGGTGGCGTCGGTCTCGGCATCGAGGACGGCGTGCATGTCCTCGGCCCGCCCCACCAGGCCGAGCAGAGCGACGCTCTTGTGGGCGGAGACCACCAGCTCCATCCCCGGCCGGCGGGTGGACACGAGCCGTGTCCCGGTTGTGGGGTCAGCGGCTCCGCCCGGGCCGAAGAGCGCCTCGTACTGGGCGTCGGTGACCGTCCCCGTCAACCCGAGGCGCTCGGCGCCGGCGCCGCCCCAGACCAGCGGCGTCTCTCCCCGGCTGGCGTAGTAGGCGAGGGCCCGGCCGGCGAAGTCGTCGCCGCGCCCGATGATCGTGACGCGGTGGTAGTCGACCGAGTCGGCGCCCATCAGCCTCATCCATGCCACGGCGCCGCTGCCTCTCCGCAACCACCGGTTGCAATCGTGTTCAAAGCAATTCGGAGTATGGCGGCAACGTTGCTTAGCTGTAAAGGGTAAATTCATGGTTTCGGACAGTGATGGAAACTAGCGGTATGTAATTGGCTTCTTCGTGCTATATAAGGTCGTGGATGGTCGTTGCGGGCAATGGTGGTGGGGTCAGGACACGTGTGGTCGAAGCTCGAATGCCTGGCCATTGCTGTCCTCTCGGCTGACCTGGAGGACGAGATTTCTGAGATTTCTCGGCGTCCGTGACCATGCAGGGAGCGCGGGCACACCAGTAGTGGGGCTGAAGGAGCGTCACGGTGACGCCCGTGCGAGGAGGAGCGATGAGCCAGAGTGGTGGGTCCTCGGATGCCGAGGGCGAAGGGTCGGACGGCGAAACGAAGCTCGTGGACATCGCCTGGGTGGCCCGAAGGCTCGGCGTCAGCGAGCGCCACGTCAGGCGCCTGGTGGCGGAGCGACGCATCCCCTTCATCAAGTGGGGCCACCTCCTGCGCTTCGACCCCGACGAGATTGAGGCGTGGATCGACAAGCGGCGCCGCCAGGCCGCGAGTTGAGAGACGTGCAGGTCGGCGCCCGGAGCGATAGTCCGGGCGCCGATCCCGCTCGGATGCAAGGACCCCATCAGGCACTTCGGTTGGAGGATCTCGTCAAGCGTGCTCGGGGGCCCCAGCTACTCCCGGGCCAGAACGGCGGCGTAGAGGACGGCGGCACGGATGGCGCCGGCGGGCAGCGTCGGGTACTGCTCGTGAATCTCCGCCTCGGTCATCCCCGACGCAAGGCAGTCGAGTACGACGCTCACGGTGACGCGGGTCCCTTGGAAACGGGCCTGTCCGTGCACGACCGTCGGATCGGCATCGATGAGGTTAAGCAGCTCCTCCGCCATCCCATCAGGCTTCCACAGAGGATGGCTCCGACGACGGCGAGGTCCCGCTATCCTCGTGGCCCAGCGCCTCCCAAACCGTCAGTCCCCTCGGGCCGAGGTGCCGAGCGTGGCTGTCGGGCAGCAGAAGCCCCCGTCGCAGCACCGCATGATCGGCGGTGAGCTCACGGAAGCTCCAGGCGCAGACCCGAGCGCTCGGCGTCGGTGGAGTCGATGAAGGCGTTGGTGGCGGCGAGGTACCCGTCGACAGCGCCCCGGTCGTGCCAGGGCATGCCGGCCGTCCACCGCCAGGAATGCGCCAGCGTGCGGACGTACAGGTCGAAGCGGCCCTCCCTGGAGAGGCCGCGCAGCGCCGTCTGGTACTCGTTGCGGAACACGATGGGCACGACGATGCGGGACTGGCCGACGGCGGTCAGCTCGGCACACATGGCGGCCCGCGCCACGCGGCCGTTGCCGTCGTCGTAGGGGTGGACCTCGGAGATGAGGAACAGCACGAACAGCGCCCGCGCCAACCCCCCCGGCAGGTCGTCGAGACGCCGGAACCCTTCGATGAGGGTTCCCTCGACGAGGCCGGGCGCGACGAAGACGTAGGACCCGGCCTGGTTCGGCTTCTCCTTGAACCGCCCCGGCCGGCGCTCGGGGCGGCCCCCCATCACGAGCCGATGTCGTCGTTCGAGCAGGGCGAGCAGTTCGTCGGACGTCCCCGGGGTGGCAGCTCGCAGCGTGGGATCGGCGACGGCCTCGAACGTCCCGAGCACGTCGTGGGCATCCTCCGGCCGGTCTGCCGGCACCTGCCCCGATTCAACGATCGCCTCCGCCTCGTCGACCGAAAACTCGGTGCCCTCGATGAAGTTCGAGAAGTACGCCTCGAAGAAGGGCAACGAGGTCACCGCCTCGTCGGTTCCGGCGGGAAGGTCGGCCGGGACCTCGAGGTCAGACGGGATGGCGGCAAGGAAGCGGGCCAGGTCATCGAACCGGCCCACCCGGTCGGGGTCGTACTCGTGCCCAGCCGCCCGGGCGGCGAGCAGCCGGCCGGCATCCATCCGTGCCGCACGGGTGCCGGCGACGGCGCCGATGACGTCCTCGACGAGCGGGCGGCGGTCGCTGACGTCGAGCGCATCGCACAGTTCCAGGGCTCGTCCCCTCAACATCTGGGGCCAGCCCTCCGGGCGCCGCTGCGACGTACGCACGAGCCAGTCCTCAAGCTCGGAGCGCGACAGGGTCCGGGCGATCCTGCCCGCTCGGCTCCGTGAAACGGCGAGGTTCTCGACCAGCGTGCGGGCGTCCGACGTGATGTGGAGGCCAGCCGCCCACCCCAGGTCGTCGGGCAATGGCCCCGGCCCGCGGCGGGGAGCAACGGTCAGCCCGGGGAGGCGAAGCACCTCCTTCCGGACGTTGGACACGACGGTGAGCACGCCGGCGACGGGCATGCCCGCCTCGGCCGCCGAGCGGTCGGCGATCAGTGCGTCGGGGACGAGCCTCGCCAGGATGGCCCAGCGGTTGCGAGCCACGACTTCCGCCCCGTCGGCACGGAGGTCGCCGGTGAACAGGCCGGTGGCGAGTCTGCGCACCCGGCCGTCGCTGACGGCGCGGGAGAGCGTGGCGGCGCTGGTGACGTCACCGAAGAACACCGATCCGGGAGCGGTCGGCCACGGGGTTGCTGGATGGCGGGACATCGTGATCTGGAAGAGAAACCGTCGAGAGCCACGATAGTGAAAGAATCTCGGTCGAGAACAGACCGCCTGCAAATGAGGTGTCCGGGACGACGACGTCCACCAACGATGACGTAGCCACACATGGGACTACCGGCCCACGACGGTGTTGATCGTGGCGCTCGCGTCTTGACCTACCCAGGCTCAGCCAGTTCCGGTCGGAATCTGAGCGCACCCTTGCCAGCTGTGCCATCTTGTCGTCGGGATGTCATCGGGTCCTGTCTTCATCCGGTTCTTCTGGCCGATCGTGGCCGCGCTGCGCGACCTCGGCGGGTCTGCGAAGCCCCGTGACGTGGTTGACCTCGTGATCGACGAACTGGGGATCGACGACGACGAGCGGGCTGAGCGCACGAAGAGCGGGACGCTCCGAGTGGTGAACCAGGCCCACTGGGCACGGAACTATCTCGTCTGGGCCGGGCTGCTCGACGGCTCGCAGCGGGGGAGGTGGGCACTGAGCCCGGACGGCTGGTCCATCCCCCTCGACCAGCAAGATCAGGACACCGCCATCGCTCTGTTCAAGCGGGTTCGGGCGGAACACAGTGACGACTGGGGTCAGTCGTCGGCCGATGACTCGGGCGACACTGCCGATACCGAGGAGCCGGCGGAAGCGCTTGACGAGGTGGAGTTGAGCGAGATGGCGTTGACGAGTGACCTTCGCTCAACGGTCCTTGGGCTCAGCCCGGCCGGCTTCGAGAACCTCTGCAAACGTCTCCTCACCGAACTGGGCCTGGTGCAGCTCCGGACGGTTGGGCAAGCTGGCGATCGAGGAATCGACGTTGAAGGTCATCTACGCGTCAACGCCGTGGTCACCTTCCGTGTGGGCGTTCAGTGCAAGCTGTACAGCGACGGCAACAAGGTGACACCACGCCAAATTCGGGAGTTCCAGGGAGCGATCGGTCCCTACGACCGCGGCATCTTCATGACTACCAGTGTCTTCACCCAACAAGCCGAGGACCAGGCCGTATCACCTGGGTACAAGCCGATCGATCTGATCGACGGGGAGCGGTTGCTCGAACTCCTCCAAGAGAATGGCCTTGGACTTCGACAGGTGACACTGGTCGATGACAGCTTTTTCGCACCCTTCCGATGATTGACCGGGCGCACCTGCTCGTGCCGAAGTCGTGCGGTTGCCTTCCCGGGCAAGGCATGTAAGGCGCCGCGCGCCTCCCACCGTTCAGCGCTGCCGGCCCAAGGCCAGGCTGCTGGTCGCTGAGACGTGACCTAGCGTTTGGACATGCAGAAGGACTACCTGACGCAGCAAGAGATCTGGGATCGCTTTTGCACCATGTGGCCGTCGGGTCGGGAGCGGCTGATCGGAGATCTCTACATCATGGTGGAACAGTTGGGCCTTCGGCCTGAAGATCACCGTCCTGCGCGACCAGATGGTTCCGGCATTCGGTGGCAGCGCAACGTCCAGAACGTCCTCAAGCACAAAACCGACGAGGGCTACCTGGTCTGGGTCGGCCGTGGTCGCTACCGTATGACCTGATCGTTCCAGCGGCTTGTGGCACGTCAAATCAACCGGAGTGCCCGACTCGGCGGCGGACAGCTCGAGCCGGCCGCCCGATTACCGGCAGGGGATGTGCGCCGGGGAGCACGCCCGATAACGGGCTCCCGATCGCCAGGTCCATGAGGATGAGCGGGCGCTTGGCGTCGTCGCGACCCCGACCTTGGTCACGGTCGGTTGTCAAGCACTGGCCCGCACAGAGTGGGAACACGCCCCAGAAGTCGTTTCCACCCTCCGCGATGTAGTGCCCGACCTCGGTGATGCCGTTGGGCCCGAAGCTGGCCACCCGGAGCCCACCGGAATACCACGAGAAGTAGGCAAGGTCCTTGCTGCGACGAGGATCAGTCTTGACCTCGTGCACCGTCAGGTTGCCGAACCCGTTCGCCTTGGCGGGGTCGAGCGCCTCGGGGATGGCGTAGGTGTCGATCTCGGCCAGCGTCTTCGCATCGTGCATGTGGGCATAGCCCCAGCCGTCGAACGCCGTCCGGGCCGAGATATTGGCACCCAGGGTGCCGATGGCGGGCAGGTCGCCACCCGCCGCGTAGCCCTCGGGGGGGCTGTAGGCCGGCGGGTCGCCGAACAACAGGTGCATGGCCCGGTGCCCGGTGCAGATGGCCGACACGGTGGGGTTGAACACGTGGCCTCGTCCGCCGCACAGGAAGCCGTCGGGCAGCAGGCCGTTGCGGGAACCGGCGTGGCTCTGGCCGATGATGACGGCCTTGTAGCCGGCCAGCTGTCCCGTCTCGACCTTCTTGGAGAAGAAGCACGAGCCCCGGCTGAACACCACGATGTCGGCGCCGCTGGCCGCCGCCGACGGCACCTCGAGCCGGTCGGAAACCCCGTTGCCGTTGAGGTCCTCCTGCAGCCCGATCCGCCGAAGACGGTTGTGCCGGTCAGGCCGGCCGGGAAGGCCGTGGAGATCGGCACCGTCCAGCCGAACTCGCCCGCGCCGTAGGGGCCGGCGTTCGGGCCCGTGGTGATCTGGAACAGGGTGCGGGTGGGCGAGAAGTCCTCGTCGGTCGAGATGACGTAGTCGCCGTCCTGGTCCCAGTAGCTCTGGTGGCTGTTGCCCTCGGGGATCTGGAACCCGGTCTCGGGGTCGGGCCGCGTGAAGTCTGAGTCGGTGACGAACACCGATCTTCCTCCGAATCTGGGCACGGTTACCCGCAAAACCCAAACCCACTTCTATACCTTCTATCGGCCAAATACAACCCATGTCCGACCTGTCCGCCGGGCTCAGCGGTGGCGCCGCAGATCTTCCTCGCAGAACCTCTCGCCGAAGTGGGTGACCTCGACAGGTAAGGCCTGAAACTAGAGCTACTCCTCAGGCTCGGCGATGCCGACAATGGTCATGAACCAGTTGGCCCACCTTCGTCACCTCTGGCGTTCCAGTGAGGTCGCGGAATCGAGCCCCCATGACCACGCGTCCGTGCAGTCCCCGCGTCGCGGGAGGAGCGCTGCTGGCAGTCGCCGTCGCGGCAGGAACCCTGCTGTCCCTCTCGATCGCCGCCGACGCCGCCATCGTCCCCACCGTCCCCCTCGCCTCGTCGCAGAACTATGCCGTCCTCGGGGCGACGACGGTCACCAACACCGGCAACAGCATTCTCGACGGGAGCCTCGGCCTGTGGCCGGGTGGATCCGTCACCGGTTTCCCACCTGGCCTCGTGCTACCCCCTGGCAGCGTCAACCTCTCCGACGGCGTGGCCCAGGACGCCCAGTCCGACCTGATGGTCGCCTACGTCGACGCCGCCGGTCGCCCGGTCAATGCCACCACCACCGCAGACCTGGCGAATCTCAGCCTCCAGGCCGGCGTCTACGCCGGTCCTGGCAGGTCCCCGCTCAGCCTGACCGGCCCGCTCGTGCTCGACGGGGCCGGGGACTTCAACTCGGTGTTCATCTTCCAGACCGGCTCGACCCTCACCACCGGCTCCGGCAGCACCGTGAGCCTCATCAACGGAGCGCAGGAGTGCAACGTGTTCTGGCAGGTCGGAAGCTCGGCCACGCTCGGCACCGGTTCCGTGTTCACCGGGAACATCCTGGCCCTTACGTCGATCACCGTGATGAACGGCGTCACCGTGCGCGGACGGGCGCTGGCCCGGAACGGGGCGGTCACGCTGGACAATGCCACGTTCACCAAGCCCACCTGCGCGTCGCCCCCCGTCACCACGACGACGGCTGCTCCGGCCACCACGACAACGGCGCCCTCCACCACCACGACGACGGTTGCTCCGGCCACGACCACGACCGCTCCCGCCGCGGGCACGACCACGACGATCGCCTCCGATACCGCCGGCATCTCGACTCCCGGCGCCATAGGCGGTCAGGGGCCCGGGGCCACCGCGAGCGGTTCAGCAGGCGGTCCGAGCGGTTCGGCGAGCGGTTCGTCGACCGGCACCACCCCTGGCGCCGCCACGTCAACGGGGCTGACCCGCACCGGCACCGGCCTCACCTCGGGTGGGCCGGGCGTCCCGCGCGTGGTCGGACCGCCTCGTACAGGCGCAGGACCGTCGGAGGGCGGCGGCGGCGGCTCGTGGGCGGCGGTGCTCGTGGGCGGTCTCGCCGCCGCCGCCGTCCGGCGGCGCCGGCGTCAGCCGGACGGTTCGCAGCTGGCCGGCGACTGACCGATGGTGTCCGTGACCTTCCTCTCCCCGTCGACGAGACGATTCGCGGCCTGCGTGGCATTGACAGCACTGCTCGGGGGGGCGGCGGTCGCGCCGCGAGGGCTCGCCGGACCGGTGCGGGCGGGCACGGCTCCGACCGTTGCGGTCGCGCCGCCAACGTCCGGCCTTTCTGCCCCCGAGGTTGCCGGCGTCGTTCCCGCCGCCTTGATCGGCTCCGACCTCGGGTTGCGCGAAGGGCCGGTGGCCGTGCCCCTGCAGCTCCTGATCCCGACGCTCGGCGTCCGGGCGCCGGTGACGGGGGTGGGTATCACGACGGCCGACGTCATGGACGCGCCGATGGGGTCGGCCGACAGCCCTGTGTGGCAGGAAGCGTTCTGGTACAGGGGCAGCGCGGTGCCCGGCGCGCCGAGCACAGCCGTGCTCGCCGGCCACGTCAACAGCCCCCGCGGGAGGCCGGCGGTCTTCAGCCACATCGACGAGCTTCGGTCGGGAGACCCCATCGTCGTCCACGACACCCGCACCGGCCTCGACGTGCGCTTCACCGTGGGATCCTCCGAGACGTACTCCCTGCGGGAGGCAGCTGACCCCTCGGTACTGCGCCGCATCTACGGCGTCGGACCGGTGGCCGGGACAAGCCCACAGCCCTCAGCCGACGGTCGCGCCCACCTCACCCTCATTACCTGTGCCGGCACGTTCAGGAACGGAACCCACGACCGCCGGTTGGTCGTCTATGCCACCGGCGACGCGTGACCACTGGGCGCAGGACAAGCGACCGCCCAAGTCGGATACTTCGGCACTTCGGCGGTCCTTCCGAGCATTCCGGACAGATCCGCGGATTCCTGGAAGGATGGCGCCGCAGTCGTCGTCCAACCCGACGTGGCGATGGGGGGAACGATGCGGGAACAGGGGGGCGAGCTCGACGAGTTCGTGCTCGAGCGGGCCCGGGCCGGTGATCATGCCGCCTTCCGGGACCTGGTGCGCCACTACGACCCGGGCCTGCGGGCACTCGTCTTCCGGTTGCTCGGCGACCGGGGCCGGATGGACGACGTGCTCCAGGAGGCCTATGTGAAGGCCTTCCGGGGCCTGGCCACGTTCCGGGGCGACGCCAGCGTGCGCACCTGGATCTACCGCATCACCTACAACGCCTGCATGGACGACCTGCGCCGGCGGCCCCGGCGGGACGAGGTGTCGCTCGATGCGGCGCCGGCCGACGCAACGCTGACGCCTGACCCCGGGGAGCGCATCGTCGCCCGCGCCGGGCTGGCCGCCGCCCTCGCCCTCCTCCCGCCCGACCAACGGGCGGCCGTGATGCTGGTCGACGCCGAGGGCTTCGACTATGCGGCCGCCGCCAAGGTGCTGGGCGTGGCCGAGGGGACGATCGCGTCGCGGGTGTCCCGGGCGCGGGCTGCGCTGCGCACGTCACTGCGCGACGGTGGGAGAGAATTCTGATGGGCACGGAGCGAGACGACGAGCTTGGGATAGCGCTGCGCCAGCTGCCGGTCCCCGAGCATCAGCCCGACTTCTGGGATGAGCTGGAGCACCGGTTGGCCGGCCACCCGGCTGTCGACGAGCTGTCGGAGCGACGGACACGGCGGCTCGGGCGCCAAGGGATCTGGATGCTGTCGGCGGCAGCGGCCGTGGCGCTCATCGTGGCGGCGGTGGCCGTGCTGGACAAGCCGCCGAAGACCCGGGTGCAGATCACCAACCCGTCGACCACGACCGTGCCCAGCACCACGCCCACCTCCACGCCGGCATCTGAAGGACCCACGACCACGACGGTCACGACCGCACCGGTGGCGGTCACGGGGGTGGAGGACTTCCCCGGCATCTACCCCGCCATCACCCTGGAACAGCTCGAGCGCGCCGCACAGGACAGCAAGGACGGCGGGCCCGGTCAGAAGCTCGACCGGGACAGCGTCGTGCGCCAGTACCTCACGGACCACGGGATCTCCAACCCCACCCTGGACGCCAACGAGTCGGGCGGGCTGGCATTCGTCCGCTACGCCACCGGCACGGGGTCCGGAACCGTGCGCCTCAAGCGCTTCCTCGACGGCGCCTACGTCGTGACCTCGGCGACCACCGATGTGGTGCAATCCGTGAAATTCGAGCGGACGGGCGACCGGATCGACGTCACCGTGGAGCTCGGCGCGGGTGGCCGGGTCTCGGCGAAGGCGGGCCCCCTCGGAAGCGAGTTCAGTGCGAACGCCAGCGCCCGGGCCACACCGGGCACGCCGAGCGAACTGCGCCTGTCGTACCCGCAGCGAACCGAGCCCGCCCTGCTGCGGGTCGAGGTCGACGCGGGCGACGCCGGACGGGGGTTCGCCGAGGCGCGGATCGCGACGGAGGCTCCCGCAGCAACCGCCCCCGCGCTCACCAAGGCCTCGACGCTGGCCGCTGACCGGCTGGGCCCGGTGGTGATCGGCATGTCGTTCGCAGCCGCCCGCCGAGCGGCGGCCGCGCCCATGACGGAGGGCCTCGACACCTACTGCGACCCCCTGGTCGCCGATGGCCTCCCGGGCGTCTCGTTCGTGCGCACGGTGCCCGACAGCACGATCAGCCTGATCTTCGTGGACCAGAAGGAGATCCGTACGGCGGCCGGCGCCGGCATCGGGAGCACCGCCGACGAGGTGATCCGCTCCCACGGCACCCCGAGCCGGCGCTCGTCCGGTGAGTCCTCGCCGCAGTGGCTCATCTACGACGGTCCGCAGGGCGAAGCCGGCCCCGGCCTGCGCTTCACCCTGGTCGACGGGCGGGTCGTCTCGATGACCGCCGGCATCGGCGTCGGGGCGGACGAGCTCTGCGCCTGACCGGCGTCCAGCACTAACAGCCGAGGACGGTCTCGACCTCCGGTACCTGCCCCGCCCGCATCGAGGTGACGACCTTCCCGTCGGTCTCGATCACCAGGCGCAGGTTGCCTGAGGAGAGGCTCAGCACGTGGCCGCCGGGTGACGACGTACTGGCCGTGCTCGTCAGGCGGTTGCCGTAGCGGCGCTGGGCGTCGGCCTCTGTCTGCCCGAGGCCCACGCCCACGGTGGTCATCACGCCGGGGGCGATCACGTCCACCCGCAGCAGGCGCTCGCCACCCACCAGGAATGCCACGCCATCAGGGCCTCCCGCAGGGGCGTAGATCTCGCACTTCGGGGCCCTGGGCCCACCGACCGACTGGATGCGCCGGCCGGGTGCGGCGCCGACCTCGGCCACGGTCATCCCGATCCGCACCGGGCCCAACCCGGCCGGCTCCAGCTGCAGGGCCTCGGTCGTCGGCGCACCCACGGCGGTGGTGGGCGGCAGGGTGCTCGTGCCCAACACGAGGGTCGACCCCGTGCCGGCGGCGACGGTGGTGGCCGTGGTGGCCGTGGTGGCCGTGGTGGCCGTAGCCCCGGCGCCAGTGGCGGTGGTGGCAGTGGTAGTCGAGGGCGAGGAGGCCTGGCCGCCCCCGGCATCCGAGCACGCCGGGAGGACGAGGCCGACGACGATGGCCACGACGGCGGCGGCGGGCCCGGCTGCCAGCCGGTTGCGGATCATGGTCGCCATGCTTCCATGCCCGCCCGGCGGATGGGGGCTGCGCCGGTCAGCGGGCGCCGGAGACGAGCTTGCGCAGGGCGGCCAGCTGCAGTTCGGTGCCGATGGCGATGAGGACCTCGCCCGCCTCCATCACCTCGGCCGGGTCGGGGTTGGTGCGGAAATCACCGTTGGCGCTGCGCACGGCCAGGACGAGGGCGCCGGTGGCATCGCGCAGGTGCGACTCACGCAGCGAGCGGCCCGCCACGGGCGACCCCGGCGACACGGTGAGCTCCGATAGCCGGAACTGCAGACTTGCGTCGTGCATGGCCACGTCGAGGAAGTCGGCCACGTGGGGCTGGGCGATCAGGGCGGCCATGCGGGCGCCGCCGATGGCCTGGGGGTTCACGACCCGGTTGGCGCCGGCCTGGATCAGCACCGCCTCGGCGGTGGCGACGTGGGCACGCGCCACGATGAACACGTCCGGCCGCAGGCGGCGGGCGGACAGGGTGACGTAGACATTGTCGGCGTCCTGCGGAAGGGCCACCACGAGCGCACGGCACCGCTCCACACCGGCCCGGCGCAGCACGCTGTCCTCTGTGGCGTCACCGTCGACCACGAGGCCGCCCACCGTGGCCGCCCGGGCTGGATCACGCTCCACCACCACGACGGTGCACCCGTCGCTCCCGCCCAGGGCGCTGCCGATGGCCTCCCCCACGCGCCCCCAGCCGCACACCACGACGTGGTCCTCGAGTTCCGCCATCTGGCGCTCCATGCGTCTCCTTCCGAACCGCTCCGTGATCCTGCCCTCGACCAGCGCTTCCAGCAGCACACCGAGTGCGTACAGCACGGTGCCCACGCCGAGCAGCACGAGGAAAATCGTGAACCAGCGGAAGGCGGCCGTCGGCTCCCCCACCTCGCGGAACCCGACCGTCGTGACTGTGGTGACCGACTGGTACAGCGCGTCGAGAGGCCCGAGCCCGAGCATCAGGTAGCCAACCGTGCCCACGCCCAGGACGGCGACCAGCATCCCGACCGCCCGCACCAGGCTCGCCCAGCGCTCGTCGGCCGGAAGCACGTGACGGCGACGGACGCCCAAGCTCACCTGAGCGCCTGTCGTCCCATCGGCGGGCGAGCGTAGCTGCGCCCGCCCGGCCGCCCGGCGGCCTCCTACAGCAGCCCGCTCGCTCCTCCCGGACGGTCCTTCAGCAACCGGATGTCGGTGGTGACGATGGTGGTGCCGGCCACGCCGTCGGCCTCCATGGCTGTCGTCACCCGCCCCGTGCCGGTCCGCACGCCCTTCACCGTCACCAGGTAGGACACGGAGTCGCCCGGCGTGGGATCGGTGCTGGTGACCACGATGTCGCCGGTGGGCGGCGTCGTCTGGTACTCGCCGCCACTGCCGTCGAGGTTCTCGGCCCCGACCGCCATGGGGAGCCCAGGGGCGGCAGGCAGGCGGGCCGGGTCGTAGACGAACGACAGGTCCTCGGGCCCGTCGAGACCGGCCCACAGCTGGAACACCCGGTCGTTGTCCGGCTGGCCGAACACGTGCAGGCGCCACTCCACGATCAGCCAGGTGTTGACCCCGTCGCTCAGCACGTTGGCGAGGATGCCCTGCTCGCCGGTGCCGTCGAGGTCGGTCCAGAAACGGGGCCAGCACAGTGTTGGAACGGGCCGGGTCGGGCACGCCCGGAGGCTTGAACTGCACGTCCTCCGCCGACCCCTCACCGGCGACGGCGTAGCCGTTCGAGGTGATGGCGATGGAGCCGTACTGGACGCCGGCGAAGGTGAAGGTCGGCCCGCCGAGGACGATGTTCACGATCTCCTCGTCGCCCACGGGCAGGACCAGCGTGCCCGCGAAGGCGTCCAGCGGCACGTAGCCACCCGGGCTGGCGCCGGGGGCGAGAGAGGGGACACCGGGCAGCGTGCCGGCCAGGCGGACGTTGTCGAGCGCCGCCGTCCGGTCGTTCAGCATCGCCGCGCCGCTCGTGCTGTGGACCCGGAGGTTCTCGTTCACCGTCGTGCGCAGGTCGACGGTGGTATCGGCCGGGCTGTCGTTCTGGGCCGTCACCTTGCACGTGCTCAGGCCCTGGCGGGGAATGGTGAGCGGCGAGCAGGCCTGCAGGAGAGTGATGTCGCTCTGCGTCGGCACGAAGGCCACGGGCGCGTGCATGCCCTCGCCCCGGCTGGCCCCGATGTCGACCTGGCCGAAGTGCTGCTCACCGTCGGGCCCGGCCTCGATGGTGACCGTGATGGTGGCCGACCGGCCGGGGTCGAGGGTGAACGTGCGGGGCAGCACCGTGATGGTCCCGCCGTCGGTGCTGGCGCTGGTGGTGAAGCGCTGGCGCAGACCGCTCACGTTGGTGGCGACGCGCGTGGTGGTGAGGCGGCCCGGCATCACCGGGGCATTGATCGACGGCACATTCAGATGCACGGCGTTGGCCGGGTCGTTCCCGAGGGCCACGTAGCGCGCCGCCGTCTCGTCGAAGGTGAGCGGCGCGAAGCCGGCCAGGTCGACGTCGATGCGGCCGGCGCCCATGTCGAACGGGTCGGCCGGCGTGACGAGGTCCTGCTTCACCACATCGGTGGTCGCCGTGGTCATGAGGGCGGACTTGATCTGGCCCGGTGTCCAGTCCGGGTGGAGGGCAGCCACCAGGAGGGCGGAGCCGGCCACGTGGGGACTCGACATCGAGGTGCCGGCGATGGCCTGGTAGAACTCGCCCGGCGGGCCGTTGACGACGGACTGGGGGGTCGGCGTGTGGCCGGCGAGGATCTGCACGCCGGGCGCGGTGAGATCGGGCTTGACGAAGCTGCCGCCCGGCGCCACCCTGGCGGACGTTGAAGCCCTTCTCCACACGGGGGTTCACGCCCCGCCGACAGGCCACGATCTTGCCGGTGAAGGTGCCGGCCGGCGCCGGCTTGTCGCACCGCTCACTGCTGTAGGGGGCGCAAGCCGACAGCACGACAGGCGCCGGCCCCGCGCCGGCGTGATGGTGACCCCGGTGTACGTGGCAGTGGCGCCGCCACCGGTGGGTCAGGGGCGTAGGCGTCGAGGAACGCCAGCTCGGTGGGGTCGGTGAACGGGTTCGTGCCGCCGGATATCGAGAAGTTGATGGCGTCGACCCCGTCGAGGATCGCCTCCCCCACGGCGGCCGACGTGTCGGAGCTGAAGCAGCCGAGGGGGCCGCACACCCGGTACCCGATGGCGTGGGCGCCCGGCGCCACGCCACCGATGGTGCCCCGGTCGACGCCGAGCGCCGTCGCGTTGGCGACCACGTTGCCGGCCGACGTCGACGCGGTGTGGGTGCCGTGGCCGTCGGAGTCGCGTGCCGTTCCCCTGTAGTTCTCGTCGCCGAAGACGGTGTCGTAGGTGGCGAGGAAGTCCTCGCCGCCGATCAGCTTGCGCTGGCAGGCAAACGGGTCCGCAGCCGGCGTGAGCGGGTTGTCGCCGAACCTGCAGGTGCGGGGTGTGCCGTCGGCGCGCGGCGGCGGGGCACTCGCCGAACCTGCAGGTGCGGGGTGTGCCGTCGGCGCGCGGCGGCGGGGCGGCCAGGTTGCCCTGGTCGGCGAACGACGGGTGCTCGGGCCAGACGCCGGTGTCGAGGTTGCCGTAGATCAGGCCGGTGTCGAGGTTGCCGTAGATCAGGCCGGCGCCGGCGTTTCGCTCCGAGCCCAGCTCGTCGTAGACCGTCGGCGCCCCGATGAAGTCGCGGCTCGAGGGCCCAGCCGGCCCCATCGGTTTCCGCCCCCTCGTGCCGCGGTCGCAGGCTCGATGGGTACAAATCGATAGTAACCACCCACAGTCCTCAGGGAAAGCGGCCGTGGCACCGGGGCCGGGCGCGAGGAAGGGCCCCCCGCCCCCCGGGAGGTCCCTTCTTCGTCATACGGCAGGAACTGCCGGCACCCGCCACGTTGCGGGCAACCGATTCCTGCCCTCCGCCCCTACCGGGAACGGTAGAAGGTCGGCACTGCGTTTCCATCGGGCATATGGCCCATCCGCGCGGAGCGTGGTGACGGCGCCGCTGGCGGAGGAATCGGTACGGCCACCCCCGTCCCTGGGAAGGGACGGATCCGGGACGGGGGTGGCCCACCGGCGGTTCGGTCAAAGACAGGTGGGACTGTTTTCGTGAACCAGTGGGAAGAACGACGGCAGAGCCGGATGAGTTCCAGGCCCGGACTGTTTTTTCGGACCGCGAATCGGCCGTGCGCCGGTTCCCGGTGCGGAAACGCACGCTCTGCGGTGGGATTTCGTACCGGGAATCCGCAGCGACCCCCGACCCGCTCCTCAGGAGCGGTGGTGGCTCGGCCCCTCGCCGGCCAGGTCGCGGCTGAGCCTGCCGGTCGTCATGAACCGCCGGCGGCGCTCCGGCTCCGACAGCCGGAACCTCCCCCACCACCACGCCAGGGCGACGGCGCCCGCCACCTCCTGCAGCACCAGCACGCCGGCCGGCCGGGCCAGGCTGGGCAGTTCGTCGCCGGGTAGGTCGAGGCCGAAGGCGGGCCACCAGAACACCTCGGTGCGGGCCCACATGGCGTCGAGCACGAGGTGGAGGAACATGCCGATGGGCAGCGCCAGCAGGCGCCGGCGCAGGCCCCGCCGGCCCCGGGTGGCCAGCATCACCAGTGTCAGGGCGGCGACGCCGGCAGCCAGGCTGTGCAGGTAGCGGGGGCCGCCGAGGAACACGTCGACGGCATCGGGGAGCAGGGCGCCGGCAACCACCAGCCGGTAGTCGATCGCAGGGTCCTTGAAGACCTGCCACACCGCCACCAGCGAGCAGCCGGCGAACCAGAGGAGCACGACGCCTAATGGACGAGGATGCGGCCGCACTGGTCGCACAGGACCAGGTCGTCGGGCCCCGCCCGCTTGATGCGCTCGACCTCCTGGGCCGGAAGGGTGAGGTGGCACCCCGAGCACGACCGGCCGGACACGCGCGCCGCTCCCTCACCCCCGAGGTGGGCCCGCAGCTTCTCGTAGGTGGCCAGGAGGTCGGCCGGGATCCGCGCCGCCTGCTCGTCCCGCATGCCGTTGACGTGGGCCAGCTCGGCGTCGATCACAGCCTCGCCCTCGGCGATGAGCCCGAGCAGCCGGGTTGCGTCCGCCTCGAGACCGGCAAGGACACCCTCGAGCTCGGCCACTTGGGCGGCCAGCGGCTCCTCGGCCTCCATGGTGGCCATGAGGTCGTCCTCCAGACCCAAGCGGCGGGACTTGATCGACTCGACCTCGGCCGTCATGGCCAGGATGTCCTTGGTGGCCGAGACCTGGCCCGAGTAGAGGCGCCCCTCGATCCCCTTGATCCGCTCCCCCGCCGTGCCGATCGCCACATCCACCCCGGCCTGGCGGGCCAGCACCTCGGCCCGCTGCGCCTTCGTCTCCGCCAGCTTCGCCTGCACCTCGACGGCACGCGTCCCGGCGGCCGCCAGCTCGGCCCGCGCCGCCAGGGTGGCCCGCCGGTGGCGCAGCTGATCGGCGGCCGTGTCGGAGGCCTGGACCTCGAGCAGCACCTCGAAGACGCTCACGGCGACGCCGGTGGGGCAGGAGGCGCGGGGGCGGCGGGGACCGGCGCGGCGGGCACGGGAGCGGCGCCGGGGGCGGCGGCGGGCTGGACGCCCTCAGTGGCCGTCGGTGCATCGGCGCCGGGGGCGGCGGTGGTCGCAGTGCGGCGGCGGGCACGCGGCCGGTCGTCGGGAGAACCCTTGTCGCGCAGGTACTTGCCCGGCTTGGGCTTGACGTCCGGCTCGACGAAGTTCTGCGCATCCACCCCCTGGAGCGCCTCCCGCATGTAGCCGGCCCAGATCTGGGCCGGGAAGGAGCCGCCGGTGACGTTGCGCCCGCCGACGCCCTTCATCGACACGTTGCCGATGGGTGACCCCATCCACACAGCCGTGGCCAGCTGCGGGGTGAAACCGACGAACCACGCGTTCTGCCACTCCTGCGAGGTGCCCGTCTTGCCGGCGACCTCACGGCCGGGTAGGCGGGCTGCTGTGCCAGTGCCCTTCTGCACGACCTGTTGCATCACCTGCTCGGCCACCCGGGCCGTCTGCACCGAGAAGGCCCGCTTGCCCTTCGAGGGGCCCTCGAACAGCACGTCGCCGTCGCGGTCGACGACTTTCTCCACGAACGACGGTGCGTGGTACACGCCCTCGTTGGCGATGGTGGCGTAGGCGGCCGCCATCTCCAGCGGGGTGGCCTCCTCGGCGCCGAGGGAGATCGACGGGAAGGGGTCGAGGCGGTCCTTCGGGAGGCCAAGCTTCACCGCCATGTCAACCACCTTGTCGAGGCCGACGATCACGCCGAGGCGGGCGTAGGCGCAGTTGACCGACTTGGCGGTGGCCTGGGTGAGCGTCATTGTGCCGCCACCCGATCCCTCGTAGTTGCCGGGCTTGTAGGGGTCGAAGCCCGGCACCTTGAGGGTGCCGCACGAGCCGTTGATGGTGTCGTTGGGGCTGTAGCCCTCCTCCAGGGCGGCCAGCAGCACGAAGGGTTTGAACGACGAGCCCGGCTGGCGCTTGCCCTGGGTGGCCAGGTTGTACTTGGCCGTGCCGAAATCGTCACCCGCCACCATGGCCCGCACGTAGCCCGTGCCCGGCTCCACGGTGACGACGGCGCTGGTGAAGCGGCCCCGCAGGATCGACTGCGGCAGCACCCGGGAACGAGACTTCTCGGCCAGGGCCTGCAGGTTGGGGTCGAGGCTGGTCTGGATACGCAGACCGCCTTTGAAAACGGCGTTGTACCGCTCCTGGACCGTCTCACCCAGGCGCCGGTCGGCCAGCAGGCCCAGCTTCACCTCCTCCACGAAGTAGTCGTTGGGCGGGGGCAGCGGCGTGAAGAGCGCGGTCGGCACCGGGTCTGTGCGGGCGGCGTCGGCCTCGGCATCGGTGAGGTGCCCGTTCACCACCATGCGGTCGAGGGCGAGGTCGCGGCGGTCACGGGCGCGGGTGGGCTGCCTCACGGGGTCGTAGCCCACGGGGTTGCGGATGACGCCGGCCAGCAGGGCCGCCTGGCCCAGCGTGAGGTTCTCGACCCGGGTGTTGAAGTAGGTCTCGGCTGCCGCCTGCAGGCCGTAGGCGCCGTTGCCGAAGTAGACGATGTTCAGGTAGCGCTCGAGGATCTCCTCCTTGGAGAGGCGGTCCTCCAGGCGCACGGCGAGGACCGCTTCCTTCACCTTGCGGTCCACGCTCTTCTCGGGCGTGAGCAGCGCGTTCTTCACCAGCTGCTGGGTGATCGTGGAGCCGCCCTGGAGCACCTCGCCCGACGACACGTTGGTGACGAGGGCGCGCAGCGTGGAGCGCAGGTTGACCCCGCCGTGGTCCCAGAACTTCTCGTCCTCCACGTCGATGATGGCGTTCACCAGGTGCTGGGGGACCTGGGCGAGGGTGACCGGCGACCGGTTCTCCTCGGCATGGAGCACGGCGAGCAGCTTCCCGTCGCGGCTGTACACGGCCGAGTTCTGCGCCACCTCGCCCAGCGCCTGGACGTCTTCGGGCCTGCCCGAGCCGGCGTTCAGCACGTTGCCGACGATCGGCGTCAGCAGCGCCAAGCCCATAGCGAGGGCGGTGCCGGCCACTGTGACGGTGACAGCGAAGCGGGCCAGGGGTCGCACCGTCCATACGCTACCCGCCGCGCCGCTGGTCGTCGGGCCACCAAGGGGGTAGAAACAGCACATGGCCAAGGACATCGACGACCGCATCCAGGAGCTCCAGGACCGCCGGGACGGCCGCAGCGGGGAGTCCGGCGGCGAGGTGATGCGGGTGCCCGTCAACATCTACGAGGCCGAGGAGGCGCTGGTGGTGGTGGCCCCGCTGCCCGGCGTGATGCACGACGACATCACTGTGGCGGTGGACGGCGGCGAGCTGCACATCGCCGCCGCCATGCGGTCGCCGGCGGCGAAGGAGTACCTGGTGCACGAGTGGCACTACGGCCCGTTCGAGCGCACCGTGGCGCTGCCCGACGGCTTCGGTGGTGGCGGGACGGCCACGTACGGCAACGGCCAACTCGCCATCAGGCTCATGCGGGGAGCCGGCGGCGGACCGGTGGAGGTCAAGCCGGCCTGACGGCCCGGGGAGTGACCAAGCCCCGTCAGCGGACGGTCACCGTGCCCTTCATCCGGACGGGGTGCAACGAGCACTTGTAGGTGTAGGTGCCCGGCCTGTCGAAGGTGTGGCGGAACGTCCCTGTGTCCTTGACCTCGCTCTCGAAGGACTCGTCGTCGGCGACCACGTCGTGCGGGATTCCCTTGTCCTCGAACTTCCAGGTGACGGTCTCACCCACCTTCACCGTGACCTTGTCCGGCTTGAACTCGATGTCCCGCAGGATGACCGTGCCCGGTTCGGACCGACCGTCGGGTGTGGCCGCTCCGGAGCCGGCGTCGGTCCCACCGCACGCTCCCCCGACAAGGACGACCGCCACCGCTGCGGCCCACACCGCGCCGTTCCTCACCATCGGACCTCTCCCGTCGCCAGGGCGGCGAGCCTACCGACGGCGTCCCGAGGGCATCGGGATCCCGAGTTCGAAGCCCCGACGCAGCTGGAATGCTGCGACGGGGACGATTGCATCTTTACCGGGTGGCCGCCGCCGCTGTATCTTCGGTTCCGCCGCCGCGGAAGCGGCACCGAGCGAAGGCAGGAGACGCATCACATGAGCCACACCAACACCCGAGGGAGCCTTTCCCACCACAAGGCGGTCCACGCAAGCGACCCCGCCAAGGCGCTGGACTCCCTCTTCGAGAAGGTCATCCTCGGGATCCTCATCGCAGTGGGCATCCTCGCGTTCTGCGTCTACGTCCTCTCGCGCTAGGTCGCGAACGGCGGCGGGGCCGATAGCCCCGCCGCCTCCTCACCTCGGTGCCGGCCGCCAAGGCCGGCGATGTCACACGGCCCGTCGGCCGCGGTACCCACTCAACGCGCCCACGACCACGAGTACAAGGGCAATGATGAGCGCCCACTTGAGGCCCTCCACGAACAGGCCGAGCCCGCCGAAGAGCAACGCCAGCAGAAGAAGCAGCAACACGACGCCCATGGAACGCCTCCTTGTGTCCCTTGCGCCCGGGGGTTCGGGCTCGGCGTCGGATGTACCCGGCCGGTGACGCTCGTCAACCCTGAGGGGACGAATCGCCCGGCCCGACCGGCACCCGCTCCCCGCTCATGCAGAAAAGAGCGTACGATGGAGTCGTTGGCTGTCCCCGCCGGGGTCGACGGCCATGCGCAGCAGGCGTGAAGCACCACGGCGTCCTGGGGGCAGCGGCCCAGCCGTCGGAGGGTTCCCGGTGGCGAACCGATCCTGGAGACTCAACTGGACCGAAGCAATCTCGATGCACTCGTCTCAGCGGAGGCGTGGGGTTACGCCGCGCCCGCCGACGTGGAGTTGCTGCAGGCTGATCCCGCCGAGTGGGCGGCCGCCCTGCACCGCCTCATCATCGAGACCACCGACGCCCTGGCCGGCGCCGCCCGCATCACCGGGGACGAGCGCGATCAGATCCTGGCCGACCTGAGCGGCGAACAATCTCGCCTCCAGGCTGCGCTGCATCGCCTCACCGGCAGCAACAGGATTTCGCAGTCCGTCCACGCATTTGACGACGGTGACGAGGACGACGAGGTCGACGAGCCCGACGTGCTGGCTCTCCAGGCCTCGTGGGACGCCGGCGACGTGGTGGTGTGGGCCGCCGGCCGCGGGGTCCCCGCAGCCGGGCCCGACGAGTTGCACGCCCTGGTGGCCGACGCCGGCGGCGCCACCGTCGACTGGAGCCTGCACCGCGGCGTGCCGCTGCCCACGGGCGACATGGCGGCCGGTGTCACGGCGCCGGTGAGCGGGGCCCTCGGCTGGCTCGTCGGCGTGGGCGCCGGCCAGCTCGGCGCCGATGCAGCGCCCAGCGTGGGATGGCTGGGTGACGTGGCCGCGTGGGCCACCGAGCTGGTCGCCCTCGGCCGCATGGCGCCCACGCTCACCCGCGCCGACAAGAACGGTGCCCCGGCCCGCCACGGCACCGGCCGCTTTGCCGTGCGGTGGGCGCCGGCCGTGGTCGACGCCGCCCGCCTGCGGGAGCTGGCCGCCCGCATGCCCGGGGCGGTGGCCGCCCTCACGCCGGCGCCGTCGAGCCCCGAGCGCCTGTGCCGGGCCGTGCTGGCCGCCGCCGTCGACGCCATCTGCCGCGCCGGCGCCCGCCGCCTGGTCACCGCCGCCACCGCCGCCATCGCCCGCACCCGGGGCGACATGGCCGAGACCGTCCTGGCCCGGCTGGACGGCGAGCCGTTCACGGCCAACGCCCGCCCGGCCGGCGAGATGGCCGACGAACTCAAGCGGTGGGCGTCGCCCGTCCTGTCCGCCGGCACCGTCGGTCTCACTGTCCGCCTCGACCCCCCCGAGAAGGACGGCGGATGGCTGCTGCACGTCGAGGTGTCGGGGATCGAGCGCCATCTGGTCCCGGTGGAGCAGGCCCTGGCCTCGCCCAACCGGGCCAAGGCGCAAGAGGCCAACGTTCAGCTGCGCCGCCTCGAGCGCCTGCTCCCGCCGCTGCTGCGGCCCACCCGCACCCGCGGCACGGTGGTGCTCGGCGCCGACGAGGCCTGGGACCTGATGACCCGCACCGGCGCCGCCCTGGTGGCGGCCGGGTTCGACGTGCGGGTGCCCGCCGCCTCCCGCCGGCGCACCGGGCCCCGCCTGCACATGCAGGCCGACGCCTTCACCAAGGACTCCAAGGTGGGCGCCCAGCAGCTGTCCGCGGTGCGCTGGTCCGTGCTGTTCGGCGACACCCAGCTGGACGCGGCCGATATCGCCCGCCTGGCCGCGCAGGCCCGCCCACTCGTGCGGGTGAAGGGCAAGTGGGTGGAGCTGGAGCGGGGCGACCTCGACGCCGCCGCCCGGGCTCTGGCCGAAGCGGTGGGCACCAACGAGTTGTCCGGCGCCGCCATCCTGCGCCACGCCGTCGGGCTCGAGGGGTCGGCCCTCGGCGGGTCGGTCGTGGTGGACGGCGGCGGCTGGGCCGTCGACCTCGTGCGGGGCGCCACCGATTCCCCGCCCGAGCCGCTGCCCGCTCCGGAAGGGTTCGTGGGCGAGCTGCGGTCGTACCAGGCCGAGGCGCGGGGCTGGCTGCGGTTCCTCGACGGCGCCGGGCTGGGCGGCTGCCTGGCCATGGACATGGGCCTGGGCAAGACACCCACGGTGCTGGCCCATCTACTGGAGACGCGCGGCGAGGGGCCGTCCCTCGTGGTGGCGCCCCCGGCCGTCCTCGGCAACTGGGCGGCCGAGGCGGCGCGCTTCGCGCCCGAGCTGCGGGTGCGGGTCCATCACGGCATCGCCCGGGCGACGGCCGCCGAGCTGGCCAAGGAGGTGGCCGGCGCCGACGTCATCCTCACCACCTACGCCACCGCCGTACGCGACGTGGAGGCGCTGGCCGGCGTGGAGTGGCACCGGGTGGTGGTCGACGAGGCGCAGACCATCAAGAACCCGGCCAGCGAGACGGCCAAGCAGCTCCGGCGCGTTCCCGCCCGCAGCCGCCTGGCCCTCACCGGCACGCCCATCGAGAACGGGCTGGGCGACCTCTGGTCGATCCTCGACTTCACCAACCCCGGCCTCGTCGGGCCGCGGCCGGTGTTCGTGGAGCAGCTGTCCAAGGCCGAGAGCGGCACCCGTCCCGGCGAGGCGGCCCTGCGGGCCCTCAACGGCCTGCTCGTGTTCCGGCGCAGCAAGGCCGAGCCGGAGATCGCCGCCGAGCTGCCGGACAAGATCGACGAGCTCGACCACTGCGGTATGACGCCCGAGCAGATCGGCCTCTACCAGGCCGTGCTCGACCGGCTGGTGCCGGCCGGCGCGGCGGTCCCCGTGGGCGAGGACCCCAGCGCCCGCAAGGGCCAGGTGCTGGCGGCCATCACCGCCCTCAAGCAGATCTGCGACCACCCCGCCGCCTACCTGCACGACGACAACGAGCCCCTCGATGGGCGCTCGGGCAAGCTCACCCGCCTCGACGAGCTCCTCGACGCCATCTTCGCGGCGGGCGAGCGGGTGCTGATCTTCACCCACTTCGCCTCGTGGGGGGAGAAGCTGGCGACCTACCTCAGCGCGCGGAACCGGCTGCCCGTCCGTTGCTACCACGGCGGCCTCACCCGGCCCGTGCGCGACCGGCTGGTGGACGAGTTCCAGAAGGGCACCGGGCCGGGGGCGTTGGTGCTGTCCATCAAGGCGGGCGGGTCGGGCCTCAACCTCACCGCTGCCAGCCACGTGGTGCTCTATGACCGCTGGTGGAATCCGGCCGTCGAGGATCAGGCCCGGGACCGGGCGTGGCGCATCGGCCAGAAGAACGCCGTCGTCAGCCACCGCCTGGTGTGCCCCGGCACCGTCGACGAGCGGGTCGAGGAGGTCGTGGCCGGCAAGCGCCGCATCGCCGACCTGGCCCTGCCCGCCAGCAGCTCGCTCGGCGACCTCGGCGCCGACCAGCTGCGGGCCGCCCTCGGCCTGCGACCCGACGAGGTCATCGCCGAGTCGGCCGAACGGCCCGGCGTGGGCGAGGAGGAGACGGCCGCATGAACGCCCGCCGAATGGTTCGTCGGTGAGCCGGCGACGCCGGGGCCGGCGCCAGGGGCGACCGTCCGACGCCTTCTGGGGCCGCCGGGAGGAGGCACCGGCGCCGGCCGCGCCCATCACGCCCACCATCGACCCGTCCGCCGTCCCCCGGTCGCTCGGCGACCCGCCCCTTTCGATCAACGCCGCCGCCGCCCAGCACCACCTGTCGGTGGTCTACGAGGAGGCGGTGAAGGCGGCCACCGCCCTGGCCGCCGCCAACGGCCTGCTCGACATGGGCGGCGGCGCCGACGACGCCTCGTAGCCGCCCGAGGGCGGCGGTCCGGCCGGGCGTTCTGGCCAGCCCTCCCGTGATTCCTCCGGTCCTGGCGTTCGGACTCCGAACGCCCGTGCCGGATGAACGGCGCCACGACCGCCGGCCGGCGCCGGCTGTCGCACCCACTGCCTAGGGTTCGGCTGTGACTGCGCCCGGGCCTCCTGCACTCGGGCGCGGGGTGGTGGTCAACGCCGGCACAAGTATGCCCGGCCCCTGGGCCGGCGCCCCGGTGGTCACCGTCGACGAGGAAGCGCTGGCCGACCCCGGCCCCGCCGTGACCGCCCTCCATCAGGCGTGGACGGCCCGGCGGCCGGTGGTGGTGGCCCTGGCCGTGGACCCCGGCCGGTTCCGCTCCCCCGCCACCTGGGACGACGAACCGTGGACACTCGCCCCCGACTTCGAGGCGTGGACCGACCGCCTGCAGTTCCTCGTGTGGGCGAACACCTACGACGCCCGCGGCGACGGGGCGCCGATCTGGTGGTGGGCCCGCAAGGCGGAGCGGGCCGGCGCTGCGGTGAAGTCCGACCCCGGCGGCCCCGGCGACGTGCTGCTGCCCGACGGCCGCCCGGCGTGGGTGGACGGTGGCCCCCGCGCGCCCTTCGACCCGGCCGCCCTCGGGGCCGTGGTCGTCCACGCCGACACGGTGGAGCAGGGAAGGGTCGTCGCCGGCCCACCACCAACGGAACCACATGCAGAGCTGGCGCCCGACCAGCTGGCCGCTGTCGCCCACCACAGCGGGCCGGCACGCGTGATCGCCCCGGCCGGGTCGGGCAAGACCCGCGTCCTCACCGAGCGGCTCCGCCACCTGATCGTCGACCGGGGCTTCGAGCCCGAGGGCGTGCTGGCCGTGGCCTATAACAAGAAAGCGCAGGAGGAGCTCCAGGAGCGGTGCGCCTCATTCCGGCCCCGGGTGAAGACGCTCAACGCCCTCGGCTACTCCCTGCTCACCCGGGCCCGGGGCCGCTCGCCCCGGGTGCTGGAGGAACGGGACGTGCGCCGCATCGTCGACGAGCTGCTCCCCCGCCGCCAGCGCCGGGCCAACACCGACCCCATCGGGCCCTACCTCGAGGGCCTTTCGCTGATCAGACTCGGCCTGCGCGACCCGGCCGAGGTGGAGGCGGGGCGCGACGACGTGCCCGGGCTGGCCGAGGCCTTCGGCCCCTATCGGCGAAAGCTGGAGGCCTCCGGGGCGGTGGACTTCGACGACCAGGTGTACGGCGCCATCGAAGTCCTGTTGGCCGACGGCCACTTCCGCCGCACGGCCCAGGCCGGGTGCCGCCACCTGTTGGTGGACGAGTTCCAGGACCTCACGCCCGCCCACGTCCTCCTGCTCCGCCTCCTCGCCTCGCCCGGCCTCGACGTGTTCGGAGTTGGCGACGACGACCAGGTGATCTACGGCCACGCCGGCGCCGACCCCGCCTTCCTGGTCGACTACGCCACGTACTTCCCCGGCGCCGCCGACCACCGCCTCGAGGTGAACTACCGCTGCCCGGCCGCAGTGGTCGACGGCGCCCGCACGCTGCTCACCTACAACGAACGGCGGGTGCCCAAGGAGATCCGGCCTGGGCCCGCCGCCGACGCTGCCGCCGGCGCGCTGGCGATCCACCGCCACCCGGCCGACGCGGGCGCCGGCGCCCTCCAAGAGGTGGTGCGGGGATGGCTGGCCGACGACGGGGTCACGCCCGCGAGCATCGCCGTCCTCACCCGCGTGAACTCGCTCCTGCTCGCCCCCCACGTGGCCCTAGCCGAGGCGGGCGTGCCGCTCGACTCGGTGCTGCGCCCCGAGGTCCTCGACCGCACGGGCGTGCGGGCCGCCCTGGCCTACCTGCGCATCGGCGCCGACCCCACCCACATCGACGGCGACGACGTGGCCGAGGTCTACCGCCGGCCGTCGCGCGGGTTCCCCAACTGGATCACCAAGTGGCTCCGGGGCCGCTTCACCCTCGATCGGTTGCGGGCCATCGGCGAGAAGCTGGACGACACCAAGGTGGCGGCCAAGATGGCCGACCTGGTCGACGACCTGGAGCTGGTGGCAGCCGCTGCCGCCCGGGGCACCACCCGCCAGGTGCTGGCGGTGGTGAAGGACAAGGTCGGGCTGGGCGGGGCCATGGGCCTGCTGGACGCCTCCCGCGCCGGCGAGGGCGGCTCCAGCCACCTCGACGACCTGGAGGCGCTGGAGCAGGTCGCCGGCCTCCACCCCGACCCTGCCACCTTCGAGTCGTGGCTGCGCACCGTGTTCCACCGGGAGGCCGAGCCGGGCGGCGTCACCCTGTCCACGGTGCACCGGGTGAAGGGGCGGGAGTGGGACCGGGTGGCCGTGTTCGGCGTCACCGGCGGCCTCATGCCCCACCGCCTTGCCGAGGACGAAGAGGAGGAGCGCCGGGTGCTGCATGTGGCAATCACCCGCGGGCGCCACCGGGTCGCCCTGCTGGTCGACGAGACCCGCCCCTCGCCCTTCCTCGACGAGCTGGCCGGAACCGCTCTCCACATGTCCGAGACCGACCGGGCCAAGGCGGCGGTCACCCGCACGGCGGCCAAGGCGGCCTCCCGCACGGGCGGTGCCGGCGGCGGCAAGGCCTCCACCCTCGAGGCCCGCCCCGGCTTGACCTTCGTGGCCAACGGCGGCTTCGAGGGCACGGTCGTGTCGGTCGACGACGGCGGCGTGCTGCTCGGCGTCGAGGGCGGCGCGTCCCT
>JBKJNA010000058.1:0-31873 GCA_046596195.1 Acidimicrobiales bacterium | reverse complement strand
AGGCGAGACGGAGAGGCCGAAAGGACGGGGATCAAGGCCACGCGGCCAGCGACAACTGGAAAACGAGGCTCCACGACCCGGAGTGAACCGACTTTTCAGGTCGAGTCAGATGGTGGGGGCTAGTGGCCGCCGCCGGTGGAAGCGACCTCGCCCGCCTGGAACAGGCCGAGGGCACCTTTGCCGACGTTGGCGAACTTGTGGGTGACGATGGGATAAAGGCCCGCCTCGTCGAGGGTGAACTCCACGAAGCCACCCTGTGACGGTTGGAGGTCGAGGGCCTGGGATCCTCCGCTACGCCCGTCCGGGCGCAACAGATATGTGCCCTCCTTGTACACGGTGTCGAAGATGGTGCCCACGACGTGGAACGCAGAGTTCTCGCTCGGGCCCGCGTCGAGGACCCACACCCGTACCCGCTGGCCCGGCTCCACCCGGATGGGTGGGTGCTGGTACTGGTTCACGAAGCCGTTGAACACCACTGCGTCGTGCTTCTCGGCCTGCATCTTGGCGAGGTCGCCGGGCTTGCCTTCGGGGCCGAGGTAGAGCTCGGACTGGACGAGCAGGTACTCGTGGTCGACGCCGGCCAGGTCGGGTGGGTCGATGATGATGGCGCCGAACATCCCGTTGCCGATGTGGTGCAGCGCCGGGGCCGTCCCGCAGTGGTACATGAAGGCACCGGCGTACTTCGCCTCGAACTGGTAGTCGAGCGACTCGCCCGGCTGGATCGTCCGCATCTCGTCGTTCCAGGCAACCTTGCTGGCATGGAGGTCAATGGAATGGCCGAGCTTGCCGTCGTTGACGAGGGTGATGGTGAAGAGGTCCCCCACCTTGCCCCGCAGGGGCGGCCCAGGGACCTGATCGTTGAAGGTCCACAGCTCCTGCTTCACGCCGGGCGCCACTTCGATGATCTTCTCTGTGGCGTGCAAGGTCACCTTGTGCTCTCTCCCGTCGGGGGCGGGCTTGAGTGCCGGGTCGTAGGGCTTGAACTCGGCGGGGAACTCGGCGTTGAAGTCGATCACCGCGCCGCCGGTGCTCGTCGGGCTACTCGGCCTCGAAGCGTTCTCCGCGTCGCCGGCGGTCACGTTGATGGTCATCACCATTCCGGCATCCTTGTGACCGGGCACCGTGCACCACGCTTTTGAGGTGGAGCGGACGACGCCGAGGCTGGCCTCGACGGTCTCGCCTGGCGGAACCATATCGGTCCCGGTCTGGCCGTCGAGTTTGAAGTCATGGGGCATCTTCCCGTTGTTAGTGACTTTCACGATGACCCTGGAGCCGGCCGCGACCTCGATGGAGGACGGCTTGACGTAGAGATCGCCCAGCTCGACCTCGACCGTCTTTGATGAACCGGCCGCCCCGTCGGCGGTCTCCCGGCCGCCGCCTGCCTCGGCCTCGTCGATAGCCCGCATGCCAAACCCGACGCCGACGATACTGATGAGCATTGCGAGCACGGCGAATAAGGCGATGACCAGGCTCCAGGTGTCGAGGCTGATCCGGGTGCTCTCGATCTGGCGTTCCAACTCAGCAAAGCGACCCGCCTCGCGTGGGGAATCGACCATATTCCTGATGGTAGGTAACCCCGTCGTGGGCAGGACAGGGGCGTCCGGCCTTCTCCGCCAGGACTTTGGTCCCTCCGTGGCCCGGGTGTCGCCGCATCTGGAGGGCTGACAGGCTTGGCCGGGTCAATCCTGTGCGGTCGGGCAGAGGAGGTCACCAATTCGGAAAGAGACTGTCCGTCTCGCCTCGCTACGACCCGTGGCACGGGCGGACCACTGGGAGCCTGCGCTGGGTCCGCATCGTGCCGACGAAGATGACCGGTCGGTCGCCAGGGTCGCCTCTCAGCGTCGGCCAAGTCGCCGGAGGACTTCAGCATCCTCGGGCGGGGTATCCGGGCCGAACGCAGCGCTGTACTGGCCGCGGCATCCGCCACCACACACAACGGCCACGAGGATCATTTCATCGTCTGGGTTCGAGTCGCCCTCGAAGCGGACCGTGGCGTGAATCGACATGTCCTCGGGTCGCTCGAGGGCGCCGCAGGCACTGCATCGGAGCCGGCCGTCACCAGTCGCGGAGAAGTCGTTGCGATAACCGTCGGATCGCATCCGGGCCATGGCGTCGGTGAGCGTCTCCATCGGTCGTCCCTAAGCCGGTGTCGGCGTCGAACCCGGCCATCCCAACATAGAAGGGTGAGAAGCTCAGCCCGCCACGGAAGCGTCCTCGACCATACTGCGCTGGGGATACACGGAGTGCAGCGCTGCCGCCAGAGCGCAAGCCGGGCCGTCGGCCGTGTTGATGGTGGTGGCCTCGGGCCATGGCGCCGCAGCTACTGCCATAGCTGCTGCGATCTCCGGTGTTGCGTCGGACGGCTGCCGGCCGGCGGCAGCGCGGCGCAAGATGCGCTCGACGGCGACGACCGCCGGCGCCTCGCATCGCAGCTCCACCAAGTCGGCGTGCGTTCTCGAAGCGATGGCCCGCGCTTGGTGGCGCCAGCTTGCAGATGTCCAGGAGGCGTCCAGGACGACGGTTTGACCCAGACCCAGGGCAACGGAGGCACGATGGAGCAACGCCCGGTAGGTGGTCGCCGTCGCTTCCTCCGAGTAGAGCCCCTCGCCAAACGGCTCCGGCGCCGGGAGGTCCCCGAGACGCCCGCAGATTTCCTTGCGGATCTCGTCGGAGCTGAGCACCGTTGCCTCGCTTCGGGCGGCCAAGCCATCGGCGAGCGTCGACTTACCGGTTCCCGGGAGACCGCCGGCGAGGACGAGGCGTACCCGTCCCGCCTCGAGATGGGAGGCGGCGAGGTCCAGGAGCCCACGGGCCTCCGCTCCCGCTCCCGTGGCTCCCTGCTCAGCGCGGATGGCACTGACCTTGGCTCGCACCTGCGCCCGATAGGCGATGTGGTGGTCGGCGAGCGAGGTGGGCCACACGTCGCCTCGGTGCTCACCGTACGCCTCGAGGAAGGAGCGGCCGAGATCGGGGCGCCCGAGTCGCTCGAGATCCATGGCCAGGAAAGCAGCATCGGCGAGCCCGTCACCGAGCCGAAGCCGATCGTCGAACTCGATGCAGTCGAGGACCCGAGGCCCGTCATCAAGGCAGAAGATGTCGTCGGCCAGGAGATCGCCGTGGCCGTCGACAGCTCGGCCGTCTGCGATCCGCTGTTCGAACAGCGGTGCGCGGCCGTCGAGGTAACGGCAGGCGAGCCCGTGGACCATTTCGATCGCGGAGTCGTCGAAGGTCCGGCCGGCCACGCGCTCAAGCCCGTCGGTGTTGGCGTCCCACCTGGCGCGGGTCGACATGACGGTCGCCGCCTCGTCGGCCTCAACGGTGCGCCGGGAACCGGCGTGGAACGCGCCGAGGAGGTGGGCGAGATGCCAGAGGTGCTCGTCGACCGGCCCGCCCTCCCGGACAATGCGGGACAGCCTGCGGTCGCTCGGCAGCCGGCGCATCACGACCAGGTGATCACAGACCAGGCCATCCGGGCCGTGGACATCGGCCACGCCGAGGTAGACGTCCGGTGCAAGCCGACGGTTGAGTTCGACCTCGCGGTGACAGACCGCCTCGCGTGCCTCCCGGGAACGGAAGTCGAGGAACCCGAGGTCGACCGCCTTCTTGAGCTTGTAGGCGCGGTCGCCCAGGAAGAACACCACCGCCGAGTGGGTTTCGGCGACCTCGGCGGCACCAAGGGTCGTCATTGGCGCGCGCCGCGTCGATGATTGCTCCAGTCGTACTCGAGGCAAACGTCACGGTCTATCCGCTCGAGACCGACGCTTCGCTCAACCATCGTCTAGGCCAGCCCTCTCCTCAGGGTTGTGGTCTGCCGGGATCCGGCGACCGGACACCATATCCGTGGACACGACGATGAAGCGGTCGCCGCCCCACTCGGTCCATCGTGGGATATGAGCCAGCGTCAGGTCCGCGATTTCGTCCGGATCAGCGACCTCACGCGCCACGCCGGTGACGGCGACACTCCAGCCCGTGCCCGCCAGGAGTTCCAGGTGGTCCACCTCGAAGGCGACGACGGCGTTGCGGGTGGCGGCGTGCAGCCTGGTGCCGATACCGACGCGGAATGCGATCCCGTCGCCCACCAGGCGGAAGTTGACAGGGACGATGACCGGCAGGGCATCAACCGTGATGCCCAGTCGGCCCAGTGTGGCGGTGGCGAGGAGTCGCAGGCACTCCCCTCGATCGAGGATCTCGAGCCCGCTGCGGTCCGCCTCCACCACCCCATCCGGCGTGCGGTCACGACCAAGCCGGGAGGCGACCGGGAGCCTTGTCCGTGGGGCCTTCATTGCCATCGAACTCAGGCCTCTCTCGGGATGATGACCACTGGGCACGTGGCGTGGTGCGCCACCTGGTGGCTGACCGAGCCGAGCAGCAGGCCGGTGAAGCCGCCGAGGCCCCGGGAGCCGATGACCACAAGGTCGGCCCCCTTGGCCGTAGCGAGGACCGCCGACGCCGCTCCGCCACTGACCAGGATGCGCTCCACGGGGTGCGCCAGTCCGGCGGTGTCCACGCTCTCAACGGCTGCGTCGAGCACGGCTCGGGCTGCGTCCTCGATCGACGTGGGATCGAAGTTCGCCGAGGTGTACGGAAATCCGAAGATGTAGGGAAAGGTCCAGGCGTGAACCACCTCCAGCGACGCTTGGCGAAGGCGGGCTTCCCTTGCAGCCCACTGCAGCGCAAGGCACGCGGTCTCGGAACCGTCGATGCCGACCACGATTCGTTCCACAAGTCCTCCTTCTGGAGATGTCGCTTTGAACGCTGCGACCGGCCAGGCGGTGTACGTCCAGCATGGGCCTCGGCCGTCGGCATGGTCAGGGCCTACAGGTCCTGTCTGGAGGGACCAAGGGCCCTTTCATCGCTGCTCCGATGCGGCGGGAACCAGGCATGGTCGGGGGACGAACGTGATCGTCGGAGCGGACCGTGCCCACCGCAGGCGGGCCTGGGCGGTCTGCTCAATCATCACAGATAGGCCTCGGGCGGCAGGGCCCATTCGGGGTCTGCCGCCTTGAGCCGGCGGCCGGTGATGGTGCGGGGCTTGATGGCGAGCCATGAGGTCCGTCCCTGCTTCGGCCACGGCTTGGGGTCGAACCGCCAGCGGACCAGCTCCACCTCGTTGTGGTCGAGATGGTGCAGGATCCCGCCGACAAGCACCGACCACCCTTTCTGATGGTCATGGTCGATGCCGTCGATCTCGAACGCCACCTCTTTTGGCGCCCGGTCGATGGCGTGGCCGGGTCGGGTGCGCAGGAGGATCCACAGTCCCGAATCGTCGCTCAGGAACCGGTAGTTGACCGGACGCACAACCGGGAGGCCGTCGACGATGAAGGCGACGCGGCCGACGGCGCTCAGACTGAGCAGGAGCCGGCATTCGTCATCCGAAAGCTCTTCCATCTGGTTCTCCGCCAGCGGGGTCACGACGGTCCTCACTGCGTCACCACCACCTTGAGCGCTCCCGTGTCGGCCGCTCGGGCGAAGGTGTCGTACGCCGCTGCGAAGTCGCCCATGGCGAAGTGGTGGGTGACAAGGCCGCCGACGTCGAGCTGATGGCCGAGGAGGCGGAGCAGCGTCGACGTCGAGGAGGTGTCGACGAGGCCGGTGGTGATCGTGACGTCCCTGGCCCAGAGCTGCTCGAGGTGAAGGGTGGCCGGCTGGCCGTGGACGCCGATGTTGGCGACGTGCCCGCAGGGCCGTATCAGCGCGGTCGCCAGTTCGAACGTGGAGGGGAGGCCGACTGCCTCGATGGCGACGTCGGCGCCGAAGCCGCCGGTCAAGCTGCTTACGACCTCGAGTGGGTCCTCGCGGCCGTAGTTGACAGCCACGTCCGCCCCGAACAGCTTGGCTGCGTCGAGGCGGCTGTCGGCCAGGTCGATTGCCACGACGTGGCTGGGGCTGAACAGTCGGGCTCCCATGATGGCCGACAGGCCTATGGGGCCGGCCCCGACGATGGCGACGACGTCACCCGGCTGGACGCGTCCGTTCAGCACGCCGACCTCGTAGCCGGTGGGCAGGATGTCGGACATCATCAGGATGTGCTCGTCGGCCACGCCCGCTGGCACCGCATAGGTGGACGTATCGGCGAACGGGACCCGCAGGTACTCGGCCTGGGTGCCGTTGATGAGGTGGCCGAGGATCCAGCCTCCCCCGCCGGTGCACTGGCCGTAGCGGGCCAGCCGGCAGTACCGGCACGTCCCGCACGACGTGATGCACGACACCAGGACCCGGTCGCCGGCCCGTATGGTCTTCACCGCCGAGCCGACCTCCTGGACGGTGCCGACGGCTTCGTGGCCGAGGATGCGACCATCAGTGACGGCGGGGACGTCGCCCTTCAGGATGTGCAGATCCGTGCCACAGATGGTGGTGGCGTCGACCCGCACGATGGCGTCGGTGTCGTCGATGAGGACCGGTGTGGGTACTTCCTCCCAGGCTTTCTGGCCGGGACCATGGTACACGAGTGCGTGCATGGTGCTCCTTCGGTTTGCTGGTTGCGGGGCGGGCTACGTTGGCGACCTGGCGGGCAGCGAGTTGGCCACGAAGTCGCCCAGCGCGATGGGCAGCGCCACACCCGGTCGTCGCAGCTTCGCCCGGGTCCTGCCGACGTTCAGGTGCGCCAGGAACTCGCCGAGGTTGTCAAGTCGTGGCCGGGACGGCGCTGTCTCGGTGGGGGGACAGCATCTCCGCGGTGAGTGGTCGCGCGAGGTCCGCAAGGTCGTTGGCGAGGTCCACAAGCAGATCGTCGATCGTGATCACTCCAACGAACCGCTCGTCGTCCACGACCGCCAAGCGGCGCACTCCATGGGTCCGGAAGAGGGCGAACGCCTCGTGCAGGTCAGCGTGGGCGGCAATAGTTACGACCGGCGATGTCATGACGGCATCGATTCTCCCGTCGAGCGCCATCCCGCGTGCGAGTGCCCGGCGGACCAAGTCGCGGTCGGTCACGATGCCGACCAAGCGCTCGCTTTCAACCACCGCCAGCGACCCGACACCGGCCTGTTCCATGATTGCAGCAGCGTCCCGAATCGTCCGCTCGGCCCCGATGCCGACGCCCGAGCGCCGTACCGCTTCCATCGTGCGCATGGTGTATTCCTCTCAACTGCTGGCGTGCTCGACGTGCTGGACGGTGGCGTCGGAGCCGGGAAGGAAAAGGCTCTCGTGGCCACTGTCGCCCCAACGAACGACATAGGGCGGCCCCCCATCCGGGCCCCGTACCTCGAGTACCTCGCAATCGCGCTCAGCCTCCCGGATGCGATGTCCCTTGATGACTATGCGGTCTCCCACGCTGGCTTGCATGGCGTACTCCCTTTCCTTTGTGCATCCATTGTCGGCGGCGGCGGCGACCCCCCGCCAGGGCCGAAGGCCGAAGGGATCGAGGACCTTCGGCCCTTCCCGTCCAGTGGAACCGGCCCGAACTGACAAGTCGGTCAGGCCATCGGGAGCGGCCGTCGGCTCAAGCCGCGCCTACGAGGAGTACGGGCACCTTGCAGCCACGAGCGAGCTCGCTCGCTGCACTCCCGCCAGGATCGGTGAGAGCGCCGCCGACCCATAGGGCCGAAAGGCCCGCTCATTCCTCCATCGGGCCCAATTTGAGAGCGGTGGTGGATGGGTTGGGGCTTGCGGCCAGGGCACAGAGGCGGGGACCGGGTCAGGCAGCCTCGCTCTTACCCTTGGTCCCCAAGTTCACGAACTCGACTACCGGTGGGGCTGTCGTCGATGGCCCAAGCACTGGAGTGAATGTGTGGGGCAGACCTTGCGAGGCGAGCCTTCCCTGGCTCGCCAGCATTCACGATAACCGGGTCAGTTCCATTGATGCCCGGCCAAATCGCCCAGCTGGATGGCGAGCAGGGTCGCAGTAGTTTCAAGGTCGGACTCTCGCTCGAGGCGATCGAAGCAGAACAACTCAATCACGGCGGCCAACTTCGCCCCCACGATGACGGGAAACGCAGCGCCTGAGCGGATCCCATAGTGAGCGAGGAGTGCCCCGCGCAGGAAGCCCACCGAATCGGCGATGGAGGAAACCCAGACTGCGCATTGCCCGTGTATCACCGCCCGGGTCAGCCCGGTGCCCGGCGGACTGAGGTGGGCCAACATGCGCCCGAGTTCAGCGTGGGCGAGGGCTTCGTGGCCACACAGCACAGCCAGCGGAAGCAGCTGTGATCTCGGTTGGGGCGCCCGAACGGCGTGCGCCAGGAGGTCGGCGCGATCCCCACACAGCCTGACAAGGCCTGCCTCCAGCGCTTCGTCAAAGGTGGCGTCCATGGCGATTACGCCGGAGTGCGTGCGGCAATCCGTCGCTTCGGATGGCGAGGTACGGACACTCTCAAGGCAGGCCGCGGCGGCGGTGTCACCGTGTGACGCGCGGAGGTGACGTCGTCGTGCCGGCGGGATACGTATGGATCACGACCGAGGGGGGGGCGGTGCACCCCGCCGCCGCCGGGCACGCTCGGACCGCGGTCGGAGGGCTCATACGGCTTGGCTGCTGCGGTGACGGCGTCAACAGCAGCGACGCCTGTCGTCACCTCTGGCTTGGCGTCATAGCCTTGCGGTGCGGCGGGAGCCTTGCCGGCGTGATCCGTATGCACCTGTCGACATGATCTCGACCGTCCGGCCATGACCAGATTCTCCTCGCTCCGAGGCTGCGCCCATCAGGGTCCGGCGTCCGACATGGGTTACCATCGACCGTACGACGAAAGCCAACTCCCGGTGCGTCGGCGGCGAAGGCCACGGTATCACCTGGCCTGTCACCCGTTGCGGCTGTGGCTTGGCCTGCCCTTCTGTCAGGCACTCGGCAATTCCAAGGCGGGGCCCTCGGCCCTCCGGGCTCACGCATCGCAGCTACTGACTGTCTTCAGGTCAACCCCTCGTCAGGATGCCCGTCGTACAGGAACGCATCCTCGGCGTCGACCAACGCCACGGCGATCCCCATGGCCGTCGGGACGGCGATGACGGCGACGGTCCGCACGATCCTGTCGATCTCGTGGGCCAGCGGGCTCCTGGGGTGGCGCACGCTCGTCGTGAGCTGGACGATGCCGGCGAGGCGGGTGTCGCCCGCGACCCCCTCGACAACGCCCCGCCCAGAACCAGCTGCGACGAACGTCCCGGCGAAGGCGTGGTCCGCTGCACCGGCGGGAACGGGCACGCTCTCCCCGGTGAGCGTCGACGCGTCGATGGAGAGCCCATCGGCGCCGACAATGAGGAGATCGGCCGGAACCCGGTCGCCGGGCGAGAGCACGACAAGGTCGCCGACCACGACGTCTGCCGCATCGACGGATCGCGGTTGTCCGTCGCGAATGACGACAACGGCGGCCGGCAGCAGCTCGCCGAGCCGTTCGGCGGCTCGCTCGGCCCGCTCTTCCTGCACGAACGCGAACACGCCGTTCACGATGATGACCACGATGATGGCGACGCCCAGCTGAGGCATTCCGGCGATGACCGCCAGCAACGCCGCGACCCAAAGCATGAGAGCAAAGAAGTGGGAGACCTCCGCCAGCAGCCTCTCGTGGCAGTGATGGCCGACAGCGCGGGCGCCGGGTGGGTGCCCGCTGTCCTGCTGAACCGCTGGGCCCAGCTGGCCCTGATCGCCCCCGTCATGGGCTGGGTGGGCTGGCCCATCCACCGCACCGGCTGGCTGGCTCTGGCCCACCGCGCCGCCGACATGAACAGCCTCAGCGCCTCGCCGACGCCGTATCTCGGTACTTCGTGCCCGGGGTGCTGTTCGTGGCGATCGCCAGCTTCGTCGTGTGGTTCGACGTGGGCCCGACCCCCGCCCTCACCCCGGCGCTGGTGGCGGCGGTGGCGGTGGCGGTGCTGATCATCGCCTGTCCGTGCGCCCTGGGGCTGGCCACGCCTCTGTCGATCATGGTGGCCACCGGCAAAGGAGCGGAAGCCGGCGTGCTGATCCGTTCGGCCGAGGCCCTCGAGACCGCGCACCGGCTCGACACGCTGATCCTGGACAAGACAGGGACGCTGACCAACGGACATCCGGAGCTTTCACATAGAACTGCACGAAGTTCTCGAGTCGCTGACATGTGCCATTCCTCCCCACGGGCAGCCCTTAATCCGGCCCCGACATCTTCAGCGCCCGGTGGAGTGAACCGATAACAGCGCGGTGGACACTCCGGCCCTCGTCTCCGACGACGGCGCTGCCGGGCAGAGCCGACCGGTGCCCCGGTCCGACCCACCCGCCGGCATCCCCGCCAGGTCCCATCCCCGGACGATCGGGTGGGTCGGCACGACGGCCATGGCCATGGGCGGCAGCAACCAGAGCCTGTTCCTCATCGGGGCCCTCATCGCCGCGCAGGGCAGTGCCGCAGTTCCCCTCCTGGTGCTCGGGTTGGTCATGAGCTGGGCCGCTTTGCCCGGATGGACCGGGCTGATCCTCATGTGGCCCAACCGGGTGGGAGGCATCGCCGCCACCTGTGCCGAGGCGTTCCGCCCGTACTCGCCGGTTCTGGCCAACCTCACCGGCACCTGTTACTGGTGGGGCTGGATCCCGACCTGCGGTCTCACCGCCTGGCTGTCGGCGTCGGCCCTGCACCAGTGGTACCTCCCGGGTGTGCCGGTGAAGGCCCTGGCCGCCGCCATCGTGGTGGGCTTCACCGTCGCCAACCTCAGCGGGCTCAAGCGGGTGACGCGTCTCGCCGTCGTGATCGCCGCCGGGTCGGCCATCCTGGCCTTTCTCTCCGCCGTCGTGCCCGTGCTGGCCGGCGAGGTCGACTGGCACCAGGCGACGTCGTTCCATCTCGACGTCCCCTTCGACGGCATCTTCGGGAAGTTCACCAGCGCCATGGCGGGGCTGTACCTCATCGGCTTCGCCGCTCCTGCCTTCGAGGCGGCGGCCTGCCATGTGGGTGAGACCATCGACCCCGAGCGGAACGTGCCCCGGGCCATGTTCGCCAGCGCCTGGATGGCGACTCTCTACTTCCTGGTGCTACCCGTGGTGTGGCTGGGCGTCTTCGGGCCGGAGGCGCTCACGGGGGAGCTGGCGAACACCCTCGGGCCCACCTTCGCCCCCCTGCTGGGCGGTATGGCCAAGGCCGCCGCCGTGTGGTTCATGGTCCTCAACATGTTCCACGGTGCCCTGACGCCGGTGACCGGGGTGGCCCGCACACTCTCGCAACTGTCGGAGGACGGGCTCCTGCCCCGCTCGCTGGCCAAACGGACGAAAGCCGACGTGCCGTGGGTGGCCTCCACCCTGACGGCCGCCATGGCCCTCGCCTTCCTGCTCTCCGGTGACCCGGTGTGGGTCATTGCCGCCGCCAACTTCACCTACCTGATCGGCATCGCTCTCCCGAGCGTCGCTGTCTGGCTGTTGCGCAGGAACGAACCCGACCATCCCCGTCCGTACCGGGCACCCCGTGGCACGATCACCCTGGGCCTGCTGGCCGCTTTCGGTTGGGGCCTCACGGCCGTCTTCGGCTTCGGACAGTTCGGATTGCCCACGGTGCTGGCGGGGCTGGCCCTGGCCTACTCCGGCGCCGCCGCCTACGCCTTCCGCCAGTGGCGCGACCGGGCGGGGACGCCCAAACGGGTCAAGCGGTCACTGCACCTCAAGCTGACCGGGGCCATGTTGGCGGTCATGGTCCTCGACGGCGCCGGTTACCTCCTCGCCGTCAGCCACGTGCCCACCACCGACCCCATGCTGATCACGGTCCTCCAGGACATCTTCGTGGCTGTCGCCATCCTCACGATCACCGTCGGACTGGTCCTGCCCGGCATGATCGCCCACGGGGCCTCGGAGGTCACCCGAGCTGCCGACCGGCTGGTCGGTGGCACCCTGGCCGACCTCACGAGGGCCATGCGCGCCCTCTCGGAGGGCGATCTCGAGGCGGCGCGAGCCCGGGTGGAGAACCACCACGTGGCCATCCACTCGGCTGACGAGGTGGGGGCCATGGCGGCCAGCTTCAACATCATCCTCGACGAGGCCGCCCGCGCCGCCGGTTCGCTCGACGGTGCCCGGGAGGCACTCCTCACCCACCGTCGCGACCTCGAGGAGCTCGTGGCCGAACGCACCGTCCATGCCGCCCAGCAGGCCGCCGTCGCCGAACTGGGACGGGCCTCCTTGGCCAGTTCGGACACGGACGACATCCTCGAGTGGGCGGTGGTGGCCATCGCTGCGACCCTTCGGGCCGACCACGTTGGTCTCCTTGAGCATCACGCCGACGACCAGCTGCTGACCCTCGTGAGCGCCCGCCCCACGAGGACCGCCCCCATAGGCAGGTCCTTTGTCGTCGATAGCGCCACACCATGGGCGGCCGCTATCGCGGCCGGATCACCGGTCCTGCTGGAGGGCGGGGTGGCGGCCCGGCCGTTCGGGCTCGACACGTCCTCGGGACGTGGGATATGGGCAACGATCACTGTCGGCCAGAGCCCCTTCGGCGGCCTCATCGCCCAGCGCAACGGCCATGACGCCGGGTTCAGCCCGGACGACCGGAACTTCCTGGAGGCGATGGCCAATGTGGTCGGGTCGGCCATGAACCGGATCCGCACCGAGCAGGAACTGAACCACCAGACGCTGCACGACCACCTGACCGGGCTGCCCAACCGCGTGCTGTTCGGCGACCGGCTGACCCAGTCCCTGGCCCGCCTGCGGCGCCAGCCAGGCACGCTCGCCGTCCTGTTCGTCGACGTGGACCGCTTCAAGGTCATCAACGACAGCGTCGGCCACGACCAGGGCGACCGGCTCCTGGTCATGATGGCCGAGCGGCTGGCTACTGCCGTTCGGCCCGGCGACACCGTCGCCCGCTTCGGGGGCGACGAATTCGTCATCCTCTGCGAGGACGTGGTCGGGGAGATCGAGGCGGTCGGACTCGGTGAGCGCATCCGCAATCTGGCGTCGACGCCGCTCTCCCTCGACGGTGCCGACTACACCGTCACCGTCAGCACCGGCATCGCCCTGACCTCGGCCCACGATGCCTCACCGGCCGCCCTCCTTCGGGACGCCGACTCGGCCATGTACCAGGCGAAAGAGGCGGGACGGGCCTGTACGGCGCTCTTTGCCGAGTCCATGCGTACCCGCGCTGTCCGGCGCCTCGAGACCGAGATGGCCCTGCGCAGGCCCATCTCGGACGGCGAGCTGCGTGTGCACTACCAACCGATCGTGACTCTCGCCACGGGGCGCACGGCCGGGGTCGAGGCGTTGGTGCGTTGGGAGCACCCGACTGACGGGCTCGTCTCGCCCTCGGAGTTCATCCCCGTCGCCGAGGAGACGGGGCTCATCGTGCAGATCGGCGAATGGGTCCTGGGGGAAGCCTGTCGTCAGGTCCAGGTGTGGCGAGGCGGGCGCCCTGCCCTCGCCGACCTCACGGTGAGCGTGAACCTCTCCGGGCGCCAGATTGCACAGTCCGATCTCGTGCCCGTCGTGGCCCAGGTGCTGGCCGACACCGGGCTCCCGGCCTCGGCCCTCGTGCTCGAGATCACCGAGAGCGTCCTGATGGGCGACGCCGAGTACGCCATCACCGTGCTGCGGGCCCTCAAGGACCTCGGCGTGCGCCTTAGCGTGGACGACTTCGGCACCGGATACTCGTCGCTCAGCTACCTCAAGAAGTTCCCGGTCGACGTTTTGAAGATCGACCGCTCCTTCGTGGACGGCCTGGGGACCGAGGGCGAGGACTCGGCCATCGTGCGGGCGATCATCAGCCTGGCCGAGTCGCTCGGCCTGGAGACCGTAGGCGAGGGAACGGAGACGCCGACACAGGTGAGGGCGCTCCAGCAGCTCGGCTGCGACAAGGCGCAGGGCTATCTGTTCGCACGCCCGATGCCCGCCCACGCCCTCCTCGAGTTGCTCGGCCGGCCCCTCGGTCGGTCTCCGGGGGCGTTGGGCGCAGCCGGCTGCGATAGCTCAGTTCGGAACCTGATCATGCCGATTGGTTCGGTGTGAGAGACGAGCCCGTCGCCGTCCGGCTCCTCCTGGTCGAGGACAGCGTCGCCCGGGGCAGGTTCATCCAGCTAGCGGATCGGCCACATCGGGCCCCCGCCAGCTGGCGGGAGGCCTCGATGCCGTCCATCTCCGGCAAACGGATGTCCATGAGGGAGACGTCCGGATGGAGTTGACGGGCAAGGGCCACGACCCGCCCAACGTGGCGATGCCGAGGGAGTAGCCGACGCCGAAGCGACGTAGGGCGCTCCGAGTTACTCGAGGCGCTCGGCGGTCACCTCGCCGAACCGGCCGACGCCGTGGCGGGCAGGTCCGACACCGGGTGTGGCCCGCGCCCGGTAGCCTCCCGGACGATGGACGGTGATCGTGCCCGCCATGGCTGACGCCGCCCGCCCGGCGATGGTGGCCGCCGTGCAGGCCACACCGGTCTTCCTCGACCGTGCGGCCACCATCGAGCGAACGGTCGGCCTCGTGGAGGAGGCGGCCGCCGAGGGCGCCGAGCTGATCGTGTTCCCCGAGGCGTTCGTGCCCGGGTACCCGGACTGGGTGTGGCGCACCCGGCCTTGGGACGATATCTCGACGTCGTTCTACCGGCGGCTCCTCGACCAGTCGGTCGACGTGCCCGGCCCCGCCCTCGCGCCTGTGCTCGAAGCGGCCAGGGCGGCGGGGGTCTACGTGGTGCTCGGCATCAACGAACGGGCCGGCTCCACCCTCTACAACTCCCTGGTCTACGCCGGACCGGACGGCGACCTCCTCGGCCTCCACCGCAAGCTCATGCCCACCGGCGGCGAGCGGCTGGTGTGGGGCACCGGCGACGGTTCCGGACTGGTCACGATCGACACCCCGTTCGGGCGGGTCGGCGGCCTGATCTGCTGGGAGAACTACATGCCGCTGGCCCGGGCCGCCCTGTACGCCGACGGGGTCGACATCTACCTGGCCCCCACCTGGGACAACAGTGACACCTGGGTCCCCACCTTGCGCCACATCGCCCGGGAGGGCCGGGTCCACGTCGTCGGCACGAACAGCTTCCTCCGGGGCAGTGACGTGCCCGCCGCCGACCATGGCGCCGGCGGCATCTACGGCGGCGACGAAGACTATTTGAGCCGCGGCAACGCCGCCGTGGTCGGTCCCGACGGCGCGCTCCTCGCCGGACCGCTGATCGGCGAGGCCGGCGTCCTCTACGCCACGGTCGACGCCGGCGCCGCCCGGGTGGGCCGCCAGCAGTTCGACCCGGTCGGCCATTACGCCCGAGCCGACGTCTTCAGCCTCACCGTGAACCGGCGAGCCACCCCGTTCGCCCACACCGCACCACCGGTTCCTGCTGACGACGGCCTCTCATTCGGATGACCGGCTGGGGTGATGCCGACGTGGACCGGGCGCCGATCTGCCCGCACTGTGGCGTGACCGCCCTCGCACGGGACATTGCCACCGTGCTCGACACCCACTTTGTGTGCGAGAACCCCGACTGCGAGGCGTTCGGCGACGCGGTCGAGCCCCGATCCTGACCGTGCCGCCCCGGCGAGCCGGCACCGGTTCCTGCGGCGTGAGGGCTCCGAAGCCGGGCCCTGACGCCGCACAAGGCGACGCCGGGCTGGCCGGCGGGATCAGCCCGGCGCCGGCGCCCCCCACAGGCGACGCTCAAGGCCCGACGCCCTGGCGATAGGCCGGCCCACCGCCGCCCTGACGGCGGCCTCGGTGCCGACCACGGTGAGCAGGTGACGGGCCCGGGTCACCGCCGTGTAGAGGAGCTCCCGGGTGAGGATCGGCGACGACTCGTCGGGCAGCAGCACGGCCACCTCGTCGAACTGGGAACCCTGGCTCTTGTGCACGGTCATGGCGTGCACCGTCTCCACCGCCTGCAGCCGGGAGGGGCTCACGTGCACCAGCTCGCCCCGGCGCTCGAAGGCGGCGCTGGGCCGGCCCCCGTCGCCGGCGACCACCACGCCGGTATCGCCGTTGAACAGGCGCAGCCCGTAGTCGTTCTCGGTCACCAGGAGCGGCCGCCCCGTGTACCACCGTCCGCCGGCGCCGTAGCCGTCGATGGCCGCGCCGAGCCATCGCTCGACGTGCCCGGTCCAGGTGGCCACGCCATAGGGCCCGCGCCGGTGGGCGCACAGCAGGCGGGTGGCAGAAAGCGCCTCCAGGGCGGCCCGGCCGTCGCCGGCCGTCGCCGCGTCCGTCACCCTCCGGGCCGCCTCCACCAGGGCGTCGCGCACTGGTCCCAGCCGGGCCGCCCCGCCGGGCGCAGCCAGGTCGGTGTCGATCCACCCCACGTTGCCGGCGCCGTCGCGCAGCACACCCACCGCCGCTTCCACGTCGCCCCGCTGGACGGCTTCGGCCAGCTCGGCCACCGCCCCGCCGTAGCGGTGGACCCGGCGTAGGACCACGATCCCGTCGCCCACGATCACGCCGGGCGGGGCGTGGGTGGCAGGAACCGGTTGGCCGGTCACCTCGCCCAGGCACGCGCTGGCGTCGGGCCGCATGCGAAGGCCGGCGGCGGCGGGCCCGACGATGTCGCCCAGCACCGAGCCCGCCTCCACCGACGCCAGCTGGCCGGGGTCGCCCACGAAGACCAGCCGGGCCTGTGTGCCGACCGCCTCCACCAGCCGGGCGATCATCGACAGCGACACCATCGACGTCTCGTCCACCACCACGACGTCGTGGGGCAGCCGGTTGCCCCGGTGGTGGCGGAAGCGCCCGCGACCGCCGGGCCGCCATCCGAGTAGGCGGTGGATGGTGGAGCCGTCGAGGCCGAGGAGGCGGGCGCGGGTGTCGTCGCTCACGTCGATGGCGACGGCCTCGGAGTGGACGGCCTCCTCCATGCGGGCCGCCGCCTTGCCAGTGGGCGCGGCGAGAGCGATCCGCAAGGGCCGGGCGCAGGCGGCGGTGGCCTGCTCGTCGAGGAGGGCGAGGATGCGGGCCACGGTGGTGGTCTTGCCGGTACCCGGCCCGCCTGCCACCACCGTGAGCCGGCGGAGCACCGCCGTGGCCGCCGCCAGCCGCTGGAGGTCGGGGGCGTCGCCCTCGAACAGGCGGGCCAGGCCGTCGCTGAGCACGTCGAGGGCGACGCCCGAAGCCGGCTCTGCGCTGCGGGCCAGCAGGTCGGCGGCGATCTGGCGCTCCTGGCGCCAGTAGCGGTCGAGGTAGAGCAGGGTGCCCACGAGGCGGAGGGGGCGGTCGGCCCGGCCTTCCTCGCCGCTCGCCACCAGCGGGCTGGCGGCCAGCCGCTCGGCCCAGTGGTGGGCATCGGGCCAGGGCAGGGCCTGGAGGTCGACGGGCAGGGCGGCGTCGGTGCTGACGGTGGCCCGGACCGTGGCCAGGTCGGCGCAGACGTTGCCGAGGCGTGGGGCCCGCACGGCGAGGGCCACCCCGAGAAGGACGGCATCGTCATGATCGCCGGTCAGGTCGCCAAGCCGGCGGGCCACGTGAACGTCGGCCGGCGCCAGCACACCGGCGTCGTTGAAGGCCCGCAGGATGCCGGGGGCGGTGCGCACGCGGGCCACGTCGTAGACGTCGAGGTTGTCGGCGCCGGCGCGGGCGCCGGAGCCGGCGCCGGGGAAAACCGGCACCGGAGCCGGAGCCGGATCGGTGCGAGCCGGAGCCGGATCGGTGGCGGTTCCGGCCTCACGATGCTGCGGCAAGGCCGTCCGACCGTTCTTTTCCCATTTCACGACACTATGTGTGGTCCAGCGAACAAAGAGTCCGAAGTGCCGGCCCGGGGGCCGTCATGCCCCCCTCCCCGCCGTGGTCGAACAGGTCGCTGAGGGCGGCGACCAGGCCGGGCGGGGGCTGCCAGGCGAACACGCCGCAGGGCTGCCCCCCCACCAACGGCACCGACGGTCCGCTCATGCCCCGCAGGAACAGGTAGAGGACGCCGGCCAGGTTGGTCTCGGGGTCGTACCCCGGCTGGCGCCAGCGCAGGTAGCGGTGGAGGGCGACCGAGTAGAGAAGCGCCTGGAGCGGGTAGTGGGCGGCCTGCATGGCGTCGGCCAGGGCTGCCGGCCGGTAGTGCCAGGAGCTCAGGCCCCGGTCGTCATCGCCGCCCAGCCGGTTGGTCTTGTAGTCCACCACCGCATACCGGGACGTGCCGTCGGGTGCACGCACCCGGAGCACGAGGTCGAGGCTGCCGGTGAGGTACCCGCGCAGGTCCTGCTGGAGCGAAGGGTCCTTCAGGCGGTCGGGATAGCCGGCCAGCACGTCGCCTGGCGGGAGGTGGGCGCGCAGGAGGGAGGCGATGGCGGGCAGGGTGAGTGTGCCTGTCGGTGCGTCGCCGCCCGCCAGCGGCAGCTCGAAGACCACCTCGTCGAGGCGGTCGACCCGGGACAAGTCGCGCAGGCGCAGGTCGCCGACCGTGGCGCCGAGGGGCGTGTCCATCGCCGCCCGGAGCCCGGTCACCACCGTCGCCGGGTCGCCGATATCGAGGTTGTGCCACCGGCGTTGCTGCTCCACGCCGGCCGCCAGTTCGGCGTCGAGATCGTCTGTGGCGAAGTCGACCCCCTCCAGCACCGAGTGGACCAGGGTGCCGATCTCGGTGCCGCCCGGCATGGCTGCCAGGGGCAGCGGGACCGCCCGCAGGCGTCGCTCCTCGTCGGCGCCCGCCTCGGCCGCTCCTCCGCCGGCCTGCGACCCCACGCCCGCCCCCGGCGATGGCGCCTCGTCGGTGAGGCCGGTGGCCTCGGGCTCGCTCGCCACCCCCGGCTCGTGGGCGCCCGAGGTGATGGCGCTGTAGGAGGTGCGCCGCCACCGGGTGTCGAGCGACCGCCCGAATCGGCGGACGTCGAGGTCGGTGCCGCCGGCCCGCCGGCCGCCCAGGGTGGCGCCGTCGCCGCCGTTGACGCGCTCCACGCTGGCGCACCCGGGCACCTCGGCGGCGATGGCCTCGAACCGGGCGATGGCGTCGGCATCCTCCGGTACCGACGCCGCCTCGACGGCCACGTTCCCATCGGCGTCGCGGGCGAACAGCAGGCGGCCGAGCGGCGAGTTGCGGCTGTCCCAGGAGCCTGCCCACCACACCACCGCCTGGTGCTGGGCCCGGGTCAAGGCGACGTACGCGAGTCGGAGGTCCTCCCCCCGCTGCTCCTCCATGTACTGGCGCCACGCGTCGCCGAAGCCCGGCCCGCCGCCCATGCCCACATGGATGGTGCGCACGTTGCCGGCCGCCGGGTCGTGGAACACCAACGGCGCCTTGGCCGCCTCGGGGATCCACCCCGGCTCCCACAGGTACGGGTAGTAGACGACCGGGAACTCGAGGCCCTTGCTGCGGTGGATGGTGAGGATCTGCACGGCCTCGGCGTCGGACTCCAGGCGGCGGCTGCGCTCCTCGCTGGTGGTGTCCTCCCCCGCCTCTGCGATGCGCGCCCGCAGCCACGCGGCCAGAGCCGTGACCCCCAGCCCCTCGGCCACCGCTTCGGCATGCAACAACTGGCCCACGTGGCGGAGGTCGGTGAGCAGGCGCTCGCCCTCGTCGCGCGCCAGTAGGCGACCGGGCATGGCCTGGCCGTGCGTGATCGTCTCCAGCAGCGACGCCACGCCCTGGCGCCGCAGCAGCGCCGCCCACGAATGGAGGCGGGCGTGGACGCTCTCCCAGCCGGGCTCGTCGGTGGAGGCCAACTGCTCGGGCGTCCACCCGAGGAATGCGGTGAGGGCCGCCGCCCGCGCCCGCGACGGCGACGCCGGCCGCTCCAGTGCCTCCAGCAACACCAGCCACTGGCGGGCAATGGGCGTATCGAGCACGCTGCCGGCGCCGTTGATGACGGCGGGGATGCGCACCGCCTCGAGGGTGTCGCGGACCACGGCCGCCTGGCGGTGCGTGCGCACCAGCACGGCGACATGACCCGGCTGCAACGGCCGCCGGCCGGTATCGGTGCCGTCGTCGTCGCGGGTCACCAGGGCGGCATCGGCCGAGAGGAGGCGGACGAGGTCGGCGGCCAGGTCCTCGGCCACCAGCCGCCGCCCCGGCGTGAGCATCACGTGCCCGCCGGAGGTGAGGCGCACGAGGTTGTCGTCACGGTGGACGACCCGTACCCGCAGATGCTCGCCCCGCGGGGCGCCCACCAGCCTGGGCTGCTGGTTGGCGAAGGCGGCCTTCACCCGCGTGTACCGGATGTCGGGGTGGCCGAGCCTGGTGCCCCGGAAGCAGGCGTCGTAGGCGTCGACCAGGCCCTGGTCGCTGCGCCAGTTGACCGACAGCGTGGAGCGCTCCGTGGCGGTGCCGGCGGCGTCGAGGTAGGCGAACACGTCGGCGCCCCGGAACGAGTAGATCGCCTGCTTGGGGTCGCCGATGAGCACGAGGGTGGACGGCGGCTCCCCGAACGCGCGCCGCATGATCTCCCACTGGGTCGGGTCCGTGTCCTGGAACTCGTCGACGAGGGCGACGCTGTAGCGCTCCCGCAGGCGCCGCCTGGCCGCGGCGCCCCGCTCGGACCCGTCGCGCAGGGTGGCCGAAAGGCGCGTGAGCAGGTCGTCGTAGGTGATGACCTTGGCTCGGCGCTTTCGCAGCTCGACCTCGGAGCGCACCCGGCGGGCGAACCGCACGCGCATGGCCCACGCCGTCTCGTCGGGGGCCGAGCGAGGCTCGACGGGCGCCGGCAGGTTCTCCACCGCCGCCCTGGCGATCACCAGCGCCTCGGCCCGCCCGAACGGCGGGTCGCCGGTCCGGTGGAAGCGGCGCACGTAGAGGTCGTCGACGACCTCCTCGATGAGCTCGCTGAGGTCCTCACTGAAGGTGACGTCCCGCTCCACGTCGCCCGCCACCCCGAGGCCGGACAGGATCTGCTGGCAGAACCCATGGGTGGTCTCGATGGTGGCGGCATCGAAGTCGGCCAGTGCGGCCGCCATGCGCGAGTGGCGCACGGCGAGCTCATCGGCGGGCCCCGTGGCCAGCAGCTGCACCACGCCGTCACCCCCGGCAGGAAACCCCGCCCGCGCCCGGGCCAGGCCCCGCTCGACGTCGACCAGGCGGGACCGGACCCGCTCGCGCAGCTCGCCCGTGGCCATGCGGGTGAACGTGACCAGCAGCAGCTTGTCGAGGGGGATGCCGTCGGCCACGTAGCGGGCGGTGAGAGCGGCGATGGTGAACGTCTTGCCGGTGCCCGCGCTGGCCTCCAGCACGGTCACCCCGGCCGGGAGCGGCCCGCACACCTCGAACGGGGCCGCGCCGTAGTCGGTCACCGGTGCGCCATCCCTTCGTGACGGCGCACCGGCGAGTTACTCATGGACCGGCCTCCCGGGCCGGTCACCTCTGCGCCTTCTCGCGCGTCAACAACGGCTGCCAGAGGCGTAGCGCCAGGCGCCCGAACCGGGTGGGTTCGTCGACCGCCCAGCCGAGCCCGTCCTCGCCGTCGCACGGCACCGAATCGAGCAGGCGTTCGAAGGGCACGGCGCCGCCGTAGACGAGCTTGTGCTCCAGATCGCAGTCCTCGTTCGGGATCTCCCACTCGGACACCCACCTGGTCCGGGCCGCCACCAGCGGGTCGCGCCGGGTACCGAACGCCTCGGCGTAGGCAGCCGATGTCCTGCACGCCATCGGCAGCGGCTCGCGCATGCCGCGGTCGTAGAGGTCGACGAGGGCGTTCAGGTGGGCGACGGCGGCCCGCCGGCGGCCCTCGGCGTCGGCACCCAGCGGCGGGATACGGATCATCATGACCCCCGCCCGACCGGAGCCGCGGCCGACGGTGACCGCCTCGAACGGCCGCTCGGGTCCGCCGGCGGTGAGCGCCAGCAACCGGGCCCAGGTGGCGAGCCGGTGCTTGGGGGCGACCCGCGAGTAGCTGACGCTGCGGAGCACGTCGCCGGTCACACCGGGCACGGTGCCGACCAACGAGCGGCCACCGCCCAGGTCGACCTCCACCTCGACCGACGAGGGCTCACCGCTCGTGGCTGCGGCTGCGCCGGCCACGATGCCCTCGACCACGCCGGCGATCTCGTCGAGCACCGGTCCCCCGAGGGCGCCGGGCGGCAGGGTGCCGCGGGCGACCTCGGCTGCCCGGCAGACGTCGGGATCGGCGCCCGCCAGCCGGGCCGCCAGCAGGCGGTCGCCCACGTGCCACTTCTCCAGTGCATCCGGCTCCACCGGCAGCCCGTCGGCCAACTCGTCCTCGTCCCTGCTCACATAGACGCCGAGGCGCCGGCGCAAAAAGGCCTTCACCGGGTGCTGCACGAAGCGCACCAGGTCGTCGAGCTGCACCACGCCGGTGCCCATCGGGGGCAGGGGCCCGGCCAGGAAGGCGGAGGCCGGGGCGCGCTCGCCGAGCGACGCCCTGGCGCCGTCGAGGGCGACGGTGTCGAAGCTCCACGACCGGCCCGCCACGAGGCCGCCGAGGCTGAAGTTGCGCAGGTCGAACGGCTGGAGCGGATGGTGCACCACCACCCGGTCTCGGGCGGGCCCCTCGCCAACGGTGCGCACGGTGCGGTCGACCACGTCGAGCAGCTCGCCGACGGGAACAGCCGGTGGCCGCACCGCGTTGGTGCGCTCGTCGCGTCCCGTGTAGGTGATGACCAAGGTGCTGGTGGCGGCCAGCACGGCGTCGAGCAGGAGCTGGCGGTCCTCGCTGCGGGGGTCGCGGTCGCCGACGTACGGGTCAAGCTGGATGAGGTCGTCGCCGTCGACCGCCGTGCGGCGGGGGAACACCCCGTCGTCGAGACCGAGCAGGCACACCACCCGGTGCGGCACCGAGCGCATGGGCACGAGGGTGCACATGGTGAGGTGGCCGGTGCGGAAGTTCGCCCGGGTGGGGCGGCCCCGGAGACGGTCGGCCAGCAGGGAACGCACCTCGGCCAGCACAAGGGGGGCGCTGTTCACCTGCCCGCCGGCGGTGGCCTCGGCCACCACGTCGTCGAGGAGGCCCTGGAGCTGGGCCCGTTGCCAGGCGTCGGCATCGGTCGTGGCGGTGAGCATGTCGGCCGCGTCGGCGATGGCGGCCGTCCACCCAGGAAGCGGCCGGGCACCAGTGAGGGAGGCCACCGCTGCCGCCAGGCGGTCGAGCAGCTCGGCCAGGTTGCCGGCCAGGTCGATGTCGCCGCTGTCGACGTCGTCGAGCGGGAGCACGCCCGCCATCAGCCGGTGGCCCTCCTCGGCCGTGGTGACCCCGAGCAGCATGCGGTCGAAGCCGGACCGCCACGTGTTGGCCCCGACGGTGGCCAGCCCGTAGGGCTCCCGGTAGGACGCGTCGAGGCCCCAGCGGACGCCGGTGGACGCCACCCACTCCCCAATCCGGGCCAGGTCGTCGTCGTCCAGGCGGAAGCGCCGGCGCACCGGGTCGCGGCTGGCGAAGTCGACGACCTGGGATGCGGTGAGCCGGGCATCGGCCAACGCCAGCAGCTCGTCAACGGCGCCGAGCACCGGGTTGGTCTGGCGCAACGAACGGTCGGCCAGCCGCACCGGCAGGAACTGCGGCACGGCGGCCGCCGGCACCTCGTCCCCCTCGTCGATACCGGCGCCGGCGTGCTCGCCCATGGCGAAGGTGGCGTGGATGAGCGGGGCGAACGACTCGATGTCGGGGCACATCACGATGACATCGCGCGGCTCGAGGGAGGGGTCGTCGGCGAGCAGGTGCAGGATGGCGTCGCGCACGATCTCGACCTGGCGGGCGCGCCCGTGGCAGGCGTGCACCTGCACGCTCCGGTCGTCCGGCTCGAGCACAGCCCGCCGGTCCTCGCCGCCGGTGAGCTGCTCGTCCGCCGGCGCACGGTCGGCCCGCACGTCGTCCTGGATACGTTCCAGCAGGGTGCGGGGCTCGGTACCGACGGGGTGGTGCTCCTCCGACTGCACGTCGTGGCCGGCGGTGAGCACCAGCTGCATCTCCCGGGCGTCGCGGCCCCACGAGGCCAGCAGCGGGTTGCGGGGCTCGACGGCGGTGGCGTCGTCGGCCCGTCGTTCCAGGCGCCGAGGGCCGGACGAGCCGGTCTGCAGAGCCTCGATGCGCTCCCACAGTGCCGGGGAGGGATGGAGCAGGAACAGGTGGACGTCGCGGGTTCCAGCCACGGCGCGGAGGATGTCGAGGTAGCTCGCCGGCAGGCGGGTCAGGCCGAACAGCGACAGGCGGGGCGCAAAGCGGCCATCGAGCAGCTCGGGCTCGTTCCGGATGGTGTCGCAGGCGAGTTCGAGCCGCTCGGCCGGGCTCGGTGTTCCCACGTGCTTGCGGAGGCGACGCCACAGCTCCGGCTGCCAGACGGAATCGGCCGCCGGCAGCCGCCCCCACCCGTCGTCGTCTGCGCCCCGGGCCCACGCCCGCACCATGTCGGGCCGGTGGACGCCGTAGCGGTCGAACAGGTCGGCCAGGTGGCGCACGGTGGACAGTCGGCGCGACCGGCGGTGCTCGTCCGGATCCGGCCCGGTGCGGCCCAGATGGGCGGCGAGGGGGGCGAGCCACGGCTCGTCGAGCGCCTCCTCCACCGCGTCGAGGAGCGGCCACGCCGCCCGCTCGGGGAGCCACGGGTCGGTGTCGCGCTCGACGCCGGTGGCCAGCGCCACGGCATCGCCGACCAGCCGGCCCGGGAACGGGAAGTCGACGTTGGCGCACACGCCGTCGGTGGCCCCTGGGCCGGCCGACGTGCCGAGGGCGCCCGACAGGCGCTGGGCCAGCCACCGCTCCACACCCCTGGTGGGCACGGCGACGATCTCAGGGGCGAGCGGATCGCCCAACGGCTCGGCCAGCACCGACGCCAGGGCGGTGGCCAGCCGGTCGGCACGGGTGGCCCGGTGGATCCGCAGCACTTCTCAGCTCGCCGCCGGCGAGGCACCGAAGACGGCGTCGAGGTCCTCGACAGCGGGGAATGTGGTGGACCGCATCCAGCGCCGGACAGCGGCCGTGGCCCGCACGTCGTCCTCGTTGTAGTCGAGGAGCCGGCGGCGGGCGGCGGGCGCCTGGTCGCCGCCGCCGTCGCCGCCCACCGCCATGCGGTGCCAGAGCATCGACAGGTCGCCCGACGGCTCCTTGTCCCGCCACGAGAACCCGGCCCGGGGCGCAATGGCCTTGAGCCCGTTGCTGCCGCCACTCTCCAGCTGGGTGCGCAGGACCTGGAGCAGATCGACGAACTCGTCGCCGGCCACGAAGGCGGCGACGGCATCGCCCACGCCGGCCATGCCCAGGTGCGCCTCGGCCAGGGCGGCGCCCGAGGTGAGCGCGCCCCGCTCGGCGCCGGCCGACCAGCAGTAGAAAGCGATGCTGTGACCGCTGTCGTGGGCGGCATGGCGCTGCTGCTCGACCCAGGCCCAGAAGCGGGCGAAGACCTGCGCCTCCAAGAGCCCGGCCGGCCGGCCCCAGTCGACAACCGGCACGTAGACGCCGTCGACCAGCGCTCCCCACAGATACGTGGTGCCGTCGATGGCGTTCTCCATGTCGACGTCGATCTCGACGTCGAAGGTGGCCACGTCGACGGCGCCCACACCGCGCCGCCGGTGCAGCGCTCCGTGACCCGACACCGCCACCCGGGCCACGTCGATGGCGCCGGCCAGCGACCCGCCCACCATGCGGTTGTGCAACGCCAGCACCCGTTGGTCGAGAGCGACCACATCGCCCGCCGTTGCCACACCGTGGTCGGCCAGGACGGCGAGCTGCTTCTCCTGTTCGCCGACCAGGTCGACGACCGGCGTTCCGGGAGCCACGCCGGCGGCCAGGTCGACGAGACGGGCGACGTCGGTCGCCTGGGGTAACGCATCGCGCAGCAGCGCCGTCCGCCGGTCGAGGCGGGCCAGGTCGAGGCGGGTCCCGACGCCGGCCTTTCGATGCGTGTGCCACTGCACATAGCCGTGGAGCGGCAGGAGCGAGACGCTGTCACCGGCGATCAGGCGGGGCCCGCAGTGCGTGTACCAGGGGCACGAGCCGCACTCGTCCACCAGGACCGGTTCCACGATCGACTGGCCGTCGAGGGCGGCGGCGAGAACGTCGAGACGGAAGGCGAACTCGAAGTCGTAGCGCTCGAGGGCCGACTCGGTGTCGTGGCCCTTCCAGGTGGCGCGGAACCGGGGAACATCCAGATCGACCCATGCGACGCGGCGCTCCTTGCCAATGATGGCGCCGCACGGTTCGGCGGCAGCATGGCCGCTGGCTTCGAGCATCCGGTGGTGGTGCGCCAGCTGGAGGGAGTCGTTCCGGAGCGACCGCACGGCCCACGCGGGATCGGTCGTGGCCATCGCACGCGACGGAGCCCTGAGCTCGGACAAAAGGCCGGGCTCCTTGTTCTCGCGCGCCGGTGGGGTGAGGCTCTTGTGGTGCTTGATGTCGATGGGCAGATAGGCAGCCCGCCCGTCGGGCCGCGTGCCGGCCCGCACCAGCACGTCTGGCCGCCCCGACCGCCGGCCGAGCTCGTCGGTCGGCAGCATGCCGCCCACGACGAGGTCGGCCCCCCCGGCCATGGCCAGCACGGTGGCGGTGACCCGCTCGTCCTCGGAGCGGTCGTCGTCGAGGAACACGACGGCCGGGTTCGCCTCGCGCAGCTCGGCCACTACCGCCATCCTGAAGGCGCTGCTCTCGTCGATGCGGACGCGGGTCATCACCGACGCAGCGCCGGGCTCGGTGGGCGGAGGAAGGAGGTCGAACTGCACCCGCAACGGGCACCGCCGGGCCACGTGGGCGCGCTGGACGGGAACCCGGCTCACGTCCCGCCGGGGCGTGTACCGATCGACCGGCCCCGCTCCTTCGGCCGGTGCCGGCCCCGCATCCTCGACGTTGGTCATCCCGGCGAAGCGTACGCAGCCGGAGTGACAGGAACGCCGGGGGTCACCCCGGCGGCGGAATGGCACGTCGCCCAGCCCGGCGAGGACGCCGCCATCCGCCGAGCGAGCGCCACCCCACCCGGTGCCCCGCCGGACGAGCATCGCGGCCACGGGGCCCCACTGCCGCACGCGCCACCCGGCGACGCTAGATCGGGACGCTTCCGGATCCGTCGCGGCAACCGATCCGGACCAATGGACCGCTCCCGACGCAACCGTCCGGGCGAGGTCTACGCTCGAGAGCAACAGCTCCGGTGGGCAAGGAGGTACCCGTCATGGACCGCGAGATCCCGCTCTACACGCTCGAGGGCGTCAGGGACGCCGTCGTCACGACACACCCGTTCACCACCGACGACAAGCTCGGGCTGAGCATGCTGCGGTTCAGCCGGGGCGATGCCGGCGAAGCGATCCTCGTCATCCACGGCCTCACCACGTCGACCGACATGTTCATCCAGCCCGAGCACGAGAACCTCGTCTCGTACCTGCTCGACCACGGCTTCGGCGACGTGTGGTGCCTCGACTACCGCATGAGCAACCGCCACCCGTACAACCTGTTCAAGCACCGCTACACCATGGACGACGTGGCGCTGTACGACTATCCGCCGGCCCTGGCCGAGATGCGGCGCCACATCGGCGACAAGCCGATCCACGTGATCTCGCACTGCCTCGGCGCCAACTCGTTCACGATGTCGCTGTTCGGAAAGATCGTGACCGGCGTCTCCAGCGTGATCGCCAACAGCGTGGCTCTCACGCCCCGGGTGCCGAAGTGGTCGAAGCTCAAGCTCACCCTGGCGCCGGACCTGGTCGAGAACGTGCTCGGGTTCCCCTATCTCAACCCCCTGTGGGGCGACGAGCCAGGGTGGTCGCGGGGCAAGCTCTTCTCCAAGGCGGTCTCGCTGTTCCACCAGGAATGCGACGTCCCTGCGTGCCACATGCTCAGCCTCATGTGGGGCACAGGGTGGCCGGCGCTGTACAGCCACGAGAACATGCACCCCGTCACCCACCGGCGGGGAGGCGACCTGTACGGCGCCACCAGCATGAACTACTACCGCCACGTGGTGAAGATGCTCAAGGCAGGCAACGCGGTGAAGTACGACCCGGCCAACCGGGCCCACGACCGCCTCCCCGACGACTACTTCCGCTACGTCAAGGAAATCGAGACGCCGGTGCTGTTCATGACCGGTGAGAACAACAAGGTCTTCGCCGATTCGAACATCGTGTGCCATCAGCGTATGGAGCGCATCGTGCCGGGCCGCCACGAGCTGCACGTCTTCCCGAACTACGGCCACCAGGACCCGTTCATGGGCGAGCACGTGGCACGGGACATTTTCCCCCGGCTGGTGGAGTTCATCGAGAAGCACCGCTACGACGTGCCGACCGCCACCGGGCAGCACGCACCCACCTGACCACCCGCCCGGCCTACAGCCGCCCTGACGCGACGGTTCGGTCGTCAGGCGTCCGGGGGCAGGTGCTCCCTGGCCCACAACGCAGCCTGGGTTCGGTCCGTCACGCCCAGGCGGGCGAACACGTTGGTGAGGTGGGCCTTCACCGTCCGCTCGCTGATGGCCAGACGGCGGGCGATCTGCTTGTTGGCGAGGCCGCCGACCACCAACCGCAACACCTCTTCCTCCCGGGCGCTGAGACTGCGGTCGGCCCGGCTGCTGCGGTTCTCGAGCAACACGCGCGCCGCCTTCGGGTCGAGCGGGGAGTCGCCGGCGGCGGCCGCCCGGATGGCGTCGAGGAGTGCATCGGGCTCGGCGTGCTTGAGCATGTAGCCGATGGCGCCCGCTCGGAGCGCGTCAGCGATGTGACGGTCGTCGGCGAACGAGGTGAGCACCACCACCCGTGCGCCACTACCCGACCCGACGATCTGGCGGGTCGCGGCCACGCCGTCGAGCACGGGCATCGACAGGTCCATCAGCACGACGTCCGGTCGCACCTCGGTCACCACCCGCACCGCCTCCTCGCCGTTCGCCGCGCTGCCCGCCAGCTCGATGTCGCCGGCCGTGGCCAGCAGCTGCTGCAGCCCACCCCGCACGACGGCGTGGTCGTCGGCGATCACGACCCGGATCATCGGACCGGCACAGTGGCCCGCAGCACGGTCCCCTCCCCCGGCGCGCTGCGCACATCGAGGCTGCCCCCGGCGTCGGTCACCAGGCCCCGCAGGGCGGTGAGGCCCATGTGGCCGGACGCCTGGCGCTCGGCCATCCGCGAGCCGTCGAAGCCGCTGCCGTCGTCGGCCACATCGACGGTGAAGGCATCGCCGTCGGCGCCGACGGTGACCGTGACGGTGGTGGCGCGGGCGTGGTCCAGCACGTTCCGCACCCCCTCCTGGGTCACCCGGTAGACGAGACGGGCGACCGGGTCGGGAATGGGACGGCGCAGGCCCGCTCTGTCGAGCGCGGTCCGCACGCCATGTTCCTCGGCTCGAGTCAAAAGGTCGGTGAGCGCCGACTCGAGGCTGACCTCGCCGAAGTTGGGCGGGTAAATGTCCACGAGCAGCGACCGCAAGGCGCGAATGCTCCCCCGCACGGACTCGGCCGACTCGGCCATGACCCGACCGTCCGCCTCGGGGTCGGGGCTGCGACGGGTCGCCGCTGACAAGGCGAAGGCGACGCCGGCCAGGTCCTGGACGACGCTGTCGTGCAGATCGCTGGCGATCTGGCGACGCTCCACGTCCGACGCCTCCAACGCCCGCTGCAGCAACGCCTCCCGCTCCCGCAACCGCTGCCGCAGCCGGCGGGCCAGCGACCAGGCCAGCGGGAGCTGCACGAGCTCGAGCATCACCAGCGCCCCGAGGGCGATGGGCGCGAAGCTGCGCCACAGACGGCTGCCGTTGGAGACCACCAGCCCGTAGCGGTAGTAGGCCTCGAAGAGCAGGGTCTGTCCGGACGGTGTGCGCACGGGCACGTACACCTCGAGCAACTTGCCGTAGGTGCGCTCGTAGCGGTTCTCCGGCTCGTCGAGGTTGCTGACCTCGGCCTCGATGCGCCCCGTGACCATCGCCTGGCGCTTGTGCTCGCCGAACTCCCACTCCGTGCCGACCAGTGCCGGCTCGTCTGAATAGACGACCCGGCCTTCGGCCGTCCACAACTTCACCCGCACGAGCGAGTCGTCGAGGACATCCCGGCGGACGACCTCGTCCAACCGTCCGGCGGCGGCCTGGTCGCCGGCCACCAGATCGTCGGTGAGGGCCGGCGTCACCACGCCCTGGGCCCGGATCACCGTCGTGGTGCGGGCCTCGCCGATGGCCTCGCGCTCGCCCACCCGCCGGCTGGCGATCGAGGTGGCGACGCCCACGATGGCGAGCGCGGCAAGGCCGGCCAGCGCGAACTGGCCGACCTGGAGTGCCACCAGCCGGCGGCCCGAGGACCGGGCGCCGGCGGCCCCTTCGGACCACGGGCCCGGCTCCACGTCCGTCACCCGGGCGAGCGTAACGGCCGGGGGGCCGGAGCGGCCGGCTGGTCAGTCGCCGTCAGCCGCCACGGTGTCCCGAGCCGCTGTTGTCGTCGTCACCGCCGCGACGGCCGCTGTTCCCGCTCCCCGGCCCGCTGTTGTCGCCGCCGGGACCACTGTTGTCGTCACCACCGGCACCGGTGCACCGGGGGTCGTCGGCGTGCTCGGCCTCGTCGCACGGACCGGAGACGTCGCCCGGGACGGAGGTCACCGTGGTCGAAGGCGTCCTCGATGGGGTAGTGGACGCGGTGGTTGTCGACGTGGACGACGCGGTGGTTGTCGACGTGGACGACGCTGTGGTGACCGAGGTGGTCCCGGTGGTGCCGCCGGCGCCCGCGCAGCGGGGATCCGTGGCGTGCTCGGCCTCGTCGCACGGGCCGGACACGTCCTCGCCGGCGCCGCCCGTCGTCGTCACCGTGGTCACCCATGTGGTGGACGTAGCGCCGGAGGCCCGGGCCGCCTCCCGGGTGACGGTCGACGCCGGGCGGGGGGCGTCGACAGCGGCGGCCACTCCGACGGCGGCGACGAGACCCGTGGCCGGGAGGGCAGCGGTGATGAGCAGCCGGCGGAGCTTCCTGGTGTCCATGGCGTCGTTCCTTCGAGTCGGAGCGGGCCGTTGCGGCTCGCCGGGTTGACTCCTCCATCGAACGACGGCCGCGGTCGAAGACGCAATCGAACCTTGGTGCTACGACCCTGCGCCCCCGAGGTACTACGACCAAGGTCCGATACCCGCACCTGCGCCCGGTGCCTGACAATCGAGGGGTGATGAGGAAGCAGTTCGTTGCCATGGCCCTCGGCGCCACGACAACCTTCCTCGGGGCCGTGGTCGCCCTCGCCGCTGCGTCCCGCGTCAGTACCGAGCCCGCACCGGTCTTCGTGTCCCCGTACAGGAACGGGACCAGCGCCGAGCCGCCCGCCCCGGTGGTGCAGGCCGAGGCCGCGTCCTCCACCGATTCGCTGCCGGCGACGTCGCCGGACACCAGGGCGCTCTCGACCAGCACCACTGTCGCCCAGGGAACGGCGCCATCGTCCGGGTCGGGCCGCTCCAGCGGCCCGGGCGGTGGCGCGACGACGGCGACCTCGGCCACTTCGGGGCCGGACGCAACCACGTCCACAACCGTCAACGATCACGGCGGCGACGACCCCGCCGGTAGCGGCGGCTCGTCCGGCTCAGGCTCCGGCTCGTCCGGGACCGGCTCCTCGGGCTCGGGGTCGGGGCGCTCGGGATCGGGCGGCTGAGAGGCGCCCAGGAGAAGTACCGGTCCTGGTCTGCGCTAGCCGGTCGACCGGCACCAGCAGCCCCCGGCTGAGCCTGCCCCCCGACGCCGCTTCGGCCGGTGCCCTGGCTACTGTCGCAAGGGTGAGGTTCCTCCTGCGCGTCACAGTGGCCGCCGCCGCACTGGCCGTGCTCACTTCGGCGTGTGGGAGCGACACCGACCCCGGAACGGCGTTGCCCCCGCCCACGGTGCAAGCCGGTGCAGTCACCACGACGGGTGTCCCCACGACGGGTGTCCCCACGACGGGTGTCCCCACCCCCGAAGCCAGGTCCGCACCGACCGGGCCGCCGGCCACAACCGTCGCGCCGGCCGACGTGCCCGAGCAACTGCGGTTCAGCGTCGCCGGTGTCGACGGCGCCCAGGTGGTGGGCGCCGACTACGCCGGCAAGGACGTTGCCCTGTGGTTCTGGGCACCATGGTGAGGCTCGTGCAACCGGGTGGCACCCGGCGTCGCGCAGGTGGCGCGGCAGTACGACGGGAAGGTCCAGTTGATCGGTGTCCCCGGCCGTGACTCGGTGGCGGCGATGCGCAAGTTCGTGGACAAGTACGACCTTGGCTTCG
>JBKJNA010000018.1:0-11878 GCA_046596195.1 Acidimicrobiales bacterium | reverse complement strand
TTCTAGTCGCGTGCGGTAGACCCGAAGCCGGGTGATCTATCCATGGCCAGGCTGAAGCGAGGGTAAGACCTCGTGGAGGGCCGAACCGACCTACGTTGAAAAGTGGGCGGATGACCTGTGGATAGGAGTGAAAGGCTAAACAAGCTCGGAGATATCTGGTTCTCTCCGAAATATATTTAGGTATAGCCTCGTGTATGTGCGTTATGGCCGTAGAGCACTGTTTGGCTTAGGGGCCCTACCAGGTTACCGACGTCAGGCAAACTCCGAAGACCATTTCGTATCAGCACGGGAGTCAGTGTGTGGGGGATAAACTCCATACGCGAGAGGGAAACAGCCCAGATCACCAGCTAAGGACCCTAAGTACTGGCTAAGTGGACAACGATGTCCGAATGCATAGACAACCAAGAGGTTGGCTTAGAAGCAGCCATCCTTGAAAGAGTGCGTAACAGCTCACTGGTCAAGTGTTCGGGCGCGGAGAATGTAACGGGGCTCAAGCCAGTCTCCGAAGCTGTGAACTTGATCTGCCTGAGGGCAGTTCGAGTGGTAGGAGAGCGTTCCCAACGCAGTGAAGCGGGCGCGGAAGCGATCCCGTGGAGGGTTGGGAAGTGAGAATGCCGGCATGAGTAACGCAAGAGAGGTGAGAATCCTCTCCACCGATAGTCCAAGGTTTCCTGAGTAAAGTTCGTCTGCTCAGGGTTAGTCGGGACCTAAGGCGAGGCCGAAAGGCGTAGTCGATGGCCAACGGGTTGATATTCCCGTACCACGTCGCATCCGCTATGACCAATGGGGTGACGGGGAAGGCTAAAGGAACCCAGGCGATGGTTGTCCTGGGGCAAGTATGTAGCTAGTCGCGATAGGAAAATCCGTCGTGATGTCTGACGCGAGATACGATGCCAGCTGGCTTGACCGCCGGCGAGTCCTTGAAGCCATACCCCCTAGAAAAACCTCTAGGCAGGATGCTCGTGCCCGTACCGAGAACCGACACAGGTGGACTACTAGAGAATAGTAAGGTGAGCGAGATAACCCACGTTAAGGAACTCGGCAAAATCGTCCCGTAAGTTCGCGAGAAGGGACGCCTCGATAGGGTGAAACCACTAGCTGGTGAAGCCCGAGGAGGCCGCAGTGACTAGGTCCAACCGACTGTTTACCAAAAACACAGGTCTCTGCTAAGTCGTAAGACGACGTATAGGGGCTGACGCCTGCCCGGTGCCGGAAGGTTACGTGGAGTTGTTAGGCGCAAGCCGAAGCAGCGAAGCTAAGCCCCGGTAAACGGCGGCCGTAACTATAACGGTCCTAAGGTAGATCCCCTCTGCGTGCAGCAGAGGACTGCCCCTGTCGGAAGTGATTCCGAACAGTGCAGCTGGCCAAATGCTGGAAACACCGTGTATCCGCCGGTACTCGTTCCTGTCACACCCTGTACCTAGGGTCCCTGGCATGAGCAGTGACAATCCGGCCGGTGCGGTCAATCAGCAGGAAAGGCCAGGTACTGAGCAGTGGGTCGTCGGCTTCGTCGACGGCGAAGGGTGCTTCTCGATCTCGGTGGTGCGTAACCCCGGGTGTCGGTTCGGCTGGCAGGTCCGGCACGAGTTCGCCGTCACCCAGGCCGAGCCATCGAGGCCGGCGCTCGAGTTCCTCATCGGGGAGTTCGGGTGTGGCCGGATCATCGAGCAGTACCGACCAACCGATCATCGGCAGGTGTTGCTCCGCTTCTCCGTGAAGCGGCGCGACCATCTGGCGGCACGGGTGGTCCCCTTCTTCGAAGCAAACCCACTGAGAACCGCCAAGCGTGCCGACTTCGAGCGATTCGCTCAGGTCCTGCGATTGATGCAGGCCAGAGCCCATCTCTCGGAGGCCGGACTGCGGGAGATCGCCTCCATCACGGAGACGATGAACCGCAGGCAGCGGTCTCGGTATCTGGAATCCTCAGAGGCCATACGCCAGCCACCTCGTACGACAACGAGGTGAAGATATGGTCCTAGCCCCATGGCGACATGGGGGTCACCTAGAGCGAAATTCCTTGTCGGGTAAGTTCCGACCTGCACGAATGGCGTAACGACTTTCCTACTGTCTCAACCACAGACCCGGCGAAATTGAAGTACGAGTAAAGATGCTCGTTAGCTGCAGAAGGACGGAAAGACCCCGTGGACCTTTACTACAACTTGATGTTGGGTTTTGGTATGTGTTGTGTAGGATAGGTGGGAGACTTGGAAACATTGGCGCCAGCCAGTGCGGAGTCAACCTTGAAATACCACCCTGCTCATACTGGAACTCTAACTTAGGCCCGTTATCCGGGTCGGGGACAGCGTCAGGCGGGTAGTTTGACTGGGGCGGTCGCCTCCTAAAGTGTAACGGAGGCGCCCAAAGGTTCCCTCAGGCTGGTTGGCAATCAGCCGTCGAGTGCAAAGGCACAAGGGAGCTTGACTGCGAGACAAACACGTCGAGCAGGTGCGAAAGCAGGGCTTAGTGATCCAGCGGCTCCTTGTGGAAGGGCCGTTGCTCAACGGATAAAAGGTACCCCGGGGATAACAGGCTCATCTTCCCCAAGAGTCCATATCGACGGGAAGGTTTGGCACCTCGATGTCGGCTCGTCGCATCCTGGGGCTGAAGCCGGTCCCAAGGGTTGGGCTGTTCGCCCATTAAAGCGGTACGCGAGCTGGGTTTAGAACGTCGTGAGACAGTGGATAAACGCGCTGTCTATAAATTCGGCTATATGCTGGAAACTCCGAGAATCCTGCGCTACGAGTCGTTGTCACACCCTCTTCGTAGGGTGGAGGCATGGACCGTGACAATGCGCCAGGTGCGGACAATCAGCAGGAAAGACTGGATGCCTACATTGCAGGCTTCGTGGACGGAGAAGGATCGTTCCACGTAGCCGTCCAACGGAATCCGAGCACCAGAGTTGGTTTCCAACTCGTGCCCGAGTTCCACGTCAGCCAGGCGCCGGAGCGCCGTCAGGTCCTCGACCTGATCGCTCAGCGATTGAGCTGCGGACGGATTCGTGAGAACCACCGAGGCTCGGCGGACACCACGCTGGTGTTCGTTGTCCGAAAGCGGGATGACCTTCTCCAGAAGGTGATCCCCTTCTTCGAAGCGCAGCCGCTCTTGAGTTCGAAGCACCAAGAGTTCGTCGTCTTCGCCCGTATCGTTCGGGCGATGGCGAATGGCGAGCACCTCAGTGCTCCGGGCTTTGATGCGCTCAGGTCAGTGGCAGTCTCCATGAACGGAGGCGGTCGGTACCGACGAGTGCATCGGGCACCAGAATCCTCAGAGGCCATATGCCGAACACCGGTTTCGCCGGTGAAGATATGGTCCGATCTGCATGGCGACATGCAGAGCCAGGCAGAACAAGAAATGACCTGGCCCGCTCGAGACGATGGTCTCGGCGGTAACAAGAATGTCGGTCCCTATCCGATGCAGCCGTAGGAATCCTGAGGAAGGCTGTCCCTAGTACGAGAGGACCGGGACGGACGCAGCTCTCGTGTGGCAGTTGTCCTGCCAAGGGCACCGCTGCTTTGCGACCTGCGGAAGGGATAAGCGCTGAAAGCATCTAAGTGCGAAGCTCGTTCCAAGATGAGGATTCCCACAGGGTTAACCTGGTAAGGCCCGTGGCCAGACGACCACGTTGATAGGCCGGAGGTGTACGCACAGCAATGTGTTCAGCCGACCGGTACTAATCGGCCGAGGGCTTGGGACAATCTCGCTCGTGCTCGCTATGGAACGCTCGGGGAGGCAGAAGTCTGCCTCACCCTCTTTGACATATGAGCAAGTTTTCCGGTGACCATAGCGGCGGAGTCACACCCGTTCCCATTCCGAACACGGAAGTTAAGCCCGCCAGCGCCGATGGTACTTGGGGGGAATTCCCCTGGGAGAGTAGGTCGTCGCCGGAATCATCTACGTATGAAGCCCTCGCTTTGGCGGGGGCTTCGTCGCGGGCGCACTAGGCTGCATGTCATGCCGGAACGGGAAGCTCGCCGTTCCCGTCCGAAAGTCGCCGGCGCCGGGTCCTCGGCCGCCGACCGCGGCCGCGCCGGAGCTCCCTCCACGGGCGAGGCCCAGGGCGCCGGAACCGGGCGACGGAGCAGCAGCGGGGCGCCAGGTCGTGGCGCGAGAGCGATGCCTCCTACCCGCGACGCGGCGCGGAGGGCCAGCTCACCGGACGGCGGCACTGCCGCCTCGGGGCGCGGCGGCGCCGGCGCAGGCCGGCCCGTGAGGGGCGCCGGGCGCGGTACCGGAGCGCCGTCGAGCCGGGTGGCCGGCGCCCGCCGGGGCGGGGCGACCGGAGGGGCATCTCGTCGGGAGGACGCCACCGGGGGAGGGAGTGCTCGGGACACGCCTTGGCGGGCCGGAGGCGCTGTGTCCGGTCGCACCGGGGAGCGCTCCGCCCGGACCGGGGCCGGCGAGCGCGGCGATCGGGGTACCGGCCGTCCCGGTTTCGCAGGACGCCCCAGTGCGTCCGGGCGTTCGACGAGCACGGAGCGCCCCGGCGCCTCCGGGCGCCCGTCGGGTGCAGGGCGACCCACTGCTGGTGGGCGCCCGACCACTGCCGGGCGTCCCACCAGCGCAGGGCGTCCCACCAGCGCAGGGCGTCCCACCAGCGCAGGGCGCCCGACGAGCGGTGGACGACCCAACACCGCCGGTCGTCCCACCAGCGCAGGGCGCCCGACGAGCGGTGGACGTCCCGCAGGAGCGGGCCGGCCAACCCCCGGGCGTCCCACCGGCGGGGCCGGCGCCCGATCTGGAGCTGAAGGCGACCGGCGGAACGCTGCGGCGCCACGGTTCGGCGAGCGGGCAGAGAGCGGGAGCGAGGCGGGTCGGGCCGGACAGGGGCGTTCCGTCGGGCCGCCGTCCACCGGCGCCGGCCGCAGGGCCGACGGCGGTGTCGGACCGGACGAGCGATGGGCGCCTTCGGGGGGCAGTGACCGCAAGCGGGTGACGTCGGGGGGCGCCGACCGGAAACGGGAGCCCAGCGGGTACAAGGGCCCCGGCGCCGACAAGGGCGGCCGCGACGCGGAGTGGTCCCGGTCGGCCACCGCGGCCGGCCCCCGCCGATGGTCGAGTTCGCCCCGGCCGGCCGGAGGTACAGACCACGGGCTCGACCCCGAAGCCCGGCGTGCCGTGGCCCGCGGCCGCTCGTTCCGCAACGCACCCGACTTCGCCGAGCGCGAGCCCGACGAGGCGGCCAGGCGCTTCCGCGGCAGCGTCGCCCGCAAGGGGGCACGGCTGGTGGCGGCCGAGGACCAGCGCCCTCGCGGCGAGCCCGAGCGGGCGAGGTCGGAGCCGGAGCGGTGGGAGCCCGAGGTCTGGGTGGAGGACGACGACGAGGCGGGCGACGAGCTGCCGACCGGCGCCTCACCCGGCCGCACCCGGCCCGAGCGCTCGATGCCGGACCACGTCAAGAACGAGCTCGCTGCCGCCGTCGGCAACGGCAAGTCCCAGAGCATCGAGCGCCGGCTGGCCGAGGCGGTGAAGGCGTACGAACGCGACCGCTACCAGGACGCCCTCACCACGCTGCGGCCGGTGGCGCGGGTGGCGCCGATGTCGGCCACCGTGAGGGAGCTGCACGGCCTCACCCTCTACCGGTTGGGCAAGTGGACCGCCGCCCTGCGCGAGCTCGACGCCTTCCACGCCCTCACCGGCTCGTACGACCAGCACCCGGTGATGGCCGACTGCTACCGGGCCAACGGCCGCTTCCGCAAGGTGGAGGCGACGTTCGAGGAGCTGCGCAAGTCGTCCCCGGCGCCCGACGTGCTCACCGAGGGGCGCATCGTGATGGCCATGGCCATGGCCGACCGGGGCGACCTCGCCGGCGCCACCGAGCTGCTGGAGCGGGCCCGCACCAAGGTGCGCTCACCGCAGCTTCACCACCTACGCCTCTGGTATGCCCTGGCCGACCTGTACGAGCGGGCGGGCGAGCTGCCCCGGGCCCGCGCGCTGTTCGCCAACGTGGTCGACCAGGACCCGGGCCTGTTCGACACCGCCGACCGGCTCAACGCCCTGGCCTGAGTCGCGGGGCGGGCCGCAGATGTCGTCCCGCCGTCGTCGCACCCGCACGTCGTCGTTCGCTCAGCCGTGTCGGACCCGTCGACGCACGAGTCCACGTCGTGAACGCTCGAGGCCGGGTGGGTGGCAGACCGCCGGCCGGGGCACCGTGCGCCGGATGTGCGAATCCGCGGGGCTCGTCAGGCACCGGAATAGGCTGAGGACGCTCATGGCGCCAGGTCGACGTTGCGAACTCCGCTCGGGCGATGCCCTTGGCTAGGGCCCGGGTCGCCATCGTGCACGACTACGTCAGCCAGCGCGGTGGCGCCGAGCGGGTCGTGCTGTCGATGCTCAAAGCATTTCCCGGGGCGCCGCTGTACACGGGCGTCTACGAGCCCGACGAGACGTTCCCCGAGTTCGCGCAGCACGACGTGCGACCGCTGTGGACGAACCGCCTCGGCGCGGTGCGCCGCGATCACCGCAAGGGCCTGTTCCTCTACCCGTTCGCCTTCCAGGGCCTGCGGGTCGACGCAGACGTGGTGCTGTGCTCGTCCAGCGGCTTCGCCCACGGGGTGAGGACCACGGGCCGGAAGATCGTCTACTGCTACACGCCGCCGCGCTGGCTCTACGACCAGGCCGAGCTGTACCTGTCGGGCTGGCCCAGACCGGTGTCGGCGATGATGAAGGTGACGGGGCCGGCGTTCCGGGCCTGGGACAGGCGTGCCGCGGCCAGCGCGGACCACTACCTCACGACGTCCACCGTCGTGCGTCAACGTGTTCGCGTCGCCTATGGCAGGCAGGCCGAGATCGTGCCCCCGCCGGTCGCCGAGTTCGTGACCGGGCGCCGTTCGCCGGTCACGGTGCTGGAACCGCACTTCGTACTCTGCGTCGCCCGCCTGCTTACCTACAAGAACGTCGACAAGGTGCTCGTCGCCTTCGAGGACCTGCCGGACAAGCGCCTGGTGGTGGTGGGCGACGGCCCTGAAGCGGGCCGGCTGGCCGCGCTTGCCGGCGCCAACGTCACCCTCCTGCCCGAGGTGGACGACGCCGAGCTGGCGTGGCTGTACGCCAACTGCACCGGGGTGGTGTCCGCCGCCCACGAGGATTTCGGGCTCACCGTCGTGGAGGCGGCCGCCTGCGGGAAACCGGTGGCGGTGCTGCGGGCGGGCGGCTTCCTCGACACGGTCACCGAGGGCGAGACCGGTGTGTTCTTCGACGAGCCCGAGGCCGGCAGCATCGCCAAGGCGGTGGAGCAGCTGTTCGAGGGAGTGTGGGACATCACCGAGGACCGGGCCGGCGAGGCCTACTTCACCGAGGACTGGTTCGCCGAGCAGCTCCGGGAAACGCTGTTCGGCGCCGCCGCCGGCGGGTCCGGCGAACCCCTCGCATCCTGATGACGGCCCGGCCGAAAGTACGCTGGTAGAAATGGGACGCTGCTACGAGTTCGGCGTTGAGATTCACGCCGGGTGCGAGCACGCCATGGTGGTGACGGCCGAGGGCGGGGCGTGCGAGTGCAAGGTGTGCAGCACCGTCTGCCCCGGTCGCTTCGCCGGTTGCGCAGCCGTGGTGGCCATCCCCGGCCGGGTCCCTCCGTCGGCGCCGGCGTGGGCCACCCCCGGCGCGGGCGAGTCGGACCGCCGCAGCCAGCCCGGCCCGCCCCGGCCCCACCGGCCGAGCGCCGAGCAGGCTGCCGGCCGGGCTGTCCGCCAAGGTGCCCCACCCGCCCGGCGAGCGCCCGAGCCCTCCCCGCCGGCGGTCGGGCTGCCCGCGCCGCAGCCCACCGGGAACGGGGTTCGGGCCACCACCCAGGCCCCCGCCCAGGCCCCCGTCAACGGCCCCCTGGCCGAGGTGCTCACGCTCCTCACCAAGCTGGTGGAGGAGCAGGCGGCCCACCCGACGGCCGTGCTGGTGGAGGTGGTCGAGGGGCTGCGCGACGAGGTGCGCGACCGGGACGAGCAGCTGGCCACCAGCCTGGAGCACTACGCCGCCTACCAGCGCCAGCTGGCCGAGAACCTGGCCCACGTGGTGGAAGCGGTGGACAAGCTGGCCGCGGTGGTCGCCGACGACCTGCAGCGCCTGGGAGTAGCCACCGAACGCCTGGCCGCCGGCATGACGTCGGTCGAGGAGAAGCTGTCCAAGCCCGCCACCCTGCGGGACCTGCTCGGCCGGCGCACCTAGCCCTCCCGGTCAGCGGGCGGGCGTTCAGCGGGCGGGCAACGTCTCGTCGCCGGCGAGGGGCCCGGCGTTGCGGACCACCAGGGCCCGGCCGCCCGAGGTCACCCGCGCCGACACGACCTCGGGCACGACGAGGGGCTGGGCGTGCCAGTCGAGCCGGTACGGGCCGCCGCCGGGCACGTCGCCGGACAGCTCGAACGTGAGCGTGCTGGTGCCCCCTGGTGGTACGACCAGAAAGAGCGAGTACACGTTGCGGCCGACCTCGCGGGCCGACTCCACCGGCACCGGCCGGCCGCCGAGGGTGGCGCCGGCCAGGCCGAGCGGGCTGTACACCGACAAGTACGTGCGGTTGCTGCCGGCCGGGTCGATCGGCGTGGCGAACGGGCTGCCGATCACGTAGGCGGGAAGGCCGGCCGGCGGCGCCTCGTTGCGCAGTGTCACGGTGAGGGCGCCGGTGACCCGGCCGTCGGGCCCGTCCACCGCAGCCACGTAGTCGGACGTGCGGCGCAGGAACCAGTCCACCTTGTTCCCGCCCGCGTTGACGTTCGTCACCGCCAGCGAGTCGCCCCGCACCGGGGGGAGCCCGCCGTCGGCCCCGATCCGGCGGAACAGCGCCTGTTCCGCCGCCACCGGGCTCCACAGCGAGAGGTGGTGGCCGCGCACCACCGGCGCCAGCGCCTCGACGATGGCGGCGGGCGGGGGTAGGGACCCCTTGGTCACCCGGGCCCCGACCGCCTCAGCCACGTCTCCCAGGAAGTCCGTGCGGGCGGTGCCCTCCAGGCGCACGTACTGCTCGTGGAGCAGGATCTGCTCGGCGTTGTCGGCCGTGATCGGTTCGGGCCACGGCGCCACGTCCACGGGGCCGACCAGGCGCAGGAAGGCGGCCAGGGCGACGGGGTCGACGGCGATGACGCCGTCCACCTCGGCGCCGCCGGATTGCGGGTACAGGCCGGCGATCACCTCGCCGACGGCCGGAAAATGCGGTGACACCGAGACGTTCTGCCAGATGCGCTGTGGCTCGAAGCGGGCGTAGCGGGCCCGGTAATCGGCCGGCCCCGGCAGGGTGCGGCGGTCGGGCGGTGTGCCGTTGGCGTTGAGGTCGCTGTCGCGTCCGAAGTTCCCGACACCGAGCGCGCCGCCGTCGGCGGTGACCTCGCCGTAGGACCCGATGATGCCCCCGCTGCCGCGCAGTTCCGAAGGGGTCTGGATGGCGAGGAAGTACCGGCGGGAGCCCTCGCCACCGAGCAGGGCGGGCAGCCGCTCGGTCAACGCCAGCGCGGTTGCGGCCTGGCGCCGGGACCCGTCGAGGCGGGCGATCTCGCGGTCGAGCCGTTCGGCCAGCGGTGGTAGCAGCCACGCCGACGAGGCGGCCGAGGCCAGCTTTCGGCGGGCGTCGTCCAGGCCGGCGCCGGCCCGGGCCACCGGGTCGTGCAGCGCCCGCACGCTGTCGAGGTCGACCCGGCCGTCGGTCACCGCCAGGGCGCCGAGGTTGGAGGCGGACACCGTCGCTGCGCCCGTGAGGGCCAGCTCGCTGCCGGCCCGGGCCGCCTGCTGGCCTGCGGCCACGTGTTGGGCCACCACCGGCACGAGGCGGGCGGGGAGGAGCCAGAAGGCGTCCAGGGTGTCGCGGGCGTCGGCGAAGGACCGGCCCGCGCCGGTGAGGGCGGCGGACGTGGCCGGCTGGTCGCCCCGCCGCACCGCGTCCACCCCCGCATCGAGGGCAGCGGCGCCCGTGGTCAGATCGTGGCGGACGAGCAGACCGCCGGCCAGGCCGGTGACCACGCCCATGACGGCGACGGCCGCTGCCACCAGGGCGACCCGGCTGACGGCGCGCCGCGACGCCCGTGGCGACTGGCGGAAGCCCGACACCGCCATGGGCAGCAGCGCCACGACAGCCAGCGCCGCCGTACCGCCGGTGCGGTGCGGCCACTCGAGCCGCAGCGCCAGCTGGACGATCAGGGCGCCGACGACGGCCCCTGCGAGGGGCAGACGGCGAGCGGAGGCGGCCAGCGCCACCGTCGCCCCCAGCACGGCCAGGGCGACCGCCAGCAGCGGCCCAGCGCCGGCCATGCCGGCGGCGGTTACCACGGCGCCGGGGACCCACCACAGCGGCCGGCTGCGCCCGGCCAGCAGCACGAAGCCGGCGGCCAGGCCGGCCCGCAGGACGGCGTCCCACACGTCGAGCCCGGTGGCGGCGGCGGGGGCGGCGACCGCCGCCAGGCCGGCGCCGGCAGCGACGAGCCGCCGGGCCAGCAGGGCCCTCCGGCGGAGAACGTCGAAGCCGAACAGTGCGATGGCGGCGCCTGCCGCGAAACCGGCCGGGCCGGCGAGCAGGTTCAGATTGGTCGACACGTCAGGCGCGGGATGCCCGCACCAGGAGGACTACTGGGCGCCGGCGCGCTTGCGCCTCGTGGCGGCGACGGTCAACAGGCCGACGAGAATGAGCATCACGCCGGCGATGCCGGACGGGATGGTGGAGGCGCCACCGGTGCGGGGCAGCGCCCCGCCGCCCGTGCCGCCGCGGCTGAGCGTCTCGCCCAGCACCACGGCGACGTTCACGCTCGCCGAGCAGCCGGGGCTCGTGGCGGTGATGGTGCCCGTGCCTGGGGCGGCGGTGGGCGGGACGGCGACGGTGGTCGAGAAACTGCCGTCGGTGCCGGCCTGCGCCGTGCCGAGAGGGACGTTGCCGGGGGAGTAGGTGAGGGTGACGATGCTGTTGGGCGGGCAGCACCGACCGGTCACCCGCACGACGCCGCCGGGGGCGACCTGGGTCTGGGAGACCGACAGGCTGGGCGCGGCGGGCGGGTACTGGGTGCCGGCGACTCCCGTACACGTCGTCGTCTGCGCCGACGCCGGGGACGACGCGACTCCGAGGGCGGCAGCGAGTGCCACGAAGGCAAGAACCAGGTAGCGAACTCTCATGGGTGCCGCCTTTCCCTCCTCGAAGGAGGATGCTCGTTCGGAAGCCTACCGGGTCCGGGGGTCAATCCTCGTGAACTCCGTCGAAACCGCCGCGTCGACACCATCTCAGTAGGCCCCCCGCCCCCGCACCACGGCGGTGAGCGTCTTGGCCAGGATCACGAGATCGAGCGCCGGCGACCAGTTCTCCACATAGTACAGGTCGAGCCGCACCGCTTCCGCCCACGGCAGGTCAGCCCGGCCGCTCACCTGCCACAGCCCGGTGAGGCCGGGCTTCACCAGCAGCCGGCGGCGCACCTCGTCCGAGTACCCCTCGACCTCGCACGGCAGCGGCGGTCGCGGGCCCACGATCGACATCTGGCCGACGACCACGTTCCACAGCTGGGGGACCTCGTCGATCGACACGCGCCGCAGAGCTCGACCGATCCATGTGCGGCGGGGGTCGTCGCGGATCTTGAACAGCGGGCCGTCCTGCTCGTTGGCGTCGGCCATGTCGACCAGCTCGGCCTCGGCCGACCGGCGCATGGTGCGGAACTTGTAGAGCGTGAACCTCCGGCCGTGCCTGCCCACCCGCTGTTGGGCGAACAGCGCCGGGCCCCGGCTGGTACAGCGCACGGCCAGGCCGATGGCCACCAGCAGCGGGAGCAGGACGACGAGGAGCACGCCGGCGGCGACGCGCTCGGTGACGTGCTTCACGACTCTGGCGCCGCCGCGGAGCTCGGGCTCCTCGACGTGCAGCAGCGGCAGGCCGGCCACCGGCCGCACGGAGATGCGAGGGCCGGCCACGTCGACGAGGGAGGGGACC
>JBKJNA010000155.1:0-3729 GCA_046596195.1 Acidimicrobiales bacterium | reverse complement strand
CCAAGCGCAGAGACGCTGCCAGGACCTGATGCGGAGCGTTCGCCCTCAACCACCCGCTTACGGCTCCCTCCTGTTCGCCGCGGCCGCCATCAAGGACGCCGAGAGCCCTCAGAAGATCGCGCGTGGTGAATATCGGTCGCGCCTCACCGGCGGGCAGGAAGTCACGCGCCTCTGAAACGAACCGGCTCATGGGATCACCTCGCAAGTCAACTCAAGAGTACCGCTCCGGTCGTCCAACTCGTGGACGACGAGGGTGATGGAAGGGCCGAGCACAAGTTCTGCCTGGTCGGCCAGCGCCGGGGCGCCGAGCGGTGGGACCCAGATCGCCGGGACTCCTGCTGGCACATCCAGGGTGAGCAGAGCGGCGACAGCGGTCGTCGGCCGGGTGAACTGATCGAGAGCGACCGGCCTGTGCAGCGACGAGGACATGTAGCCGGCGAGGACGCGACGCTCTCCAGGGCGGGTGGCACCGAACGTCAGGGCGAGGTCGCGGACGCCACGGTAGGTCTGGACGGGCTCGGGAAGCCGCCACCGTTCGAGCAGCAGGTCCATCTGTCAGCCGTCACGGAATTCCCTGTTTGCTGAGTTTTCCCGTCACGTAATTCCCTGATCCGCTGTCACGGAATTCCCTGACTGCCCGTCACGGAATTCCCTGGTGGGGAGGGTCCCTCGCTCCGGCGCCACGTTCGTTGAGCCTCCCCCTCGTCGGCGACGAGGAGGGCGAGTGGCAAGGAGAGCGATCAAGGTGGTTGACGTAGTGGAGATCCTCAGGCACTGGCACGCCGGCCGGCGCATCGGAGAGGTGTGCTCGTCGTTGGCGGTGGACCCCAAGACGGTGCGCAAGTACACGGCCAAGGCGATCGAGGCGGGGCTCGTCCCCGGCGGCACACCGCTGAGCGAAGAGTCGTGGTCGGCCCTGGTGACCGGGTGGTTCCCCGACATCGTGGACCGGAGCCTGCGCCAGCGCACCTGGCCGGAGATCGAGGCCCACCGGGGACAGATCAAGGACTGGCTCGGGGTGGTCACCGTGGCCACCATCCACCAGCGCCTGCGTGACGACCACGGCCTCGGCGTCTCGGAGTCCTCGCTGCGGCGGTTCATCTGGGCCAACTTTGACGAGGCGGTGGCCCGTGACGCTGTGCGGGTGTTGCGTGACACCCCGCCGGCCGGGGAGGAGGCCCAAGTTGACTATGGCGTGTTGGGCCGGTGGTTGGACCCGGCCACCGAGCGCATGCGACAGGTGTGGGGCTTCATGATCGTGCTGACCTGCTCCCGGCTGATGTTCCTGCGGCCGGTGCTGCGCATGGACCAGGGCTCCTGGGTCGAGTCCCACGTCCTGGCCTTCGAGTTCTTCGGAGGTGCGCCTCGCCGCGTTGTGCCGGACAACCTCAAGACCGGGGTCATCAAGCCCGACCTGTATGACCCGCTGATCAACAAGGCCTTCGGGGAGTTCGCGGCCCACTACGGCTGTCTCGTAGACCCGGCCCGGCGGCTCAAGCCACGGGACAAGGCCACCGTGGAGCGCCACGTCCCCTATGCCCGGGACTCCTTCTTCGCCGGCCGCTCCGGGGAGTTCGCCAGCTTGGCCGCCATGCAGGACGACGCCGTGCGCTGGTGCCGCCAGGTCGCAAACCAACGCCAGTGCCGGCCGCTGCTGCGGGTCGCCCCTCAGGTGGTCTTCGACGCCGAGGAGGCCGAGGCCCTCCTGCCCCTTCCCCGCCAGGGCTTCGAGTTGGCCAAGTGGAGCACGCCGAAAGTCGGCCCCGACATCCACATCAAGGTGGGCAAGGCCCTGTACTCGGTGCCGTGGCAGAACATCGGCCGCACCGTCGATGCCCGGGAGGGCGTGCGCACCGTCGAGGTCTTCTTCGAGGGCACCCTCATCAAGACCCACGTGCGCATCGAGAAGGGCAAGCAGACCGACCACGGCGACTACCCGCCGGAGAAGATCGCCTTCATGATGCGCACCCCGGCGTGGTGCCGGCGCAGGGCTGCTGAGCTGGGCGAATCCGTGGCCGAGCTGGTCGGGGTGCTGATGGAGGTCAACGCCCTGTATCGCCTGCGAGGAGCCCAGGGCGTGGTCCACCTGGTCGACAAGTACGACGCCGAGCGGCTGAACGCCGCCTGCCGGCGGGCCATCGACGTCGGCGACCCGTCCTACAAGACGGTCAAGGGCATCCTGGCCGCCGGCACCGAGCACGACGGCGACGAGACTCCGGAGTCCCCACCGTCGGCCCCGGCCCACCTGCACGGCCCGGCGGTCCTGTTCGGATCGGAGGTGGCCGGGTGAAGACCCATCAGCTGGAGGAGGCCCTGCGGGCGCTGAAGCTCCTCGGCATGCTCGACACTCTCGATGCCCGCCTGGCCCAGGCCACCGCCGGCGAGCTCGGCCACGTCGAGCTGCTGGGGGTGCTGTGTGCCGATGAGGCGGCTCGTCGTGACACCGCCGGCCTGGAGCGCCGGCTGAAGGCGGCCCGCTTCGAACAGACCACCACGATCGAGGACTACGACTTCTCTTTCAACCCCAAGATCCCCGCCGCCCAGATCCGCGACCTGGCCACGCTGCGCTTCCTCGACGCCGGCGAGTCGGTGATCCTCCATGGTCCCGTCGGTGTGGGGAAGTCGATGATCGCCCAGGCCCTGGGCCATGCCGCCTGCCGACGGGGCCACAGCGTGGTCTTCACCAAGACGTCCCGGCTGCTGGCCGACCTCGCCGGCGGACACGCCGATCGCAGCTGGGAAACTCGACTGCGTCGGTGGGCCCGGCCCGGCGTCCTGATCTTGGATGACTTCGCAATCAGGGACTTCACCCTGACCCAGGCGGACGACCTCTACGAACTCGTCACCGAGAGAGGGCCACGGCCGGCGATCTTCACGGCCAACCGCCAGGCTTCGGACTGGTACACGCTGTTCCCGAACCCGGTCGTCGCAGAGTCGATTTTGGACCGGATCGTGAACTCCGCCCACCACGTCCACATGGACGGCCGTTCGTTCCGGCCTAACAAGCGCCCAGGCTCGGCGAAGGGACACACGACGTGAGCGGGCCGACCTGCGCGGCGGCGGGGTGCGACAACGCCGTCGAACGCCACCCCGGCCGGGTCGGCCGTCCGCCGATCTACTGCTCGCCGGACTGCCGCCCCTCACGCACGGGCTGTGCCGGCCGCAACCTGATCAGCGTCGAGGTCGACCAGCAGGACCACGACGGCGACCGGCCCAGCCGCTGCTGGATGGTGACGCTTCGGCGCGGGACGAACAGCGTGATCGTCGGCCGGGACCTCGGGCGCTTCAGCGCCACGGTGCTCTCCGGTGAGCTACGGGCGCTGCTTCAGCCTGGCGCCCGGCGGAAGGGAGGCGCCATCGATTAGACATCGGCTTCACGCCGAGCGAGGGAATTCCGTGACGGCAGCGTCAGGGAATTCCGTGACGGTCGACAGCGAACCGCCAGCGCGCGACGTGGTGGTCGAGGTGGATGCCAGGGCGTTGCGGCTCGGGGGCCATCTCGTCGTCCCCCAGGGCGCCACCGGGCTGGTCGTGTTTGCCCATGGGAGTGGAAGCAGCCGTCACAGCCCCCGCAACCGCTACGTGGCCACGGTGCTCAACCGGGCCGGGCTGGGGACCTTGCTGTTCGACCTGCTCACCATCGAGGAGGAGGGCGAGCGCGCCAACGTGTTCGACGTGGGGCTGCTGGCCCGGCGACTGCTGGACGCGACGTACTGGCTGCGAAGCGAC
>JBKJNA010000065.1:0-3873 GCA_046596195.1 Acidimicrobiales bacterium | reverse complement strand
CCCCGCCTCGTCGGCACGCATGTGGTCGAGATCGGCCATGAAGTCGCCACCGGCGAGCATGCACTCGGCCATCGACAGGACGAGCTCGCCGGCGGAGAGCCCTTGGCGGCGGGCCTTGATCCTGCCCACGAACGAATCGATGGTGGCGGCCACGCCGAGAATACGGTCCACCTCGGTGACGAGCACCCAGCCCGCCATTGGGGGTCAGTGTCGGGTCATCGGGACCAACCACCACGGGAGTGCGCTTGGGGCGTATCGTCGTCACCCGACAGGTGCCTTTCGTTTTGGGAGAGTTGCGGGGCTTCAGCACCCCGATTCTCTTGCTACGGAAGGCATCTGGCGCGGATGGTCCCAGGACCATCCCGGCTAACTCACGGATCTAGGTCTGATCCGAGCTGACTTCGCGCCACGGTGCCTCCGGAGCGCGCCGACGAGCGATATGGCACACTTCGTGCTCGGACGTTCACATCGGAGGTTGGCGTGCAGCGAGACCGTCGATTCCTGTTCCTGCTCATTGGGGCGGTCACGGTGACGTTGGGCTTGTTCCCATCGACCGCCACCTCCAGCCCCGGTCCGGAGGACCCCGCCGGCAATGCCGAGGACGGTCCTGCGGTCGTCGCGCAGCACGGCCCCACGACCGGCCACCTCCCGGCATCGTCCAAGAACGTCGAGCTCGTCGGGAAGCTCGACCTCACGAACGTCGAGGGCGGCATTTCCGATGTCGCCGCCTTCGGCAACTACGCCTACCTCGGGACGTACCACCCTGAGTGCGCCGGGCGCCCCGGCGCCCAGGGCACTGGCATCCACGTCGTCGACATCAGCGACCCGACCCAGCCCCGGAGGGTCGGCTTCCTCCCGGCGGAGGTGAACAGCTATGTGAGCGAGGGCGTCCACGTCCTCGACTACGGCGGCCGCCAGATCCTCCTCCACAACAACGAGACCTGCGACGGCAACCTCCCGGTCGTCTCCGGGTTCTCCATGTGGGACGTCACCAACCCACTGGCGCCAATCAGCCTCGGCCAGTTCGGTGACACGACGCCCGCGGTCGCACGGCAGACCTACCACACCACCCACTCGGTGCAGGGCTTTGCCTGGAACGGCAGGGCGTACGCCGTCACCACCGACAACCAGGACCTGAAGGACGTCGATATCTTCGACATCACCCCGGTGCTCAGCGGCACCGGGCCGGCAGTGCTCGTCGCCGAGGTCGGCCTCGAGGACTGGCCGGGGGCCCAGGGGCCCTACGCCAACGGCGACACGGTCTTCAACCACGACTTCCAGCAGAAGGTGATCAACGGCCACAACTTCCTCCTCGTCTCCTATTGGGACGCGGGCCAGGTGCTGCTCAACATCGACAACCCGGCGGCGCCGGTCTTCGTCGGTGACTCCGACTTCACGAGCCCTGATCCGGAGACCGGGCTCCGAATCCCCGAGGGCAACGCCCACCAGGGCTACTGGTCGAGCGACGGCAAGTACGTGCTGGCCACCGACGAGGACTTCTCGCCCACCCGCACGCTGTGCGAGATCACGTCCGGGGCCAGCATGGGAGCCACCGGGTGCGGTGAGTTCGGGTTCACCAAGCCGCTGGGCACCTCCGCCGTGGCGGGCCCGACGGTCTTCGGTGGCTCGGGGTGCGTCGCCGACCTGAACGGGAACGGCGTCTCGGATCGCGCCGAGGTGCCGGCTGCGGCGTCGCCCACCATGATCGTGGTGTTCAGTCGCGGAGGCTGTTTCTTCTCGGACAAGGTGCGCTCGGGTGAGGAGGCGGGCTACACGACTGTCGCCATCGGCCAGAGCCACGGCGGGACCCGGAACGGGCTCCTGCCCGACGCCTTCTTCTGCGGCGGCCAGGGAAGCCCGGTGCTGGGCACGGCCAGCGCCATCTGCATTGGCCACCGCGCCATGCACCAGCTCTTCGGCGACCCGCCGGCCTATGCCGCCCCCGAGGGCTATGCCGCCGGTGGCGATCTGCCCGCCATCGGCACGGCTGGCGCCACGCTCCGGGCCCAGGGTGGCGTGTTCGACGGGTGGGGCTACGTACACCTGCTCGACGGCACCGACCCGAACCTGCGGGAGATCGACACCTACGCCGTCGCCGAGTCCCTTGACCCGGCCTACGCCACTGGTTTCGGGGCCCTGTCGGTGCACGAGGTGAAGACCGATCCGAGGGCCGGCAAGAACCTGGCCTACTTCTCGTACTACTCAGCCGGGCTGCGGGTGACGTCCTTCGGACCCGGGGGAATCACCGAGGTGGGGCACTACATCGCCGAGGGAGGCAACGACTTCTGGGGTGTGGTCCCCCACTGCATCCAGGAATGCGCCCGCAACGACACGGACCAGGGTCGAGGCAAGAACAACGCCAAGCGGCCCCTGCTGCTCATGAGCGACCGGGACAGCGGACTCTGGATTCTCCGCTACACGGGTATGGAATAGACCCCGGCCGTCACGATCCGTCGCCCCGGTCGGGTGTCGTGCGCCGCTGGCTCCAGCCCAGCGCCCTCAACTCGACGTCGACCTGAAGTTCAAGATCGTCCGGTCAACCACCACTCGGGCGCCGTTATCAAGTCGCACCTGCTGCCGTCGCGTGCGCTCGGTCTACATCGCCTGGGGCTCGGTGGCGGCCAACGCCCTGGCCCGCTTGCGTTCGTTTGACGCTTCAGCGTCAAGGCGCTCCCGGGCGGCCCGCTCAGCGCCGACGGCCGCCTGCACTGCGTCCTCGGCTCGCTCCAGGACCCGCTCGGCCGGTACCACCGCCTGATTGTCCCGCCGGCCCCAGTGGCGCTCGCCGGTCATCGCCAGCTCCCTGCGGCGATCCTCCACTGCGTAGCGGGTCTCCCGCAGGTCCTGCTCCCGGTCCGCCAGACGGCGCTTGGCATCACCGACGGCGCTGGTGCGGTCGGGCGGCAGGCTGGCCCGGTATGCGTCGAGGTCGTCGGCGTAGGTGGCCCGGGCGGCGCGGAGACGCTCGATGCCGAAGGCCAGCGGGTCGTCCTGGCGCACGGCGGCCAGCGTGGCGGTGCTCCAGTGGCGGTCCAGTTCGGCGTCGATGGCGGCGACCCGCTCCACCCGCCAGGCGTTGTCGCCGTCGAAGCGGGCCCGCCTGGCCTCGCCCGCCTCCAGCCTGGCCACCGACCGCTCGCTCACCCGGCGACTGCTGCGGGCCGAGTCGAGCCTGTCCTTGGCCCGGGCCAGGGCGTGCTCGGCGTGGCCGCGCTCCAGGCGGCCCGCGCGTCGCAGGCCGGCGAGGGTCCCGAAGCTGGCGATCCGGGACTCGACCCGCTCCAGCTCCTCGCTCGCCCTGTTGAGGATGCGCACGTCCCGCTCCGCCATCGCCCTCGCCTGGTGGAGCGACCTGCCCACGTGGGGCGGTGCGCCGGCCAGGACTCCGACGTGCTCGTCGCGTTCGGCCACCAGGCGGGCGTGGAGGATCCACGGGTCGTCGGCAGCGGCGAAGGTGGTCACCGGCTCGCGGCTGAGGCCGGCCAGCACCACCTCGGTGGCGCTGCGGTCGTCGGCCGCCATCCCGCCGTGGTCGACCACGGCCAGGGGCCGGGTGTTCCAGGTGTGGGTGGGCGCCCGTCCCCGGCTCTGGCCGGTGTAGCCCACCAGGGCGTCGAGCGACGCTGTCCCGAGCAGGTGGACCGCCTCCCAGGTGCCGCCCTGCGCCCCCTCGACCGTGCGGCACCAGGCGTGGGACAGGTTGGGGTTCCCGCACCCCGCCGCCCGGCCACGAACGCCTTGGCCAGCGTCACCTCGCCGGCTTCGTCGAAGGCGACGCGGAGACCGTCGGCGTGCACCGCCACCACCGTGCCGGTGGAGCCGTTGTGCAGGCCGGCCGGTCCCGGCTTAGGTGTGCAACAGGACACGGTCGCC
>JBKJNA010000059.1:0-7309 GCA_046596195.1 Acidimicrobiales bacterium | reverse complement strand
GCCTACGGTGTCGGGCGGGATGTGCTCGTAGAGGTCGCGACCCCGGGCGATGGCCGACGTGTGCAGGCCGGCCTTGTGGGCGAAGGCCGACTGGCCCACGAACGGCTGCTGCGGGTTCGGGGCGACGTTGACCAGCTCGGCGATGTGATGGGACACCGGCCGCAGCCGCTCAAGTCGCTCCGGGTCGATCGTGCGCACGCCCATCTTCACGCTTAGGTCACCGATGGCGGCGCACAGGTCGGCGTTGCCAGTCCGCTCGCCGTAGCCGTTGACGCAGCCTTGCACATGGGTGGCGCCGAGGCGGACGCCGGTGAGGGTATTGGCCACGCCGCAACCCCCGTCGTTGTGGAAGTGCAGGCCGATCTGGGCGGACACCTCGGCCCGCACCTCGGAGACGATCTGCTCGACCTCGTGGGGCAGCGTGCCGCCGTTGGTGTCGCACAGCACCAACGTCTCGGCGCCGGCCTCCTCGGCCGCCCGCAGGACCCGGAGGGTGAACTCCCGGTCGGACCGGTAGCCGTCGAAGAAGTGCTCGGCGTCGAAGAACACCCGCAGCCCGTTGGCCCGCAGGAACGCCACCGACTCGCTCGTCATGGCCACCGCCTCGTCGAGGTCGGTGCGCAGCGCCTCGGTGACGTGGCGGTCCCACGACTTGCCCACGATGCACACGGCTGAAGTCTTCGCCTTCACCAGGTGACGGAGCGTGTCGTCGGTGGCGGTCCGGCCACGGGGCCGGCGGGTGGAGCCGAAGGCCACCAGGGTGGCCGTCTCGAGCTTCAGCTCGTCGGGCGCACGCTGGAAGAACTCCTCGTCTTTGGGGTTGGCGCCCGGCCAGCCGCCCTCGATGTAGGCGACGCCGAGGTGGTCGAGCTGGCGGGCGACCCGGAGCTTGTCGTCCACCGTGAGCGAGAGGCCCTCCTGCTGGCTGCCGTCCCGGAGGGTGGTGTCGTAGATGTCGACCGCCGCCGGCAGGTCGGGCATCGGCCCGTGGTGGCCGCGACCCGTCCCTACGTCAGGCATCGACGTGTTCACACCAGTCCTTGTAACGGTCGACCTCGCCCTTGATGGCGGCGAAGAAGACCTCCTGGACCCTCCGGGTGACGGGGCCGGGGTCGCCGATCTCGCGGTCGTCCACCGACCGGATCGGCACCACCTCGGCCGCCGTGCCCGAGAGGAACGCCTCGTCGGCCGTGTAGAGATCGCTGCGCAGGATGTGGCCCACCTCGCACTCGATGCCGAGGTCGCGGGCGATGGTCATCACCGAGTCCTGGGTGATGCCGGCGAGCGCGCCGGCGCTGACGGGCGGGGTGATGATGCGGCCCTTCTTCACGATGAAGATGTTCTCGCCCGTGCACTCGCTGACGTAGCCCTGGGGCGACAGGAGGATGGCCTCGTCGTAGCCCGCCTTGAGCGCCTCGACCTTGGCCATCGACGAGTTGATGTACATCCCTGTGCCCTTGGCCGCCGGCGGCATGGCGTTGGGGTCGTGGCGCTGCCACGACGAGATCTTCATGCGCACGCCGCGCTCGATGCCCTCGTCGCCCAGGTAGCTGCCCCACGGCCACACGGCGATCGAGACGTTCACCGGGCACGGCAGCGGGTTGAGGCCCATCTCGCCGTAGCCCAGGTACACGAGCGGACGGATGTAGCACGAGTCGAGGCCGTTGACCCGCACCGTCTCCTTGGTGGCGGCGATGAGCTGCTCGACCGTGTAGGGGATGTCGAGCATGAAGATCTTGGCGCTGTCGAACAGGCGGACGATGTGGTCGGTGAGGCGGAACACAGCCGGGCCACTTGCGGTGGCATAGGCACGGATGCCCTCGAACACGCCGCAGCCGTAATGGAGCGAATGGGTGAGGATGTGGATCTTGGCGTCGTCCCAGTCGACGAGCACGCCGTCCATCCAGATCTTGTCCACCTTCTGCAGGGGCATGGCTTCTAGACCCTTTCCGCGACTGCGTCGCCCAACTCGGATGTGGTTCCCGACAGCGACGCCGCTGCCGCGACCGCCTTGGTGACCCGGGCGGCCGCGTCAGCCTCCCCGAGGAACTCGAGCATCATCGCCGCCGATCGTATGGCGGCGAGCGGGTTCGCACGACCTGTACCGGCAATGTCGGGCGCCGACCCGTGGACAGGCTCGAACAGCGACGGGCCTGTGCCGGCCGGATTGAGGTTGGCCGACGCGGCAAGACCGATCCCGCCGGCCACGGCGCCACCGAGGTCGGTGAGGATGTCGCCGAAGAGGTTGTCGGTAACGATCACGTCGTAGCGCCCGGGCCGCTCGACGAGGTGGATGCAGGCGGCGTCGACGTGGTCATACCCGGTGGCGACATCGGGGTACTCGGCCGCCACCTCGTCGCAGGCCCGCTGCCACAGGTCGCCGGCAAAGGTGAGGACATTGGTCTTGTGCACGAGGGTGAGGTGGCGCCGGGGGCGGGACTGGGCCAGCTCGAAGGCGAACCGTAGGCACCGCTCGACCCCGAAGCGGGTGTTCACCGAGCCCTGGGTGGCAACTTCGTGGGGCGTGCCCTTGCGCAGCGCCCCGCCCTCGCCGGCGTAGCTGCCCTCTGTGTTCTCGCGGACGACCACGGAGTCGATCCGCGCGCCTTGCATGGGGCGCAGGTTGACGTAGAGGTCGAGCTCGAAGCGCAGGCGCAGCAGCAGCCCCCGCTCGATCACGCCCGGGGGGACGTCGGGCGTGCCGACGGCGCCCAGCAGGATGGCGTCGAGTCCGCGCAGCTCGTCGAGGATGGCGTCCGGAAGGACCTCGCCGGTGCGCAGGTACCGCGCACCACCCAGGTCGTAGTCAATGGTGTCGAGATCGACGCCGGCGGCGCGGACGACCTTCAGCGCCTCCGGCACGACCTCCTGCCCGATGCCGTCTCCGGCGATGATCCCGACCCTGTGGGCCACGTCTTGTGCTCCTTGGGAAAGAAAAAACCGCCCACTGCGTGGACGGTCGAACAGCGCACGCCGGGAACGGTGTGCGCTACGGAATGACGGCTACGGAGATGGCGGTCATGGCAATGCCACTGTACCGGGAGCCGCCCGTAGGCGCTAGCCACTTCCGGCACTAGCCTCACCTCCATGAGCGAGACGCATCTGTCCCGTCAGGCTCACGACCGCCTCCGCGAGGAGTTGGAGGATCTCACCACCCGGGGCCGGGTCGAGATCGCCAGGGCCATCGAGGCGGCGCGCATGCTCGGCGACCTCTCGGAGAACGGCGACTACCACGCGGCCAAGGACTCGCAGGGGAAGATGGAGTCGCGTATCCGCCACATCGAGCGGGTGCTGTCGCAGGCTTCCATCGTCGACGACGACGCCGACACCGGCGGCAAGGTGGTGGCCGGCTCCACCGTCTCCCTGCGCTACGAGGGCGACGACGAGGTCGAGCGTTACCTGGTCGGCTCCATCGAGGAGCGGGTCGAGGGCGTCACCATCATCACCCCGGGCTCCCTGCTCGGCCAGGCGCTTCTGGGGAAGATTGCGGGCGAGTGGGTTCCCTACGAGACGCCAACGGGCGCCACCCTCAAGGTCGAGATCGTCGACGTCGCCTGACGCTGCGTCTTTCGAGGAAACAGCTCGCCATTTTCCCGAGTTGTCTACTCGGGAACGGGGACCCGGATGAGGTAGCGGTCCTCGAGGTCGTCGGCCAGTTGCTGGATGGCGAGGGTGGCGGGCGAGTCGGGGGCGGCGTCGAGGAGGCAACGGCCCTCCCGGTCGGCAGCCACCACGGCAGGGTCCTCCGGGATCGATGCCAGCAGGTCGGCGTCCAGCGACGCCACGAACTCCCGCAGCACCGGCTCCTCGCCCGGGCGGACCCGGTTGCCCACGAAGGCCACCCGCTCGATGCCCAGCTGCCCGGCCAGGCGGTGGGCCCGGCGGGCGGTGAGCAGCACCTTCTTCTGCGGCTCGGCCACCAGGAGAAGGGCGTCGACGTAGCGCAGGGTGCCGCCCGCCCATGACAGGTGCTCGAGGCCGGCTTCCATGTCGGCGATCACGACCGTGCCGGGGTACTCCGCCTCGATGTTCTCGATGAAGCCACGGACCGTGACATGGGAGCCGCCTGTTCAGCCGCCGCCCGGCTTGGTGATCCGGGCCGCCTGCATGTAGACGACGCCATCCGGCCCTTCGAGGCCGTGCCTGGCCAGGATCTCCTCCGGCGTGGCGGCGTCGGTGGTGAACGAATCGCCCCGACCCCGTCGCTCGACGAAGGGGCGCATGGCGTCGATGCGGCCCTGGTCGATGCCCGAGCTCATGGCCAGGTGGGGGTCGGAGTCACAGTCGAGCGCGACGACCCGGTAGCCCCTCCGGGCGAGCGTGCGGGCCAGCACTGACGAGATGGTGGTCTTGCCGACGCCGCCCTTGCCTGCGATCCCTACGCGCACCCCGCCATTGTGACCGATCGTAAGGCCGGTCGGCTCACACATCGATCGCCTCGTGGGCGCCGCTCACGAACAGGCCGGGCTGTTCGCCGCCCCCCACGGCGTGCAGGCGCCCGTCGAGGGCCATCACGGCAAGGCCGTGGCGCGGGCGTTCGAGTCGACCCGCCTCCACCCAGTCGAAGCCGTCGAGGCACTCGACCGATGCGATGGTGCCGGCCGGCGCTTCTCCCCCCGCCACGCACACCCGACCGTCCACCGTCGCCGCCCCGATCCCGCCACGGGCATCGTGCAGGACCGGTTCGTCGCGCCAGGTCAACTCCTGGATCGGGTCGATCGACTCGACGCCGATCAGGTTGCCGCCCGCCGCTGTCCGGCCGGCGATGGCGTAGATCCGGTCGCCGTCGGCCGTGAGGGCAAGGTGCTCCCGGGGTTGGTCGAGGGCGGGGCCCGGCCGCCACGCCCGGGCCTCGGCGTCGTAGAACTCCGTCCGGGTGAGCGCCTGTCCCCCGAACTCGCCGCCGGCCGCCACCATGGTGGAGAGCGACGCCGCCAATCCGAGGGCGCCCCGGGGCCCGGCCGGCATGGACGCCTCGCCTCGCCACTCCTCGTCGTCGCGGCCCAGACTCCACAAGGCCGCCTGCGGCACCCAGTCCTCGCCGGGGCCGTTGGTGTACCCGCCGGCGATGAACAGCCTGCCGCGCAGCACGGCCAGGCCGGCATGGTGCAGCGGCACCGGCAGCGACGGCATCGCCCGCCACCGGCCCGTCCTGGCCTCGTAGACGTGCACCAGCGCGCTGGCCCCGCCGTCGGCTGTGAGGCCGCCGGCCACCACCAGCCGGCCGGTCCACGTGGCGCCGACCACCTCAGTGCGGGGGACGGGAAGGGGCCCGAGCGGGGCGTCACCCGCACCGTTCGGGTCGGACGACGAACCGCCCCCGCCGTCATCGCTGCTGCACGCGCCAACGAGCGTGACCACCAGCATCCCCATCACCAGACGGGCACTCCGGGCGGACATGCTCGAATCCTGCCGCACGGGTCCTCCCCTACGCTCTTTCGATGTCCTCGGCTGTTCCGCCGGTCCCGCTGCCTGCCGGCCGGCCGGTCCTGCTCCCGGGTCGTGGGCAGACGTTCGTGCGGGAGACGCACGGGCCGCCGGGAGCGCCGACCCTGCTCCTGTTGCACGGCTGGACGGTGACGGCCGACCTCAACTGGTTCGCCTGCTACGCGCCGCTGGCCGAGCACTTCCGGGTCGTCGCCATGGACCACCGCGGACACGGCCAGGGGATCCGCTCGAGACGGCCGTTCCGGCTGGAGGACTGCGCCGACGACGCCGCCGCCCTCGCCGTCGAACTGGGCATCGACCGCCTGATCCCCGTCGGCTACTCGATGGGCGGACCGATCGCGCAACTGCTGTGGCGCCGTCACCCCCACCTCGTCGCCGGTCTGGTGCTGAGCGCCACCGCCTGTAATTTCTCCAGCCCCGACGCCCGCTCGCGGGCCTACTTCTCGGCGCTGCTCGGGCTGTCGGTGGTGGCCCGGTTCACTCCGTCCCAGGTGCGCCGGCAGGTGGCGGACAGCCTCATCCGGCGCCGTCTCCAGGGCGCCGCCCTGGCCGGCTGGGGTCAGTCCGAGATGGAGCGCGGCGATGCCGCCGCCGTCCTCGAAGCGGGCTGGGCCATCGGCCGCTTCGACTCCTCGGGCTGGATCGGCGGCGCCGGCGTCCCCGCCGCCGTCATCGTCACCACGCTCGACCAGGTGGTCAGCCCCCGCCGCCAGCACGCCCTGGCCGCCGCCATCCCTGGAACCCGCCTGTCGGAGGTGGCGGGCGACCACGGCGCCTGCGTCACCGACGCCCCCCGCTACGTCCCCGCCCTCCTCGACGCCTGCAACGACGTCGCCACCCGCGCCAACCCCCCCGTTCCCGAGTAAATAGCCACCGGATTCCGGTGGTTATTTACTCGAAAGGCGGGTTCCAGCCATGGCCGCCTCCACGGCACGGGCGGCGGCCACCACTGCCGCCGAGTAGCGCCGGCCCGGTGCGCGGGTGGTGCGCTCGATCGGCCCCGACACGGACACGGCGGCCACGACGGCGCCGTCGTGGAGGACAGGAGCGCTCACCGAGGCCACTCCCGGCTCCCGCTCCTCGACGCTCTGCGCCCAACCGCGCCGGAGCACGTCCGGCGATCCCCGCAGCACGGCGCCGGCCGAGCCCTGATCGAGCGGGAGCACGGCACCGGTGGGGACGATGGTGCGCAGGCTGTGGGGAGACTCCAGGGCGACGACGCACAGGCGCGCCCCGCTGCGGGGGACGTAGAGTTGGGCGCTCTCACCCGTGGCGTCGCGTAGCACGGCCAGCGCGGGACGGGCCGCCTCCTCCAGCGAGCGCCGCACGAGGCGGGGCCCGAGGATGAACCGGCCGGCGCCGTCGCGGGCCACCAGGTCGTGGCCCTCCAGGGCGGTGGCCAGGCGGTGGGCGGTGGGGCGCGACAGCCCGGTCGCATCCACCAGGGCAGCCAGGGCCAGCGGTCTCGCCTCCAGCGCGTCGAGAATCGCAATGGCCTTGTCCAGCACGCCGACACCGTTTACAGTCTGTCTTGCCATCCGAGATGAGAGTCTCATATTATGAGATACTAGGCAAGTCACAAAGGGAGCGCAGATGGGACGGACACTGAGCGAGAAGGTGTGGGACCGCCATGTGGTGCGGTCGGCCGAGGGTGAGCCCGACCTGCTCTACGTCGACCTCCATCTCGTTCACGAGGTGACCAGCCCGCAGGCCTTCGACGGACTCCGGCTGGCCGGGCGCACCGTGCGACGCCCCGACCTCACCCTGGCCACCGAGGACCACAACGTCCCGACCGACCTGCTCGCTGGGCCGCTCGACAGCATCGCCGACCCGGTGAGCCGTCGGCAGATCGAGGTCCTGC
>JBKJNA010000084.1:0-12066 GCA_046596195.1 Acidimicrobiales bacterium | reverse complement strand
CCCCGCCAGCCACCCCACGAAGCCCTCGGGAATGGGGCCGGTGTGACCCAGGCCCGAGCCGCCCCGGTCGTCGGGGTGGTCGAGGGACTCGACGTAGGTGACGACGGCTTCGAGCTGGTCCTGGCTGAACGTGTCCGGCCCGAAATTGGGCATCGTCCCAGGACCGATGCGGACGGCCTCAGCGACCTGGATGGCGGTCGCCGGTCGCAGCGGCGGCGCCTGGCGCCCGGAGGCCAGTGCCCCGCCGATGCCGACGGCCCCGTGGCACGCAGCGCAGTTGGCGCGGAACAGCTCGCCACCTTCGGCCACCTCTGCGTGCGCCAGGTCGAGCTCGGGGATGGGCGGGCCGCGCGGGTCGAGCGAGGTGACGTAGGCGATCATGTCGTCGATCTCGTCGCGCCGGTACGCCGGAGGCTTCCGCACGGCCTGACGCCCCCCGCCGGTCTTGAGCGGCATGCGACCGGTGGACACCCAGAAGTCGACCGATGCGGCGCCGACGCCGAGGAGCGACGGCCCCCGCCGCGTGCCCTCGGCCCGTAACCCGTGGCAGCTCGAGCAGCCGGTGGTGAACAGCGCACGGCCCTGCTCGACGTCGCCGTCGGCGGTACCGGCGGGCTGGCCGGCCGCCGGGTGCAGCGTGGTGACCAGGACCGAGAACAGGCCACCGAGCACCAGGAGGACAGCCGAGCGCCGGGGCACTACCGCACCAGGAACACCGTGGCGAACACGGCGACCCACACCACATCGACGAAGTGCCAGTAGTACCCGATCACCTGCACGACGGGGACGGCGCCGGGATCGTCGGCCGTGCCCGCCATACGGCCGAGGAGGGCGCCCATGGCCACCACGCCCCCGAGGACGTGGATGCCGTGGAATCCGGTGAGCAGGTAGAAGATCGACCCGTAGGCGTGGCTCGACGGGGTGAAATCGAGCGACAGCCATTCCGACGCCTGGTTGGCGATGAATACCAGAGCCATCAGGGCGGTGAGCACGATCCAGCGCCGGGCCCACGCCCGCTCGTCCCTTTCGGCCGCCCACACGGCCAGCTGCATGGTGCCGCTCGACGCCACCAGCACGACGGTGAACAGCCCGGCCCGGAGGGCGTCGAGCTCGACGCCATCGGGGGGCCAGGTCGACGCAGCCGACCGGAGCGAGAAGTAGGCGGCGAACAGCCCGCTGAAGAACATCAGCTCCGAGGCCAGCCAGACCATGGTGCCGACGGCGAGCATCGGAGGTCTGGTGGCGCCGTGCCGGACGCCTGCGGGCTGCGACACGGCGAGACCTTACAGTGGTGCGCCATGGCCGTCGGCCCTCTCCTCGCCTTCGTGCTGGCGGGCTACCTGGCGGCCGCCGCCCGGGTGCGCCGCAAGTGGCCGTCGGCCCGCACGGCAGCTTTCGTGGCCGGAGCACTGGTCGTCGGCGCCGGCCTGGTGGTGGACGGCCGGCGAAGCTTCACGGCCCACGCCGTACAGCACCTGCTGCTCGGCATGGTTGCCCCGGCACTGTTCGCCCTGGGCGCTCCGATCACCCTCGCGCTCCAGGCGAGCCGGGGCGCCGTCCGGCGGCCCCTACTGCGCGTCCTGCACAGCCGCCCGGCCGCTGTCGTGTGCAACCCGCTCCTGGCGTGGGCGCTGTTCGGCGGCTCCATGCTGGCCGTCTATCTCACGCCCCTCTACCGCCTCTCCCTTGACAACGCCCTCGTGCACGAGGCCCTCCACGTCCACTTCCTCGTCGCCGGCTCACTCTTCTTCTGGCCCGTGCTCGGCGCCGACCCTCTGCCCAGGCGCCTCCCCCACGGCGCCCGGCTCCTGATGGTGTTCCTCACCATCCCCTTCCACGCCGTGTTGGGCATCGCTCTCCTGGGCGCCGCACCACTGGCGCCCGAGCACACGCTCGCCGACCACCGCGCCGGCACCGGCGCGCTGTGGGCGGCCGGTGACCTGCTCGGACTGGTGGCCGTGCTGATCGTGGCCTACCAGTGGATGAGCCACGAGGAGCGCGAGGCGGCCCGTGAGGACCGCAGGGCGGACGACGCCGCCCGGCTGGCCAATTAGGCGTCGGGACCGGTGTGCACGGGCCGGCCTTCAGCGACCCATGCCCGGGTGCCGCCGGCCACGGAAACCGTGTCCCAGCCGGCGTTGTTGAGCGCGACAGCGGCGGCCAGGCTGCGGCCTCCGCCGGCGCAGATCACGTAGACCTTCTCGCCGGCGGGCACCTCGGCCGTGCGCTCCCCCAGCTCGGGCAGGGGGATCAGGACGGCGCCTGGCACGTGCGCCTCGACGTACTCCTCGGGCATGCGCACGTCGATCACCACGGCCCCGTCGTCGAGGGCCTCGGCCAGCCTGGCGGTGTCGACTTCGGGACCGCCAGGCTGCGGGGATGAATTCACCGGGTCAGCCTACGGCGAGCGGAGCGGCCCTTCGACCGCATCAGCCAGGGACGGCTGGAGCAATCTGTCGTTGGTGGCCAAGGCCGAGTGGTAGGCGGCGGCGTCCACGAGCATCCGGGTGGACGGCTGCTGCGAGCGCGTGCCCATGGTCTTGCGCACCTCGGCCAGGCCGGCGTTCAACAGCGCCCGGTTGCCAGCGGCGACGAGCATGATCTCATGGGAAAGGCGGATGAGGGCATTGACGTGGCGCTCGATCACCGACGGCCACGGCCCGGGCGCAGCGGCTGCCAGGTCACGAAGGCTGGCGTCCTCGGACACCCGTAGCTCGTCGGCGGCGACCGACGAGGCCAGCGCCCGGTTGAGCTCCATGGCGCCGAGCTGGTCGAGGACTGCGTCGAGCTCCCGGCTGGCGTGGCAGACCCAGCGGTCCTGGCAGTCCATCAGGAGGAGGCGCTGCTCCTCGAGCTTGAACAGCGCCAACTCAAGGGTTTCGCGCTCCTGCCACAACACTTGCGACAGGTCGCTGAGGCCGGTGGGCGGGCGCGTCCCCATGCCTGAGGAATCGACCGGAGCGGGCTTCCTATGAGCACTTTCACCCGAGGAGTCCGAGCGCCACCGCGCGGGCCATCGCCGCCTGACGCCCGGGAACCCCCAACTTCACGTAGATGTGGGCGAGGTGCGACTTCACCGTCGCCTGGGTCACGTAGAGGGCGTCGGCAATCTCCCGGTTCGACCGGCCCTCGGCCAGCCGGGCCAGCACCTCCAGCTCCTTGCGGGTGAGTGGGTCGGCGCCGGACGGAGCCCGGCCCCGTTGCCTGTCCTCGGCGCCGGCCGACGGCCTGAGCAGTCCGACGAGCAGCGACAAGAGGGCAGGAGCCACGACACGCTCCCCCTGCGCCACCTTGCGGATGGCGGCGCCCAGCTCCATCGCGCCCACCGACCGGGGCAGGAGGGCGTCGATACCGACGGCGCGCAGCGCGAGGAGGTCTTCGCTGCCGATCTGGTCGACCAGCACGAGCACCTTGGGCGGCGAGGCGAGGGCCTTGGCCCGCCGGGCCGTCTCGGCCAGCGACAGGTCGCGGTGGCTGCCGAGCAGGAGGTAGCGGGCACCCGACGACTCGACGGCGCGCACGCCGTCCTGGCCCTGCCCGACCTCGGCCACCACGGACACACCGACGGTGCGCAGGGCCTGGATGATCCCGAGCCGGACGAGTGGCCACTCGTCGACCGCCACGGCGGTCGGGCCCGCTTGGTCCACCTCGTCACTCTACCGTCAGGAAGGAATTTGGACTCCGCACAGCCGGACTAGTCATTCCGGGCCCGTTCCAATGGCGCGTTCGGATCAGTGCGGCGGACAGGTTCAACCACGCGGCCGATGCGGGAGGATGCCCCATTCGGTGACCTTTTACCCATGCTCTCTTGCGCGGCGGAATGCACTCGCCTCGACCTGGAAGACAAGCTCGTGCGCGAGCACCTCGCCCTGGTCGACTACGCGGTGAACCATCTACTGGCCCGCCTGCCCAGGCACGTCTGCCGGGACGACCTGGTCAGCGCGGCGATGGCCGGACTGGCACAAGCGGCACGGTCCTTCGACCCCAACCGGGACACGAGCTTCGGCCACTACGCCCCCGCCCGCATCCGCGGTGCCCTGCTCGACGAGCTGCGCAGCCGGGACTGGGCCAGCCGCTCCGTGCGCACCAAGGCCCGCCGCATGCTCGCCGCCACCGACGAGCTCACGTCCACGCTGGGCCGCATGCCCACCACGCCCGAGCTGGCCGACAAGCTGGGCATGGCGGCCAAGGCGATCACCACCCTGAACGGCGACGTCCACCGCTCGGTCATCCTCAACTACGAGTCGATCATGGCGGACGGCAGCGGTGAGTGGACGCTCCCGGCCGACGACCGCAGCCCCGACATGGTGATCCTCGACCGGGAGCGCCGGGCGTACCTGCTCGACGCCGTTTCCGCCCTTCCGGAGCGGCTGCGCCACGTGGTGGTCGGCTACTTCTTCGAGGAGCGCTCGATGCAGGAGCTGGCCGACGAGCTCGGTGTCAGCGCCTCCCGCGTCTCACAGATGCGGTCGAAGGCCATGGGCCTGCTGAAGGACGGCATCACCTCGCAGCTCGACCCCGAGGCCATGGACGACAACGGCGACAGCCCCCGGGTGGCCCGCCGCAAGGCCGCCTACGTGGAGGCCGTCGCCGCCGCGTCGACCTTTCGCGACCGGGTCAGCGCTCCGGCGCCCATCCCGTTCCGGCTGCGCCCGGTGCCTGCCTCCGCCGCCGCCACGCCGGAGTCCATCGCTGTCTGATCGTCGGGCTGCCCCCCGCCGAGGGCGGCGCATAGCGTGCGGCCATGACGGCTCGCCGGCGCGTATCCTCCGGATCGCCCTACGAGGCGATGCTCGGGTTCTGCCGGGCGCTACGCGTCGGCGACCGGGTGCTCGTGGCGGGCACGGCGCCCATCTGGCCTGACGGGTCCGTGGACCCCGATCCGGAGGCCCAGGCCCACCGGTGCCTCGAGATCATCATGGCCGCCCTCGGCGACCTCGGCGCGGTGCCGGCCGACGTCGTGCGCACCCGTGTGCTACTCACCGATGCCGGCGTCGCCGAAGCGGTGGGCCGGGCCCACGCCAAGGTGTTCGGCACCGAACCGCCCGTGTCGACCTGCGTCGTCGTGGCCGGCCTCCTCGACAAACGCTGGTTCGTCGAGATCGAGGCCGAGGCAGTGCTTACTCCGTAGACCGGAGCATCTCCGGCAACGGCTCGGCGTGCACCAGGGTGAGGCGCCGGGTGGCCCGGGTGAGGGCGACGTAGAGGGCGCGCAGGCCTTGGGATGACTCGGCTACGACGCCGGCGGGCTCGACCACCACGACCGAATCGAACTCGAGGCCCTTCACCATGCCGACCGGGATCACGGTGACGGTAGCGTCGATGCCGTCGCGCTCGGCGGAGGCGAAGGGCGTGCCAGCTGTCGCCAGTGCCTTCTCGACGTCGGCCGCCAATGAGGGCGGCACCACCACGGCGACGGTTCCCGGGTTCACCAGGCCGGCTTCGGCGGCCGCCACCTCCGCTACCCGCTCGGCCAGGCGGTCGGCCTCCGCCGCCTCGACGGCAGGCTGCTCGCCCGTGCTGCGAACCGACAGCGGGGGCTTCAGGTCGGGCGCGGTAACGGCCAGCACCCGGCCGGCGAGGGCCATGACCTCCGACGGCGTCCGGTAGTTCACGCTCAGCTCCACCACACGGGTGGGACGCATGGCGGGCAGGAACGACGTGACCTCGTCCCACCTGGACAGACCCCGTGGCCCGGTGGCCTGGGCGATGTCGCCGGCCACGGTCATAGAGCCCGACAGGGAGCGGCGGGCCAGCATGCGCAGCTGCATAGGGGTGAGGTCCTGGGCCTCGTCCACCACGATGTGGCCGTACTGGCGGACCTCGCCGCCCCGCATGGACCCGGCCCGGCGGGGGCCGAGCAGTACCCGCGCCTCGTCGAGCAGTGGCAGGTCGCCCGCCGTCCACGCGATGTCGTCCAACTCGGCGCTGCGGAGCCGCACGAGCGCTGCCTGCTCATCGTCGCCCAGTGCGTTCCTGGCTGCCAGCCGCACCAGGGCGGGAGCGCCGTAGACGTCATGCAGGAGCTCGGCCGGGCTGAGCACCGGCCAGATGCGGTCCAAGGTGGCGGTGACGGCGGGAAGCTCGCGCACGAGCGCCCACAGATCGGGCTCGCTGACATCGCCCGACGCCAGTGCCTCGCCCCGCTCGTCAACTTCGACGTCGTCGTCCTCCCCATCGGCGCTGGCGACCATGAGGTCGACCACGCCGGCGCGCCCCAGGCCGCCCCGCAGCCGGCGTTCGGCGGCCTGGCGGTACTGCTGGTGGAGCAGCCGTGACAGGAGGCCCTCCACCTGGCGGCGCCGGGCGTTGTGGGTCCCGGGCCGGCGCCGGACGGCGGCCACGATCCGCTCGGTGGCCTCAGCCGTGATCCGGAGCACGAAGCCTTCGAAGCCCACCTCGACCGTACGCTTGAGCGGCCGCTCGCGGTCGGAGACGGCGTTGGCCACGAAGGGTGCCATGCGGGGGTCGGACTTCACCGTGGCGGCATAGGGCGTGTCGGCACCCCGTACCCGCGCGTCGGGCACCAGGCCGGCGATGGTGCTGAGGACAACGCCGTTCTCGCCCAGCGAAGGGAGGACCTGCTCGATGTAGCGAAGGAACAGCGGGTTGGGGCCCACCACGAGCACGCCCTGGCGCTCGAGCGGGAACCGGTGGGTGTAGAGGAGGTACGCGGCCCGGTGCAGGGCGACAGCCGTCTTGCCGGTGCCCGGGCCTCCCTGCACGACCAGCACGCCACCGAGCTCGGCCCGGATGACCTCGTCCTGCTCCTTCTGGACGGTGGCAACGATGTCGCGCATACGCCCCGAGCGGGCCCGCTCCAAGGCGGTGAGCAGCGTCTCGGTGCCGGCCGGCGCCATGCCATCGGCGGCCAAACCGTCGGCCGCCCCGTCCCCGCCGGCATCGGGGTAGTTGGCTCCCTCCAGGACGCCGAACACCTCGTCCTCGATGCCCAGCAGGCGCCTGCCCTCGCTGGCGAAGTGGCGCCGGCGGCGCAGGCCCATGGTGTCGATACCTGTGGCCCGGTAGAACGGTTCGGCCACCGGCGCCCGCCAGTCCACCACCAGGGGCTCCTGGTCGTCGGCCGACACGGCCAGGCGCCCGATGTGGAACGTCTCGCCGTCGGAGCGGTCGATGCGGCCGAAGCACAGCGATTCCCGACCCACGTCGAGCTGCTCGAGGCGCTGGAGGGTGGTGCGCACCACGACGTCGCGCTCGGCGAACGAGCCCGGCGTGCCCCCGCGCTGGCGGAGCACCGTCTCCAGGAGTTCGTTGGCGGCGGCGCGCAACGCCTCGACGCGGTCGTAGGCACTGTCGATATGTGCCTGCTCGGCCTGCAGATCGGGGTTGGAGGCCACGCACTCCTCTTCGGGGAACGACCCGCCACTGTCCGCGGGGGGCCTTGCAGTGTACTGGCCGCCTCCTTCCGGACGTGGGGCGGCAGGTCGTCTGTCGCAGTTCTGTGACCGGACGTAGGGTCGTTCCGATGCCCGTGCACATCGACGACCCATTCCTGCGCGCCTGCCGCCGCCAACCATCGTCGCGGGTGCCGGTGTGGTTCATGCGCCAGGCTGGGCGGTCGCTGCCCGAGTACCGGGCCATCCGGGGCGTCGGCAGCATTCTCGACGTCATCCGCCAGCCCGACCTGGCCGCCGAGATCACCCTCCAGCCCGTGCGCCGCTACGGCGTGGACGCCGCCATCCTCTACTCCGACATCGTGGTGCCGGTGGAGGCGGTGGGCTTCGGCGTCGACGTCGTGCCCGGCGTGGGCCCTGTGGTGGGCGAGCCATTCGCCGGTAAGGCCGACCTGGCCCGCCTGCGGCCGCTGGAGCCCGAGGCCGACATCCCGTACGTGTTGGAGGCGGTGCGCCTCGTCACCGCCGAGCTCGACGTGCCGCTCATCGGCTTCGCCGGGGCGCCCTTCACGGTCGCCAGCTACCTGATCGAGGGCGGTCCGTCGCGCACCTACGCCCGCACCAAGGCCCTCATGCACGCCGACCCGTCCACCTGGACAGCCCTGCTCGACATCCTGGCCGACATGGCGCTGGCGTCCCTGCGGGCCCAGGTGGCGGCCGGCGCCTCGGCCGTGCAGCTGTTCGACAGCTGGGCCGGCGCCCTCGCCCCTGATGACTATGCCGCCCTCGTCCTGCCCGCCAGCAGGCGGATCTTCGCCGGGCTGGAGGACCTGGGCGTGCCCCGCATCCACTTCGGCGTGGGCACCGGCGAGCTGCTCGGCCTGATGAGCGACGCCGGCCCCGACATGGTGGGGGTCGACTGGCGCGTCCCCCTTGACGTGGCCCGCACGCGCATCCAGCCCACCCAGGCCGTGCAGGGCAACCTCGACCCGGCCCTGTGCTTTGCGCCATGGGAGGCGCTGGAGTCGGCGACGCGTCAGGTGCTGGCCCGAGGCGCCGGGCCCGGCCATGTGTTCAACCTGGGCCACGGGGTGATGCCCGACACCGACCCCGGGGTACTGGAGCGGGTGGTCGAGGTCGTGCACGCGGCTCCGGGCCCGGTGGACGCACCGCCGATCGGCGATGGCTGAGGCCTCCCGGCCGGCGCCCGGGGGGGCGGGGCCGGTCGGCGTGCTCGTCATGGCCTATGGCACACCGGCGTCGCCCGACGACGTCGAGGCGTACTACACCCACATCCGGCGAGGTCGCCCGCCCACCCCCGAACTGCTGGCCGACCTGCAGCACCGGTACGACGCCATCGGTGGCATCTCGCCCCTTGCCGCCCGCACCCGCGCCCAGGCGGACGGTATCGCCGCTGTGTTGGGCGAGGGTTACGTCGTCGCCCTGGGCCAAAAGCACGCCGCCCCGTTCGTGGAGGACGGCATGGACGAGCTGGTCGCGGCCGGGGTGACCCGGGTGATCGGCCTCGTGCTGGCGCCCCATTTCTCGGCCATGAGCGTTGGGCAGTACCACGGGCGGGCCTCCGCCGCCGCCGACGGCAACGCTCTGCCCTACGTCGGCATCGGGTCGTGGCACGTCCATCCGCTGCTGGTCGACCTGCTGGCCGAGCGGGTTGCGGCCGCCCGTGACCGGCTGCCCGTGCCCGCCGGGGCGGTGGTGGAAACGCTCTTCACCGCCCACTCGCTGCCCGCCCGCGCCGTCGGTCTCGACGACCCGTCCTACCCCGATCAGCTGCGGGAGACGGCCGCAGCGGTCGCTGCCGTCGCCAGGATCGACCGGTGGCGCACGGCCTGGCAGAGCGCCGGGCGCACGGCGGAGGTGTGGATCGGGCCCGACATCCTCGACGTGGTCCGCTCCCTGCCCGCCGAGGACGTCGCCGGCGTGGTCGTCTGCCCAGCTGGGTTCGTGTCGGACCACCTCGAGGTGCTGTTCGACGTCGACATCGAGGCGCGCGGGGTGGCCGAGGCTGCCGGCCTGGCGTTGGTGCGAACAGCCTCGTTCAACGACGACCCCGGCTTCGTGGCCCTCCTCGCCACCATCGTGCGCGACGCGGCGGGATGACCCGGATCGCCGTGGTGGGGGGCGGCATCACCGGGCTCGCCGCCGCGTGGGAGCTGCTCGCCGAAGGCGCCGAGGTGGCCGTGTTCGAGGCGGGCCCCCGCCTGGGCGGCCGGATCATAACCGAGGACGTCGGCGGACGGCCGGTCGACCTCGGCCCCGATGCCTTCCTGGCCCGGGTGCCGCACGCCCTCGACCTCTGCCGGGAGCTGGGGCTGTCGGACGAACTGGTCCACCCGGCGGCCGAGGGTGCGTCGATCTGGGCGGGGGGCCGCATGCGAGCGCTCCCGAAGGGGCTGGTGCTGGGCGTGCCGACCGGTGCCGGCGACCTGTCCGCCCTGGTGCGGGCCGGGCTCCTGTCGCCGGCCGGCGCCGCCCGCGCCGCCCTCGACCTGGTCCTGCCGTCGACCAGGTTCGGGCCGGACCCGTCGGTGGGCGAGGTGGTGGCCGGCCGTATGGGCCGTGCCGTGCACGACGGCGTGGTGGACCCGATGGTCGGCGGCATCCATGCCGGATCGTCCCACCATCTCAGCGCCCGCGCGGCGGCGCCACAGCTGGCCGACGCAGCCCGATCCCGCAGCCTCATGCGAGGACTGCGCTCGCAGCGCACCCGACCTGCCGGTCTACGGGGTCATGCGGGTCGTGGAGCGACGGGGCCGGCGGGCCGACCGGCGCCGCTCTTCGCCTCCTTGGCCGGGGGTCTCGGACGGCTCGTCGAGGTCCTGGCCGAGCTCTTGCACTCCCGCGGCGCCGCCCTGGTGACCGGCACGGAGATCGACGGGCTGCCACTCGACGGGTTCGATGCCGTCATCCTGGCCACGCCCGCTCCCGTCACCGCCGCCCTGGTCGGCAGCGCGTCGGCCGAGGCGGCCGCTCACCTTCGGTCCGTCGACTACGCGTCCGTGGCCCTCACCGTCCTCGTCTACCCGGAGGCGGCGTGCAGCCGGCCGCTCGACGGCACCGGATTCCTGGTCCCCGCCACCGAGGGCCGCCTGCTCACCGCCTGCTCGTTCGCCTCGGCCAAGTGGCCGCACTGGGCTGCGCCGGGCGACGTGGTGCTGCGGGCCTCGGCCGGCCGGTGGGGCGACGAGCGGGCCATGGCCCTGGGCGACGGCGAGCTGACCGACCGCCTCCACCACGAGCTGGCCGCCGCCGTCGGCCTGGTGGCCCCGCCCCGGGTGGTGCGGGTCACGAGGTGGGAGCGGGCCTTTCCCCAGTACCGGCCCGGGCACCTCGACCGGGTGGCGCAGGCCGAGGCGGCCCTCGCCCGGGACCTTCCCGGCGTGACAGTGGCCGGCGCCGCCTACCGGGGCGTCGGTATCGCAGCCTGCGTAGCCCAGGGGCGGGCCGCCGCCCGCCGGGTGCTGTCGGCCGCCGGGCGACCGGAAGGCGAATGACGAGCGAAAGAGCCTTTTCCTCCGATACCGGATGGGCAGAGCGACGTTGCCGGAATCTGGCGGGCAAATCCCTTCATTTCGGGCTGCTGCGGCCGATGAGGAGCCCGTGCTGCATCGACCTGCGACGGGCCGCCGCTCTACCCGCCGAGGCCCGGTCCCGCCGACCCTGACGCCGCGCTCGGACACGCTCCGCCGCAAGCGGGCCGCCGGCGACCCGCCGGCCCCAGCGGAGCCCGGCAGGTTCGTCTTCCTGGCCGCCGCCACCCGGTACGCCATGGACCTGCCCGACGACGACGGCCCCAGATGGGCGCCCCAGGAGCCCGCTCCGGCTGACGCCCGGGACGATGCATACGTCACTGACGACAACGATGGCGACGAGGACGGCGTCGGCGAGTCGGTTGTCACCGTGGGGGGCGGGGTGGCGGCGGCGGACACGGACCCGCGTCTGGCCTCGCGCCACGGTGGTCGCCATCCCAGGCCCCGCAAGCTGCACGCCGCACGGCCCACGGCGGCATCGTCCGACGCGACGTCGTCGTCCGCCCAGCGGGTGCGGCGAGCCACCTTCACCGCCGTGGTGCTCACCGGCGTCGTGGCCGGAGCGGCCGTGGCGCTGCGGGAACCGGACAGCCAGCAAGAGCAGGTGGCGACCGCCACGACGACCACGGCGCCTGACACCGCCGCCCACGACCTGTTCATCACGCCATCGACCTCCTTCGCCCTCTCCGAACTGCCCGACCCGTCGGTACCGGAGATCACGATCACGACACCCACCCCCACGACCACCGTCCAGTCGGTCACCACGACGCAGGTCACGACCTCCACCACCATGGCTCAGACCACCACCACGACCGGCTTCGCCATCACGGTGCCGCCGTCCACCACGACGACAGCCCCCGCCGCCACGACCACCACCCGGGTTACGAGCACCACGGTCGCGCCGACCACCACCACAACGGCTGCGACCACCACGACGACCCCGCCGCCCACGACCACCACCACCACCACGACCACCGCACCCTGACCGCCCGCCGCCCGCTCCCGGCGGCAGGGGTAGCGGGCATGCCGGCGTGCGGGCTACTCGGCCCCGCAGACCTCGGCCGCCCTAGGTGGCTGCTGAAGTAGTCGTCTGACCATCCACCGCTCCAGCCGGCCGGTGTTCGACAATCCGGGCATGGCATTGGGTATGGCGACGCTCG
>JBKJNA010000022.1:0-3025 GCA_046596195.1 Acidimicrobiales bacterium | reverse complement strand
GTGTCGCCCGTCCACCCCCGGACCGGGCCGAGGGCGGCGGGCGGCCCGCCACCCTGGGCCCGGTCGGCGGTTGGTCCGCCACCCTGGGCCCGGTCGGCGGCCGGTCAGAAGTCCTTGAAGACGCCCCCCCCGTGCCGGTCTCCCCGCCCTGTTGCGTCGCCGGATCGATGGTCGGCACCAGGGTGACCCCGTTGCCCCGGCTGTTCGGGTGGGGGGTCCGCACCCACGTGCCGCCGACGCCCAACGACAGCGTGACGATGGAGTACGAGTCGGTGCCGGCCCTGTCGACGAGCGAGCCCGCCGCCTGGTTGTTGGCGAAGCCCTGGCTGCCACCGCCGCCGGCCGCCGCACCCAAGGGGGCGATGAAGGTGGGGGCGAAGCCGCCGATGTAGGTGTCGTTGCCGGCGTCGTCGAGCGCCACGCCCACGCCGCCCACATTGGCGCCGCCCACGTCGTAGCGGGGCAGGTTGTCGCAGGCGTCCTCGTCGTCGATGACGCCACCGGCGCCCGGCGTCTGGTTGACGCCGCTCGCCGACGGGAGCTTGACCGGCATGGAGAAGTCGTGGCTGTCGTTGCCGGCATAGTCGTGGAACACGCCGACGCCGCCCACGAGGGCGAACCCGGTGCTGTTGCGGATCTCGAGGTACCGGTCGTCACCCGCCTTGTCGTGGAGGATCCCGACGCCGAAGACGTGGCCGGAACCGTTGCTGACCGTCTTGCCGGTGTAGCGGTCGTTGCCGCTGCTGTCGACGAGGATCCCGACGCCGAGGAACCCGGACCCGTTGCTCACCATGCGGCGCACGACCGGGTCGGCCGTGCAGGCAGCGTCCACGTCGGGCGACTGGCGGACGCCGTAGGTGTCGCTGCCGCCCAGGTCGAGGAGCAGTGCCGCAGCAGGAACGCAGTCGGCCCCCGTGAGGCCGGGGATGGCGCGCTGGCAGCCCTTGGCCGGGCCTTCGCCCTTGAGGCCGGGCTGGCCCGGGGGACCGAAATTCACGTCGATGAGGTTGGAACCGGCGGCGTTGGCGTAGGTGTCGTTCCCGCCGGCGTCGATCTGCAGGAGGTAGTCGTTGAGGTAGGTGTTGTTGGCGGCCGTCGAGCGGCTGTAGCGGAGGACCGGTCAGAAATCGAGGTCGGCACCGATCGGGAGGACGGCCTTCGTGAGGGCCCTCTCGAGCGCGTTGGTGGACTTCCACAGTCGCTTGGCGCACTGCTGGATGTCGGCGAAGGCGGCCGGATTCAGGCCGCCGCCGTCCCCGTATTCTCTGGCCGCCGCCTTCAGCGTGGCCGGGGGATCGACTGCAGGTGCACCTTGGAGATCCGCTGGCACGACAGGACGTCGTAGAGGCCGAGGGTGATGTTCCCGGTCACCTCGGGCGACAGCGCCGCCTTGAGGATGGCGGGCGTCGGGTCCTTCGGCACCCCCATTTCGAGCGCAAGCGACTTCAGGACGTCGACGAGGGCAGCTGTGGGATCGGATGGCAGGGTCGGCGCAGTGACCGGCGGCGCCTGGAGGAATGGCTCGGCGGTCTGAAGGGCGGAGGTCACCTGCGGCGTCAGGGGAGGAAGCGTGTCCGCGAGGACGCCCGCCCCCGAGATCGGAACCGACGTGACGAGCAGTCCGACCAGCGCTGCGCCGGCAGCGCCGAGGCGCCGCCGCGCGTGCGGCGATCGGACACCCAGATCACGGCCGCTAGTGGTGACAGATCCGCGTTGAAATCCTCATGACAGAACAAGACCCCCTGGGTCTTTCCGCCCCGTTCCGCCGGGTTTCGCCGATTCCGGAGGGGCGGATGCGTCGCTGTCAATGTCGGTGATCGGCGCCGGCGGTCATCTCTGCCGGCCATCGGGAACCGGTGCTCCCTGGACCATCGACAGCGGGATCACGCCGGCCCAGTGGGGGAGCGCCATGTCGTCAGGGTCGTCGATCGGCCCACCGGTGCGCACCTTGGCCGACGCCTCGTGGAGCGGGAACCGCACGACCAGCGTGGCCCGCAACTCCTTGGCCGCAGGCGGTCTGGTGTCGTTGAGACGGCCCGGCACGAGGTGCTCCACGATGGCCAGCACGGCCACCTCCTTCTCGGCCTCGTCCGTCACCGCCTCGCCCCGCCCGAACGCCATCACCGACCGGTAGTTCATCGAGTGGTGGAAGGCGGAGCGGGCCAGCACCAGCCCGTCGAGCAGGGTCACGGTGATGCACGCCTCGGCCCCGCCGGCCAGTGCCCGCAGGGCGAAGTTGCCCACCGCCCCGTGGAGGTAGAGGTGGTCGTCGACACGGGCGTAGGCCGTCGGCACCACCCACGGGCGCCCGTCGACGGCGAAGCCCGCGTGGCAGATCAGCGCCTCGTCGAGGATGGCGTGGATGGTCTCGGTGTCGTACCGGCCGCGGTCGGCCTTGCGGCGGACGGTGGAACGGTCGGTCGATGGGGTGGCGGCAGGGGGCACCCTGCAATCGTGGCCCGTCCGGGTCTGCCCGGTCCGGCAATTTCCGACGGGCGCCACAACGGGAGTTGGTCCTCGTAGGTCCTCTGTGAGACGCCCCACCGTCCCGTCCCGCCGGCGGTCATCGACGGCGGGCGCGCCGGTACCGCAGGGATCAGAGCTCCAAGGATTCTCCGCAATCTGCCCATCGCATTCTCCCGGCTCGCTTCACCTTCAGGAGGACGGAGTGGTGGCGGGGCCCGGTGATACACCCGCCGCGGTAGGTGCGAACCGGCGGGGCCGACACCTCCGGCGCCGCCTGCTGGCCCGACGGCTGCGACCTGCCCCCCGGCTGACCGGTCGCTGCGGCACCAGGGTGGTGCGGATTCCGAACCCTGGCGCCGTCGCACGTGGTCGGGGCCAGCGGAATCACATGTTTGTCACTGTCACAGGCCCATGGGAGGCTGGACGGCATGGCCACCCCCACCCTCGAGCGAGCCGCCGAGCGCCTGGCCACCCTGCTCGGCACGCCCGGCACGGGCCTGCGTGACCCGTCCGAGCACAGCGCCAACCTGATCTTCGAGGCGGAGGCGGTGCCCCGCCC
>JBKJNA010000207.1:0-3355 GCA_046596195.1 Acidimicrobiales bacterium | reverse complement strand
CAAGGGCCCAGATCTCGGCCCGATCCCCGGCCGTCGTGCGGCGCAGCAGCTGGTCGAACCCGGCTGCTCCCGCTGCGCCGGCGGCGCTGTGGAACAGGTCGGCGAAACCCGCCGTGGTCGAGGCCCTGGCGTCCACGATGCGCCCGATGGCCCGCCCGAACACCTCCGAGTCGAAGGTGTCGTGGGTCACGGCGATGCCGCCCTCACCCTCGGCCGGGACCAGGGCGAGGGCGATCGAGCGTCCGGCCAGGTGGGGGAAGCGATCTGCCACGTCGGCCTGGTCGACGTGGCGCGCGCCGGCGCGCGTGGCTCGCTCGGCGAGGGGCGCGGTGTCAGTCGCCATGCGCTGCCACCGCCAGTGCCTCGCCGACCCGCTCGATCTCGGCGTCGGTGAGCTTGTCGTAGATCGGCAGGGACACGGTCTGGTTGCCGATACGCTCCGCCTCCGGCAGGGGGAACCGGACCTCCACATTGGCCGCCAGCCACGTGAGCAGGTGGATGGCCCGGTAGTTGACGGCGCAGCCGACGCCCTGGTCGCCCAGGGAGCGGATGATCTCGTCGCGCCGACCGTCGGTGGACCAGACCGTGTACAGGTGGCGGGCCGGGCGGGCGCCCTCGGGCACGGCTGGCCGGCTCAGCCCGGTGGTGGCGTCCACCACTGCGTTGTAGGCCTGCGCCACCTTCTCGCGCCGATCGCGCTGGGCGTGGAGGCGGGGGAGCTGGGGGCGCAGCATGGCGGCCTGGATGTTGGTGAGGTTGCACTTGTAGCCCAGCTCGACCATGTCCCAGTGCTGGTACGCGCCGTGGTAGCGGTCGGCCGCGTTCTTGCTCATGCCGTGCAGGCGGATGCAACGGAGCCGCTCGGCGACCTTCTGGTCCTGCACGGCGATCGCCCCGCCCTCGCCGCTGGTGAGGGCCTTGGTGGCGTAGAAGCTGAAGCAGGTGGCGTCGCCCAGCTGGCCTACGCCCACGCCGTCGCGCGCGCCCTCCACGCAGTGGGCGGCGTCCTCGATGAGCACCAGCCCGTGGCGGTCGGCAATGGCCCGCAGGGCCGGCATGTCGCACATAGTCCCGTAGAGGTGGACAGCCACGATGGCGCGTGTGCGCGGCGTGATGGCCGCCTCCACCAGGTCGGCGTCGATGTTGCCGGTCGTGGGCTCGACGTCGACGAACACTGGCGTGGCGCCGGCGTGCAGGATCGCCGTGGCGGTGGCCACGAACGTCATCGCCGTGGTGATGACCTCGTCGCCCGGACCGATGTCGAACGCAAGCAGGGCGAGGTGCTCGGCAGCAGTGCAGCTCGACACGCCGACCACGTGGGGGACGCCGAGGAAGGCCGCGAACTCGCTCTCGAAGGTGTAGGCCTCCTGGCCCGTGGTGAGGAAAAGGCTGTCGAGGACCCGGGAGACCCCCTCCTTCTCCTCCGCACCGATGGAGTGGCGATGAAACTCGACCTTGGCCGGGACGGCCGCCTCCGCTGCGTTCATGCTCACGCCGGTATCACTTGTCATGCTGGTTCTCGCCTTGTCCGGTCTGGCGGCGCCCCCAAGGGGGCCGCATCGTCGTTTTTGCTTCTCACGGGTGGTTCGACTGTACCGACTGCCGCCTGGGGGTCGCGCGGCCGGGGTCTCGTTGCCACTGGGTTGGTCCCCACGCCTACAGCAAGAGGTCCGGTTCGCAGCGGCGTCCGTGTCGTATTCGTCGGAAGGTCCTTGACCGTACCGACTAGAGAACGACGGGAGTGGCCATGTCGGTGCCGATCTGAGCGGCCGTCAGCGCCTGGTTGTAAATGCGCACGTCGTCGATGCGCCCGCTGAACCACTCGCCCCACGTGGCGTTGCCGCCGAAGCGCAGGGGGCTGGCCGAGGTCTTGATGGAGCCGGTGACGGCGAGTGTGTTGACCAGGACGCCGTTGGCGTAGAGGCGCAGGTTGGCGCCGTCGTAGGTGGTGGCCAGGTGGGTCCAGGTGTTGGCCGCCACCGCGGCGGTGCCGGCGACAGCGCTGCCGCTGGTGAGGAAGACCTCGCCGGTAGGCCGCCCGGCGGCACCGTTGGCGTACAGGCTGTACACCAGGTCACCGGGCTGCTCCTTCAGCACGGCGGTCCTGTAGGACGTGCCCATGGCGGCCGACGGGTTGACCCACGCCTCGATCGTCATCCCCGCGGTGACGTCGAGGGTGGCGGCGTCGGGCACCAGCACCGAGGCGTTGGTGCCGTTGAACGACACCGCGCCGCCGAACTTGCCCGAGGCGTTCCACGTGGCGTTGGACAGGCTGCCGTGGTTGGCCTTGCCGGATGCGTCGCCCACGATGGTGCCGGCGCCCTCGTCGAAGGACCAGGCGCCCACCAGGCCGGCCGGGCCGGTGTTGGCCACGGTGACGCCCACGCCGGCGGACGTGCCCAGGTTGCCCGCTGCATCCCGGGCGACAGCGGTGAGGGTGTGGACCCCGTTGGTGGCGGTGGCGGTGTTCCACGTCACCCCATACGGGGCGGAGGTGTCTTCGGCGCCCAGGTTGACGCCGTCGAGCTTGAACTGCACGCCGGCCACGCCCACCGCGTCGGTGGCACCGGCGGTGACCGCCACCGAGCCCGACACGGTGGCGCCGGCGGCGGGCGAGGTCACCGAGGTGGCCGGGGCGGTGGTGTCGGCGGTGGCGGTGGCGGTGGCCTCGGCCGAGGCGGGGCCCACGTTGCCGGCGCCGTCGGCGGCGGTGACCTTGTAGAAGTAGGGCCCGGCCGCCAGGCCGGCGTCGTTGTAGGTGGTGCCTGTGGCCTGGCCCACCCGGTTCCCCGCCGCCGGGGTGAAGCCGGTGGTGGTGGCCCGGTGGACGTTGTAGACGGTGACGCCCACGTTGTCGGTGGCCGCCGTCCACGACAGGGCCACAGTGCCCACGCCGCCGGTGGCCACCACGTTGGTGGGGGCGGACGGCGGGGTGGCGTCGGGCAACGGGTTGTTCACCGTCACCGACACGGGCGCCGACGTGGCGGCGTTGGTGGCCGCGTCGCGGGCGGTGGCTGTGAGGGTGTGCGGGCCGTTGGTGGCAGTGGTGGTGTCCCACGACACCGAGTACGGGGCGGTGGTGTCCTCGGCGCCCAGGTTGGCACCGTCCAGCTTGAACTGGACGCCGGCCACGCCGACCGAATCGGCGGCGGCGGCGGTCACGCTCACCGTGGCGGCAAGGGTGGCCCCGCCGGCCGGTGAGGTGACCGACACCGTGGGGGGAACGGTGTCGGGGGCCGGCGGAGCCACGGGGGTGTTCATGTCGGTGCCGATCTGAGCGGCCGTCAGCGCCTGGTTGTAAATGCGCACGTCGTCGATGCGCCCGCTGAACCACTCGCCCCACGTGGCGTTGCCG